>NZ_FOFD01000002.1:182834-534068 GCF_900110865.1 Natrinema salaciae
CGTGCTCGAGATTGAATTCTATTAATGGCCGAAATCTTATCAGTATAAGAGATGATTAGTGGCTATGAGACGTAGGGAGTTGCTCGCCACCGGTGCGGTCATCGCAATCGCCGGCTGCTCGAGCGAGGAGGCCAGTGACGACCCCGATCCCGAAGACGAAGACGAGACGAAAGACCTCGAGACGTCGAACGAATCCGAGAACGAATCGGACGGCCCCGAGCCCGACACCAGGAACGAGACCGATACCGACAACCCCGTCGACGAACAGACCGACGACGAAGAAAAAGAGCCGGAGGACGATCCTGGGCCCACTGACGAAGAACTCGCCCAGGAGCACATCGACGCCGCGCAGGATGCGTTCGCCTCGGCGATCGACCAGGTCAACGACCAGGGCGACGGCGGCCTCGAAGCCCTCGACACGACCTATCCGTCGCTGGGAACCTCCCAGGCAGAAGGGGCACTCGAGGACGCCCACGCCGAGCTCGAGGCCACGGTCGAGTATGATGTCTCAAAGGAGCAGGACACGGTGATCGCGGACCTGCAGATGGCGATCGACACGTTGGAGCTGGTCTTCGGCTACCAGCCTCGGGTCTACGATGCCTACAGCGCCGCCACGGACCTTCTCGACAACGTCGAAAACAGGAATCTCGATGCGGTAGAAGAGAACGCGCCGGGCGTCGCGAGCACCGCAACAGACCTGCGCGAGAATCTCAAATCGAATGCCAACGTCCGCCCAACGCCGACCGTCGACGCGATCGGCGGAAGCGCGCTCATCTCGGTGATCGAGACCTACGTCATGGACCTCTCGGCGATAGAGTCGATCGGCACCGGGGCCCAGCCGCTAGTCGAAGCGGAGCGAGACTTCTGGATCGCGCTGGAATTGTACGAAAATGGCGAGAACCGACGTGATGAGTTCCAATCCGCCGAAGAGAGTTACAACGCGGTCGTCTCGGCGCTCGAGCGGGTTGAGGACACCGCCCACCTTGCCGACCGGTCTGAGACGGTTGTTTCCTATTCCGCCTCCTTGGCTGAGGCAGCAGACGCCTTCGACGCTGCGACCGCAAGTCGCATGATCGGCGATACCGATGACGCGGCCGAGTACGAAAAAGAGGGGAACGACGCGATCGACGAGGCCGACAGTGCCGGACTTTACGATACCGACAGCCTGCGGTAGCTCTCACGACCGCCGGGCGACCGCCTCGATTCGCGAACGGATCTCATTGACGGCGTCGTCAACGGACTGGCCATCGCCCAACAGCGCTCGCCCCTGGCCGTCGCTAAAGTCGATCTCGCGCACCTCGAGCAGGTCACCGCCGGGGAGTTCGTCGAGTTTGATCGCCGAGACGAGCGACTGGTCGGGGTCGAGATCGGCGAACTGAACGTCGACCTCGGTCAACCCACCACCGGTCTCCTGGATGATCCGCAGGGCGGCCTGTTGGCAGCCTCGCCGCGACGTCAGTCCAGGGATCTCCTCGCGACGTTCGAGCGTCGCATCGCCGTCCCACTCGTCGGCCTCGTGACGGCCGCGGGGCTTGAAGTCGTAGTCGATCGCGTAGGTGTCGCCGTCGGCCATCGACCCCGTGTTGGTGATTTTGATCGATCCGTCTCGGTTGTCGATCTCGTAGTCTTGTCCGCGCTCGAAGCCCTCGCTCGTGGCCGGGTCGAAGACGTACTCAGTACCAGCGATGATATCGGTGTCGCCGAGGTCAACGAACGACGACGCGTCGGCCGTAAATCGCCTCCCAGAGACCGACTGTCGGCCACCGACGACTTCGCAAGCGAGAGTTTTGCTCTCGATCGTCCGGGTGTCCTCGTAGCTGCTCACATCGAGGTCGGTGGCCGCTTGCCGCTGGCCGGCACGGGTCCATTCGATCGAGTAGCCGCTGCCGTCGCGACGAACCTCCCAGATGGAGTTGCCCTGCTTGGCGATCTCGGAGAGAACGTTCCCGAGGTCGCCCTCGAACGTCTGATTGACAAGGATTGGCGTATCCTCGAGGTCTGCGCGGACTTCGACGCTGTCGACTGTCTGTGGATCGAAACCGAACCGTGGCGAGGCGTTGTTGCGCGACCCGGTGCCACCCAGAGTGAACCGTGCTCGAAGTGCCCCACCGTCCTCACTGAACGACTGATCGAGTGTCTCCGTGTTTGTGGCCTCGAGCCACGTCAGCCCCTGGTCGTTCGAGACCGCAACCGCCTGTGAACCGGAGGTGTCGTTGAGCGCCGAAGTCACGCTCGCGGCGACGACGCTGTAAGGCGTCTCGGCGTCGGTGGTCCGGACTTGCGCACCGTCCGGCGGGTACGTTGGCGGTCCGTCGAGGTGGCCGCCATCCTCGTGGACGGCGTCCCAGCCTTCGTCCGCCCAATCGCCGACCGGCGGATAGTATTTTGTATCGTACACGCAGATCGAGTCGATGACGTAGCCCGCACTGCCAGTAATATCGACTTTGAGCGTCTGCGTCTCGCCAGCGGATATCTGGCTGAGAGTGTGGTCGACAGTGATGAAACTATCACGCAGATCAATCCAAGCAAGCGAGGGGCCACTCGTCGAAAGGGTGGCCACCGTCTGCCCGTTAAACGACCACTCTGCATCAGTCGATCCAGGGATCTCGTGCCGCACGGCAAGGCCGATTCGATCGGCGGGGATTTCGTGGTTGAAGGAGAGTGGCCACTCTGCGAAATCCCCTGACGACGTCAGGTACAAGGCCTTACCATCGATATACGCAACGTCGTTGCGGAGCGTCCCAGAGTAGTCCGACGTGTTTTTTGTGCCGCGTGTGAAGTAAGACGTCTCGAGGACCACCAGCGTATCGTTGGTGACCTCGAAGGGATCGGTATCCCCGAAGACGGCCAGATCCTGCCACTCGGCCGTCGTGTCAGCCTCCAGGAGGAGTTCGTCAGCGATTGAGACGCCGTTCGATGGCGCGTCGACGTTCGCCGTGTAATCAGTGTGCTGCTGGATCAACTCCTCGGCGGCCAGGTGGGCAGCCTTCGACGAGTACTCCGCCTCGATCGCTCGCTGGAGTTGGAGCCCGCCGCGCCCCTCGAGGACCGTCTGACCTGCCTCGGTTGTCACTGTCTCGAGCTCGTCGATCGGCAAGCGGCGCCCGTTGTACCAGACCCGGAGTGGCTGGCCTTCGATGGCCTCCGAGCGCCACGTCTCGTCGCGTGGCACCGGGAGCCGGACGCGCGGGAGACCGTTGAGTTGGGGCTGCCACTGCGCGCCGTCGGCGACCGTCAGCTGACGAGTGGAGCCGGAGGGGTGCTCGACCTCGGCGAACCAGCCTCGAGGCGGCGCGGCGTGTTGGGCGAGGCCGGCGCTCGGCGAGGTCTCCGTTGCTGACCCGTCCGCGTGGACGTACTGCGTGACCGCGCGAACGGTCACCGTGTAGTCCCGGTCGGGATGTATCATCGGCAGGTCGGAGAACGACGACGTCGTCGAACTGACGGTCCCAAGAAGCTCGCCCTTGGGATCATCGTACTCGTAGTCTCCACGCTGCCACCAGACCTCCTGCGCCCCCTCGAAGTCCGACTCGACCGTCCACGAGACGCTGTCGATCGACGTCGCGGTCAGGTTGTCGAACGTGATCCCGGAGGCGGCAACCAGCTTCGTCACCTCCGAGGCCGTGTGCCACGAGCCAGTGACGTCGGTGGTCTCGGTCCGGATCCCGATGTCGTACTTCTCCCCGTCGAGAAGTCCAGCGATCACGTATTCGAGCGGGTCTATATTGTAGGCGATCGTCGCCTCGTCGGCGCCGTCGTAGCTGCTGGCGTCACTCTCCTTCCACCGGATGCGATACTGGCCGGTGTTGAGGCCGGCGTCGAAGTTCTGAGCCGTCAGTTCGTCCTGGACGCTGGCGTCGAGTTCGAACCCGGTGACATCCGGCAGGACTGTCGTCCCGGTGGCCTCGGCGGAGAGTGCCGTGTAGTCTGTGCCGTCGTAGGTGATGTAGGTCTCGACGGCGTAGTAGAACTGCGTGCCGTTATCGAGGACGGTGTCGGTGTGGCTCTGGATCGACGACCCGAGATCGACGATCTCGGTCGCGGTGCTGGGGTCGACGCCGCTCGAAGTGTCGCGATAGACGCGCTGGCCGTCCACGTCGGGGTCGTTGACGGTCCAGGATGTGTCGATCTTCGTCTCGCGCTCGGCGTTAACTGTGAGGTTCGTCGCCGCCACCGGGTCAAGGTCGAACGTGATCGTGACCGACCCGTCGTTTCCGTTGGCCCCCGCTCCAGTCCCGCCGGCCGCGCCGCCGCCGGTCGTCGTAGTGGCGTTTTGCAAGTCATCGATGTACGAAGACCCACCACCGCCAGCACCACCGCCAGCTGTCGTGCTGCCACCGCCGCCACCACCGTACCAACCGGCACCGCCACCGCCACCGGGGTAATCGCTGCCAGACGCGCCGTCTCCGCCGGTCCCGAACGACCCGTCACTCTCGTCACCGGTGCCGCCAGCCGTCTGTGTTCCTCCCTCGCCGTCGCTTGAGAGGGGCGTATCGCCATCCGCGCCTTCGAGACCGCCGCCGGCCCCACCAGACACCGGTTCGCCGTCATCGTCGTCTGTTGCACCACCTCCACCGGCTGCGACTGCCGCACGGTCGTCGAGAGTGGTCCCACCGATGCGGATGTCCGACGCGCCCCCACCGCCACCCGACGAGCGGGCGAAATTTGCCGCATGCCCGCTCCCACCGCCATTGAACCCGCCGCTCGAGTCGCCGATCGTGCCGCCACCACCGACATAAATCTGCAGCGTCTCGCCGGCGGCCTGGGGGAAATCGCCTTCGACGCGACCTCCATCACCGCCGTAGGGATCGCCGCCCTCTGCAGCAGCCCCGCCACCGCCCTCAAGGACGACGTGGATATTCTCGGCGGCTTCGGGGATGTCGATCGAGTACTGGCCGGCGGTGTCGTAGGTCTCTGTGATGGTAGCCATATCTGTGGTAGTGGCTTCTCGGAGTTCTGATGTACGGAAACAGGGATCTCTTTCAGCAGACTATACGCGAATTGACCAGAAACAAGGCCTGATCAGAAACCGCACCGGGTTCCACGCGTTCGTTGACGCACTATCTGCGGACATCGCTTCGCGACACCAGCGTCTTGCTGGCGTTCGCGTCGGCGATCGATGTCGATGCAACCGGACTGAGCCAATCCTCCAGCGACTGCGGTACGGGCCCCGTCTCGTTCTCTGGGACCGAGAACTGGATGTCGTTGTGCCCACGGTTGACGATCGCGTTCAGACTAAACAACTCGTCGTCGATGTCGAAGGTTAGCTGGGCGCGAGCGCGAACCATCGTGACATCCATCAGGTCGACATCGAACAGCGAGACCGTCGCCGGCTGGTCTGCCTCGAGGCCGACCGTCGTCCAGGAGTCGGTGCCCGAGTCCCACTCCTCGGCTTCGAGCGTCCCGTTGGGCTCGTCGAGACGGAGTCGGATGAGCGCGTTTGACATGACGATCTCTGTGCCGATATCGTGCTCCGTAGAATGGACGGTCTGCCACTGTCGGATCCCTTCGGTTGTGAACTTCGAGTCGTAGCCGCGAGTATCGTAGACACGGACACCACACGGGACTTCGTCGGGATAGTCGACTGCATAGATCAGCGTCGGTGGATTCTCGTCGTACGGTGGAGGATCGTACCACGATGCGTCGGTGAGATCATAGACGTCAACATCGGACGCCGCGCTCGAGCGTGTTTCGATCGGAGACGCAGGGGCTCGAGTCCCATCCCCACTGGCGTTGTACCACTGAACCTTGCTTGCGGCGCTCGGGACACCGACCAGCGCGTCTGTGTCGTTTCCGAATTCGTGATCAAGCTGGTACGGATTCGGTTCGAGGGCTCTGAAGAAGCTCCCCTTCTTTCCGACGGCCGTCAATGAGAGTGCGAACGCCCACACGCTGCGGTCGTTCGCGTGGAGTGGCTCAACGTCCGCGCTCGCGATTTCGTAGTAGCCGGCATTCGAGTAGCCACCGCCTCGCCGATACAGCGGCAGTGTCGGGAGACTCGAGTCGGCGAGCTCGTCCAACTCGGTCGCGAGCATCTCCGAGATCTCTGCACCCCAGCGGTACTGGCCTGAGAGTGAGAGGTCAGCTGCTTCCGAGGAGAGCGACTCGACGATCGCACCGTCTTCCTGGAGGATGCCTGCCTCAGCAAGTTGCTGGCCGAGCCGATCGCGCTCGCTGGTCTGTGCGGCCTCCGGGATCGGGCTGTTGTAGATGTACTTCATCGCTTAAAAGTCCTGCACGTATTCGGCGATCTCGTTGAGACCGTCCTCGAACGACCCTTCGATGTCGACGTCAGGGAAGACTGACGTCCACGTGAGCTCGACCGTCCCTTCGATCGTCGAGGGCTTGTCGGGATCCTTCGTGACGCTGCTCTCGTTGATTGCAACGGGCATCGCGTGGCCAAACGCGCCGGCGCTGCTCGAGAACGATCCGTCGGTCCACTCGCCGATGTGCAAGCGTGTCCCACCCGAGCTGTCGCTCTTACTCTGCGTGACGAACCATTCGAACACCTGTTTCATCGCGATTGGGTCGCAACCGGTCGCATCGGTCTTACTGACGTCGTCGGGGTCGTTCGAGTCGGTTGATCCGTCACCCCACCGATCGCCTTTACTGGCGGCGAATGATAGTGACTCGCGGTAGTGACCGGAGCCGCCGTCGACGTGGTACCCTTTCCGGTTCTCGAGGTCAGCATTCTGGACCTCGTCCTCAAGCAAATCCGTCCCAATATCGAACGCCTCGCGGATCATCTGCCCGCGGTTCGACATGAGGTACTGCTTTGCCACGTCGCCAGTATCAGTGAGATCCTCCTGGAGGTGGAACTCGCCGGTGGTGTCGCCGCCGTTGATTCCGATCTCGAGGATGGCCTTGTCTCTAAGTGGCATGAATTATGGAAAAACGTTGCCGCAGTGACCGTGCGGCGGCGGTCTTCGTCTCGCTATTCCGTACCGATCGGCTCACGATCTGGCCGGGAGCGTAACCCTAATCGCTTGAGTATTTCTGCCGATCCGAGTAGATAGAGAACTACCGTTCAGATGCCGAGGCAATAGACGAGGGCATCAATCGGACTGTCGTAAAGATACGCACCAGAGCTGATGGTGACGCGCGAACAGGACAAGCCATGTACATGCCAGTTCTGCTACTCATCTCCCTTGGATTTCTCGCTCCAAGCGATCAATGCGATCGTTTAGCTCGTCGCGTGCATCTTCAACCATATCCTCGGTCTCGCGAACTACTTCGTCAACGAAACGGTCCAGATCATCGACGTCGACGTTGATGTCGCCGAAATTCGCGTTTATCTCAGCTGGGCCTGATTCGCCAGACCCGCCGCCAGTAGTCGCGGCCGCGCGTGTATTGACAGTCGTCTCAGTTGTTTGCGTGCTGGGGGATTGCTTGGTGCCCGACGATGTATCACCAGAGGACTTCTTATCAGGGCTGTCCCAGGGATTCAACCGTTTTGCGAACCGTTGCGCACCGTCAGCAGTATCGCCGGCCCAGTCGTTTGCACCGTCGGCCGTACGTGCTGACCATCCCCGCATCCCCCCTCTACCACCGCGACCAGACGACGAGGAGCCACTCTTGGTTGATCTACCCGAACTGTCAGTGATCGTCGTCTCAGTCATTACTCCGACATCGACTTCGACGCTTACAGGATCGACTTCTTCTACCTGGAGGGGTGGAACGTCCTCAACTCCCAGCTGGAAGTCTTCGATCTCCTCTGCAGTGATCGGGATCGCCAGCTCTTCGATCGTTTCCGTCTTGACGTCGATCGCCATGTTCTCGAGTTCTTCGGTCTCAACGCCGACATCGACCGACTCGAGTTGCTCTGTTTCGACACCGACTTCCACTGTGTCGAGTTCTTCGGTCTCGATACCGACGTCAACGCTTTCGAGTTCCTCGCTATCGATAGCGATCTCGAAGTTCTCCGTTTCGACGCCAAGCCCATCGCCGAGCTTGTCACTGAGCTGATCGCCGACCGCAGTCCCAACGGCCGATCCGACTCCTGTCGCTAAGATCGACGAGAGACCACCACCGAGACCACCAGCCGCTCCACCGACACCGCCGAGCAGGCCGCCAGTCAGCTCACCAAGCAACCCGCCGTCATCGCCACCGACCTTGTCCTCGATCTCGTTCAGCAGTTCGACGCTACTCTCGAGGTAGTCGGTACGCTCGCGGGCCCAGCGATATTCGCGACGACGTCGACGACGCTCCCGGCCGCCACCACCGGCACCACCGCCGGCGGCCTGAGCCGACATCGAACCCCCGTCGGTCATCCCGATCTCGGTCGTCCCGATGTTCGACTCGATCTGCTGCCGAGCGTTCCGGAGCTCCGACTCCGGGATCTCGATCGAGAGTTGGGCTTCAGTATCGAAACTCATAGTCGGGATCGTGTGGCCGCGTAGACGTCAAGGAGCCGCAGGTAGTCGAGCGGTACCTTGAGGATGTCGTCGTAGCTCATGCCGTGGGCGAGTCCGACGACGATGTAGTAGTCGACTCGGGCCCGTCCGTCGAGGTCGCCGACGCGTCGCTCTCTGTCGAGGACGTCGAGGACCTGTTTCCCGAATCACCCGGCACGCCGAGGTTGTTGGCCTTGGCTTCCGCCCACTCGACGAACGCCGGGTGGGCGTCGGAGAGTTCCGAAAACGTCTCTTTAAGAGTATCGTCTTTGCTGCCGAACGGTGCATCGACGGTCGAGGCCGCGACGAACCAGAGTCGCATCTCGTCACGGCCGGCGTCGTCGGGGGCTTCGCGATGCATCATCGCGTTCTCGCCGGCGGTCATCGCCCCGAGTTCGAACTCGGTGTCACCACCCCAGCCCTCCTCATCGCGCTGCCAACGGAGGCCGCGCTTGAGGTAGTTGACGCGATCGCGACGTGCCTTGATCGCATTGTAGTCGTCCGTGCCCTGCTCGAGGTCCTCGAGGGCCTCTTCGAGCGTGTCGGTACGGTCAGTCAACTCCTCGATCGAATCGGCGATCACGTAGGTTTCAGTTGTAAGCATGGGGTGGTTAGGCGGGAGTCGTCGTCGCCGACACGTCCGCAACGTGGTAGTCGATCGGTTCGCTCAGGTCGCTGTCCGGTGCAACGAGGTCGGCCCACGAGTACGACGTCGGCTGGCAGTCCTCAAGCGTGTACTCGATCGTGTCACCGACACCGTTCTCGAGCGCGAAGCTCGCCGGCACCTTGCCGACTGGGCCGTCTCGAGAGTCGTCGACCGCGAGCGCGAGCTGGTCGCGCTCGGTGAACGTCGCGTCGGTCGAGAACGACGGCTCAATCGCGTCGACGACCGCGTCGAACGGGTGTCGATCCTGACCGCGACGGAACCGTGCCAGTCCAGACAGTGAGAGCGTCGTCGACTGCATGAGTGGCTGGTTGAGGCCATCGACCTCGAACGTCGCACCGTGCCAGGTGTAGACGTCCTCGTCAGACGGCTTCTGGATCGAACCTGGTTCGGCGATGTCGTTGGGCTCGTCGCCGTAGAGCAGCGTCAGTTCGATGGTGATGTCGCTACCCTGCTCGTAGCTGACTGTCGCGTCCTGGACAATCGCGCCAGTCGGCGTCCGGGACTCGGTCGTCCCGTCAGGCATGTCAATCGCAGCATACCACGTCGACGACGGCGCTCGCATCGGCGAGTTCGGCAGTGCCGTCCCGCCGTCGGCGAAAACGAGGTCGTGGAAGTTGTTATCCGTGAGGCTGAAAGACACCGACATCGCGCCCTCGAAATTTCCCTCGCGAGAGCCTGCCGGGGTCGGATCGTCGGGATGACGGGAGCGCTCGAGCGCCTGCTCGACCGTGAGATCGCCGACTGTGAGGTCGATCCCAGGCTGGATCCACGTCGGATCCGTATCATCCGGACCGGCGCCGTAGTCGGACTCAACCGTATAGGCGACGGTCGCTGCTCCAGCCCCCGTCATTCGGGGTCACCTACTGCCGCTTCGTGGACGACATCCTCGGCCTCTTCCTTTGCCATCTCTCGGATTCCTCCCTCGATATCGTTAGAGCGATCCTTGGGAGCGGACGGAGTGATCTCGAGTGAGAGGACGGACGTCCAGACCTCGTCGGCACCAAGCCGGCGCTCGAGTTCGCGTTCGAGTGGTCCGATTTCGACTTCCACACTCAGTCGGTCACCGTACTTCTCGTCGATTCTTATCTCGGCGTCTTCGACTGTAACGCCGAACCCGAGCATGTCCTCGAGATGTGCTTTGAGGTCCTCCTGTAGATCCTCGATCGATGCTGCTGTCGTGTCGATTGTGTCTGTGAAGTCTGTCATGGTAGTGTTTCATAACCGACGAGCCTGACCGTCCAGGTCCAGAAGTACTCGTCCATATACTCGCGGCTGCGATCGGTCGGATCGTCAGCATAGGCCGTATGGTACGCGACGCGGCCGATATCCTCCGCATCGGGATCGACCGATGGGTAGGATCGTTCCTGCAAAATCGCGTTCTGTGCATACAATGCAAACTGCTTCGCCTTATTGGAGGACTCGATGTGTCCATGCTCTCCCCCTTGTGAAGTCAGCCCCTTGAGCCGGCAGTCGATCGTCGTCGTGACACGATGGTCGTATCCCTGACCGGCCGCCTCGGGCGTCCGCGACCCCAGCGAGGCACCGAGCGCCGACGCTCTCGTCATCTCGACCGACTTTTCCCGCTGGCCTGTCTCGAGGACCTCCGGCTCGTCTCGGTTGACGCGGTAGAGACGCTCGGTCCCACCGTCGTCCGCCGGCCAGTCGCCGGGCCAGTTCGTTTTGATGGTCTCGAGGACCCACATGACCTCGTCCTGGACGACCATCTACAGCTCCCCCTCCAGCCGGTCAAGCGAGTCACGGATCGCCCGCGACTCTGGAATACCGCCTGTCTCTGAGCCCCAGTTGACCTCGTCGGTCGTAATCCACTGGTCCTTCGCATCCCAGTAGAAGTAGAGCAGCGGATTTCCCTTGATCGTGTGAGGGTCAACACCCCATTCAAACAGGGCCGTGAGGCCCGGCCACTTGATCCGAACCGAGACACTGTCGCCGTCGCGGTCGACGAACGGGCCCTCGACGTCCTTCCAGATGTGATCGATATCGTAGTCGTGTCTCGAGGCGTACGCCTGCCAGTTCTCCCGGGCGATGTCGATCAGCCGCGGACCGATATCGTCACGGGCCTTCTGCTCGACGTCGTCTAGGACGGCCTCGCGGAGGTCGTCTTCGAAGCTCGAATCGAACTCCATCAGCGCCCCCACCTCGTTTCGTGAGGGCCGAACTCCTCGAGAGCGGAGCCACCCTGCGGATCCTCGTCAGGCGTCTCCGCGACCCGCGCCGGCCGCTTGCTGCCCTCGGATATCGCCAAGAGCGCTATGAAGGCCGCGAAGACGAACGTCGCCGAGAGGACGAAGAGTAGCGTACAGGGAGCCATCAGAGATACACCTCGAGGAGATCGTCGGCCTTCGTGCGCATCTCTTCGGCCTTGGTTTCGATGTTGTAGAGCGTCGCGTTTTCTGGGATCGAAATCACAGCCTCTTCAACGAGCTCGGCACCTGCACGCAACGCTACAGCACGCCGAACGTTTCGCGGGATGCCCTTGTGACCGTAGTCGAAGGACACGTAGACTGCGTTCGAAAACGAGTCGAGATAGTATTCATCGTCCTCGTCGGCGTCTTCCACGAGCAAGTTCGTCGTGTCCAGGTACAGATGCGACCACCCGCCGTTGTTCACTCGCAGGACATAATCTTGGCCGAGTGCTCCCGGCCACGGGCCACCGTCGTAGTCGTTGCTCGACACCCAATCGGTGTACCCACCGTCACTATCTCGAACGAGCAGTTCGGAGATCGACTCGGCGTCACGACGTTCGAGTTCGATCCGGGTGTAGTCACCCTGCCACATTTTCGGAGTGATGGGGTCACCGACGAGGTGAGCTCCGCCGGTCGGGATGTCCTCCTCGTCGTCGCGTGACTTCGGCTCGGTCGGGATGTCGATCTCGGTGGTCTCACTGATGCCGTCGGGCTCGTACCAGTGGCGTTTCAACGACTTCTCGAGCGGTTCGGTCTCCGCCACGATCGCGTCGACGGCGATCTCCTCGTCTTGAGAGATATCGCCGGGCAGTTGCGATTTTCGAAGCGTCCTCCTGACATCATCGAGCGTACAGTATCCAGTGTCGGGCATGGGTTACTCCGGATTCGCGCGGACTTCGATGCTATACGTGACGCCGTTGCTCGACGTCACCGAGACGGACTCACACTGCGGGATGTCAACCGTGTAGGACTGCGTCTCCGAGAGGGTCCGATTGTCGGCCTCGTAGGTTCCAGCAGTGCCCTCGAACTCGATCGTGATCGTGTCGTCGGCCGATCCCTCGAGGTCCTCGAGAGCAACACAAACCACAGGCGAGCGGAACTTCGAGACAATCGCCGAGACGGGGTCGTCAGCGGTTAGGCTCTCCGAGTCGGCCAGTACTTCGGTTGCATACCAAGGAGGCATGGGTCACCCCTCGATCTCGGCACGACGGACGCCGATCGCGTCGTAGACGCCGGAGCGATCCTTGCCCGCTTCCTCGTTCTCGCGAAGCATCTCGAGGTGGTCATCCCACTCGCCGGTCTCGAGCTCAGCCTCGATCTCCTCGATGGTGAACTCCTCGGGTGCGGTGACGACCGAATTCTTTGTCTCGAGACTGCCGTCCGCCACGTCACTCTCGCCTTCGTCGCTGCCGCCGTCCTTGTCTTCGGTGTCGCCGGCGTCACCGTCGACGTACTCGAAACCGCCGACATCGTCGACGAGGTGTTCAGCCAGACCTGGAGCAACCTCGCCCTCGTCGCCGGGTTCGAAGGTGACGCCGCCGGTTCGATACCGCCCTCCATCAGCTGTGTAGCGTACTGTTTCCATAACAGATCACCTCAGACCGCCGTCGTGCTGACCGAGACGATGCCTGTGCCTGCCTCGTAGCCTCGGTACTCGTCGGCAGTCGTGTTGTACCAGATCTCGCCACCCTCGAGGTTTGCCGTAGGCGGATCCGACGACAGCCGACGGACGATGCGATGCTCCTCGAATGCCTTCCGCGTTTTCTCGTTAGTAGTCGTCATCAGCGCCCCTCCTTAGGCCTCGATTCCCGTGGTGAGAACGGCCGCTTCCTCGTCCTCGATCGCGAAGTCGTCACGAACTCGCATGAAGTAGCGAGCGAAGAGGTCGTTCTCGGCGACCTTGTCCGTCTCGGTGAGGACATGGATCTCGACCTCGTCGTAGAGGCCGTAGACGAAGTTCTGCGGGTGCGTGAAGACGGCCGTGTCTTCGGGCCACGCGGCGACGCCGACGACGTCGTAGGAGAAGGGCGTGATGTCCTCGTCACCGAAGATGACTGCCGAGCCCAGCGGGTCCTCCCGCTCGGTCAGCGCCATCCGGTACTGCTGGACCTTGTTCTCGTTCATGTAGAACACGGGCTCGAACCGGTCCGACCGGAGGTACTTGTTCGGCATCGCCTGGATGGCCTCGTTGAAGAGCCCCGTGTCGACCGGCTGGGCGTTGCCGTTTCCGTCGGTGTGGTCGTAGGTCGCCGTGTCCGTCGAGTTCGAGAGGATCTTCAGCCAGCCGTCGTTCTGGTTGAGGAATGCGTCGCCGCTGGACTCGTCACCGTTGATCCCGAGGTCCTGGGTGTCGACCGCGAACTGGCGGGCCAGCATGTCCAGGACGATCTCGTCGACGTTGTCGAGCGTGTCGTCGACGGACTCTCGAGAGAGGTCGTACGCGAGGGTGCCCTTCTCGACGTCCAGGCTGACAGCGTCGGTGTTGACCTCTCCCTGACCGTCACCGCCCGAGTTCTCGTCGGATCCACGCCGCATGCGCTCGCCGACGCTGATTCGTGGGAGGTCCATCTGCGGCCGCGGGAGGTCCTCCGTGCGAGCTCCCTCGAGCATGGTCGCCGAGTCGACGACCTTCTGGTACCATTCTTCGAAGAGGTCTCGCGGCAGGACGCCGCCGGCCATGTCGGTGGTGTCGAGCTTTTCGACTGCCTTTTCGTTCTGCGTTCGGGTGGCGTGAATCGTCATCGTCAGTTACCTCTGAGCCTTCCGCGGGTCCAGCGTGAAGCCGCTGTCTTTCCCGTTCTCTTCGCTCTCGACCTTCCCGATCTGCTGCGTGTCGGTGCCAGTCTGCTTCGAGATCGCGTCGACACGCTCAGCCTGCTTGTCGACGTCCTCCTTGAGTTCCTTCGCCCACTCGGGGGCGTCGTCCCAGGCGTCTTTTTCTTCACCGTCGGCGTCGCCGAGCGCCTCGTCGATTCGCTTGCTCTGTTCGTCGAGTCGGTCCTGCAGGTCTTTGGCCCACTCCGGGGGCTCATTATCGGTAGTGTCGTCAGTCATGTCAGTGTCGTCGGCAGCTTCCGTGTCACTGTCGTCCGGCGTGTCGCCGCCGGCGGCGTTGTTGACGGGCGATACGTCCGTCTCATCGTCTTCGTCTTCGTCCGGCTCTGGCCACTTGCGGGCGCCGTGCTCGGAGAGGTCGAAGTTCGTGTCCTCGCGATCGGTGAACCGAGTCATGCCGTGGTCGACGCCGGCGTCCTCGAGGACGTCCAGCGAGGCGTCGATCGTCGCGAACAGTGAGTTGCGGTTCGCCGTCGAGAGTGTGCGCCCCTCCTTGTCGGCGGCATGATCGTGACCGCGGTCCGAGGTCTCGGAAGTCTTCGACGGAGTGTCGTCACCGGACCCGGAGAGCGCGTCCAGGAACGCCTTGCCAGCGCGGGCGAACATCGACTGCTTGCCCGGCTCGGCCGATCCCTCAGCCTCGGTGGCCGCGCTGAGGACGTCCCAGAGGCGCTCGGCTTCGCCCTCGGAGTGGCCGCGCTCGAGGGCTTCGGCGATGAAGCCGTCGCGATCCCCGAGGTAGTCACCGAGACGCTTCTCGGCGTCGGCCTTCGTCTCGAGGATCTGCGCATCGGGCACGGCCGGGATGTCGACTGCCGAGACCTCGCGGATGATCCCATCGGTCAGCTCCCAGACGAGTGCGTCCTCGCTGATCGCTTCGGGGACCGCGACGTCGTCGACCTCGCCCTGCTCGAACGGGCCGTTCCAGTCGACCTGGATTGCGCCGATCGAGTAGCCGGCGAGGATTTTGTCATCGATCAGGGTCCAGAGATCGTCGTTGCGGATTTCCCACTCCTGGATCCACGCGCCGGCGTCGACGGTCTTCCCGCCGATCTCCTCGGCCTCGTCGAGAACCTCGTTGCGCTCGAGGTCCATCCAGCCATTCGGGAAGACGGCGTGCATGACGCCGCCGCCGGCCTCGCCAGCCTCGACGAATGTCTCGAACTGGTCGGCGAACCCGCGGATGGTCTCCTCGCGAGCGAAGTCGTTCTGGAGGTCGACTTTCGATGGAACCATCACGATGCCGGCCGCGATCTGCTCGTCGTCGTCCTTCGTGACGAACTCGACGTCCTTGCGGAAGGCCGATCCTCCGGCTTTACTTACGGGCGGCATGTGTCAGTCCTCGTAATCGTCGGCGGCGTCCGCGTCGGCGTCCTCGAGTTTCCGGGCCTGACCGGTAGAGAGGACGCCACGCTTCTCGCCGCGCTCTTTGTCGCTGTTGGTCATCATCAGAATGTCCCGGTCAAGCCTTCTCGTCCAGGGGAGTCGGGAGCTCCCTAGGTCATCGGCATCGGCAGTTCGCATCAGCTGCTACAGCGGGATGTCGTCGGGGACGTCATCCGAGTCTGGACTCGGTCCCTCTGGCAGCCTGTCGTGATGGTTGGTTATCTCGACGTAGCCGTACTCGAGGCGGACGTTCTCGTAGTGGTAGCTGCCAGCCGAGCCGGCGCTGTTAAGCGCCTCCCAGACGGCTGCCGGGACATCGACGTAGGCGTAGAGGCTGTTCTGGCCTTCACCTCTCTTGAAAGATATGTAGCACTCTCGAGTTTCGAAGTCGTAGAGGCCTTCGGCCAGATTCGAGCTGCTGAACTGCGTTTGCTCGATCGGATCCTTCGTTGCGACGCCGCCGACGACGTCCAGATCCGTCTCGACTTCCGACCAGTCGCGCTCGCCGATCTTGTTCTCGTCGGGCGGGAGTTGTTCCTCGACAGTTGGCTCGTCGGCCCCTGGAGGCCCCTGACGTCCGCCTAGTTCCGCGAGCAGCGTGCTGCCGTCGACGGGATGGTCGTCGGGCAGCGGATCCCAGCCAGCGGCCTCTCGAGCCTCGTCGATCGTGACAGCCCGGCCCGCAGCGTCGACGCGGTTACGGGCGACTCGAGCGTTCTTCTCGGGTCGATCAGCGCCACGAAGTTCAAATTCGATTGTCCAGTTGTCGACGCCGAGTGCGGTCTGGTGGAGGATCTTGTAGAGGCGAGCCTCGAACTTTTTCTGCTCGGGTGCGATGACATCCTCGGCGAACTCCCGGACCTGCTCCTTCGAATTAGATCGATTCGACGTGTCGGTGACGTTGATGAGGATTGGTGGTACGGCGTGCACCTTCGCGATCTCGTGCTCGTTGCGCTCGCGGAACTGCTGAAACTCCATGTCGAGGTCCTCGCGAGAGCCGACCGGGACCAGTTCGATCTCGATGTCGTTGCCGTCCTCGCCAGTAAGGTCTGTCTCCTGCTGGAACTCTTCGACCTCGAGGATCGCCGTCCGATACCGAGTCCCCTTGAGGTTGTCCATCAGGTCCCGAAGCTCGTCCTTCGAGTCCTCCGTGAGCGTCCCGCCCGTGACCTTGACGACATAGTAGGGGATGCCGTGATGGTCGAAGAGGTCGTGGTTCCACTCCTTTGCTGCCTGATCGGCCCCCATCGTCTGCATGGCAGCGACCCAGTCGGGGATCCCGTAGTACAGCGAGAGCGGGCTGGGGTTCGGTATGAAGATGAGTTCGTTCGCCGGCTCGTTCTTGAGCTCGTCGGCGCTCGAGGCAGTCTTCCCCGTCTCCTTGTCGACGAAGATAGGCTCGCGGTCGTCGTCTTCACCCTGGCCTCGGTAGCGATCGCCGGCCTCGGCAAAGTAGCGACGGCGGCCCTGCCGGACTTGGAGATAGCCGTGGCCGCTCTGGATGACCTCCTTCTCTTCCCCGTCCTCGGTCTCGATCTTCTTCGTCGTCTTCCGGACGCGGACTGTCGTCGCCGGGACGTGAGCCAGCCCGGTCGGCGTACCGTCGCCCTCGACGAGGATCTCGAGTGCGGCCCAGCCGATCCCGTGGTAGTCCTGCCGAGCGAGTTCAAGTACCTCTTCGGGCGTGGAAGCGGCCGTCCCCTGGGGCCCGATCTGCCAGCTCGAGGTGGCGCCGTGCCAGAAGGTCTCGACGGCATCGTGATCATCGCCATCCGGGTCGGGGTCGTCGGCCTGGGGATGGGGAACGATCTCGAAGCCATAGCCGACTTCGTACCGCGCCTTCTTCCGAACGCAGGCTTGGTGGGTCTCGTTGATCTCCTGAAAGGCAGCCAGGGTCTCGGGGTCATACGGCGGCTTGATCCCGAGGCCGGCGTCGATCGAGATCCGACGCTCATCGAGTTGCGTCGTCTCGCGAGCCTTGTCCATCGTCTCCCCGTTGCCGAGGGTCGATACCGAAAGTGAGACTTCAGACGCCTGGTCGTCGGTGGTGTCGTCGCTACTCATAGTGTTGTCTGGAAAGTTAGAGGTAACTCACGCCACTGCTGCCATCTCCGCCCTCGTTTTCGTCGCCGTCGTCGCGATCGTCGACGTCGTCGAGTGCTCCCATCGACTCGAGCCGGCGGAATCCCTTCTCGGCCATGTACCACGATGCAATAAGGTCGGGCGTGTGGCCGTGGAGCTTCCCGTCGCGACGCTCGAGGCTTTGCATCGCCGTGATGAAGTCCTCGGTTGGGCGATGGCCACGGTGAAAGAGGATGTAGCCGTTCTCGACGAGCGTCCGGATCCGCGGGATGCCGTTCTCCCAGCTGTGTTTCTGGCCGGACGTCGTCAGCCCGGTTACCTTCGCAGCCAGCTGGGCATCGAACTCAATAGCATCCTCGGCGACGTAGGACTGCATCCCGTTGTCCTCGATCACGACCAGCGCGGGGTCGTACCGTCGGTCGAACTCGAGGAGTTGGTTTTTGACCTGACTCGGTTGCATTCCCGCTTCGGCGTGGGCGTCCAAGAGACGACGTCGACCATCGCGTTGCAGGAGCCAGACCGAGAAGGCAGCATCGTCACCAGTCGGCGAGTTCGCCGGGTCGTGACCCAGGATGATCGCCTCGCCCGGACCGGCACGGTACTTCGGCGGCGGGTCGCGATCGTCGATCGAGCAGCCGCCTTCCGCGGCCGGCTTCCGGACATCGGTTGCCTCGATCAGGTTGCCGCTCGAGCCCATGATGACGAGACAGTATTCTCGCCAGAACCGATGGTCAGCCATCTGGGAGCGCTTGTTCGCGAGCCACTGGGGACCTCGAGCTTCCGGCCACAGCACCTGGAGTGTCTCGCCCTCGTTCCACGGATCCTCGACTTTGGTGTAGAGTTCCTCGTCGGGCCGACGATCCTGCCAGTCGTCGTCGGCGCCGAACTGCTGATCCCAGAAGTCGAGGATTGCAGGATACTCGTCGAACTCGTACCCCTCGAGGTTGCGGTAGTCGTTGTAGATATCGTCCGGACGCTTCCGGGTCCCGATCATCACCGTACGGCCGCCCTCTTTGACCATCGGGACGGAGACGGCCTGGATCCAGTCGAGGACATCTTCGGTGTCCCCGTCGCCTTTCTCCTTGATGATGTCGTCCAGGACGAGCAGATGTGCGCGGTCGCCCTCGATCCCGCCGAAGAGCCAGCCGGCGTTGAGCATCGAGCCGTGGGCCCACTCCTTGGCCTCGATCGTGTCCTTCTTCCGCGGCCCATTCAGGTTTGTGAGCCACGGGTTACGCTCGACGAACTTCCAGAACTCGGTGTCCGCTTTCTTCTTGACCGAGCCCTGGTTGTTCATCGCCCAGACCGCTCGGAAGCCGTCTTTGTACTCGAGCGAGGCGATGAGGTAGGCCAGCGTGATCGTCGTCTTCAGTCCGTCGCGATGGCACAGCAGGACGCGATCGCCGCCGTCGAAGCCCTCGAGCCAGTGCTCGTGATGATCGCCCAGGAGGTGGTACTGGTCTTCGGCCATCTCCTCGGCCATGTAGTTCCGCGTGAGCTCGTTCGCGTACGTGATCCAGTCGCCCGTCTCGAACGGGTTCAAGAGGTCGCGTTTGGTCTCGGGATCGGAGACGAGCTCAAGGAGTTGCTCGGCGCTGGCATCGACGTCGTCGGACTCGAGTAGACTACTCATTGAGATCTCCCGAATCCTGCTGCTGCTTCATCTGGATCAACTGTCGTGCGATCTCTTTCTCATCTTCGCCGAGTTCCTGGGTGGTTGTTTGGTCGATGTCGGCGTCCATGTCGACCTCGCGCTTCTCGGTCTTAACGTAGCCGTAGGAGCGCTCGAGGACAAACTCAGCGTCAACGTCCTGGATCAATTCACGCTCGGCTTCGCTTCGCGCGCGTTCGAGCGATTCCGAGAAATCCTCGTGAGCCTCCCGCCAGTCGTGAAGCGTGGAGACGCCGACACCTGCAACACGGGCGATCCCCTCGTAGGTGAGACCCTGTCGTGCAGCCTCAAAGATGTCGTCCTCGTACTTCTCAAGTTTCGAAGGGCGGCCTTTGCCGCCGTCCTCATCTTCGAGGATCGAAGCTGCCGAGGATTCACCGAGCATATGGATGGCGGCGAGTTCGTCGACGCTCGCAGTGAGGACGTCGTCGACGGTCTCGAAGCCAGCCTCCTCGAGCGCTTCGGCTATCGCTGGGCCGACGCCGTCAATCTCGGTGAGGTCCTCGGTCATGGGTTAGTCCTCCTGGTCGCTACGAGGGTGTCCCTCGTTCGCGATCGTGTACTCGAGGATCTCCGGGCCGACGAGGATCGCGCCGATGATCGTCAGTGCAGTCATCGGATCAGCGCCTTGCTGGATTGCATAGACGCCACCGGCGACGCCGAGTAGTTGCGTCGTCGCCTTGATCGTCTTGTAAACGGCGAGTGTCACGTGGAACCGCCTCGATACGGCTTCGTTGCACTTCCGGATCGATTCGCGGGTCGTTGGGTGGTGTTGTCTCGTTGCCATGGCATCTATCAGACCTCGATCGGGTCGGCGAGCTCCTCGAGGAGGTGATCCAGCTCGAGATCGAACGCGACCATCACCACACCGGTCTCGACGTCCATCGTCTCGCCGCGGTAGTGATCGCGCCACTGGTCCGGACGCCACGGCGTCGCCTCCTCGTGGGCGGTGATCATGGTCCCTTCATCGGTCTCGAACAGCCGGACATGGACCTGCCGCGGTCGGAGGAAGTGCGGTGCGCCGTGGAACGGTGCTGGTCCCTCGTAGCGTGCCCAGCTGGCTACCTCCGGTCGACCGAGCCAGTCACGGGCGAAGCTCGCCAGCGGCTGGGGTTCGTATCCGGCGTTGGCGAGGTCCTCGAGGACGGTCTCCGGTGGATCGTCGACGATGTCGACGACCTGGTTGGTGCCGATCTCGGTCTCGGCGTAGAGGTCCTCGTCGTGGCGTTGGAACAGTCGATGAAGGATCGGGATAGCGTATCGCCGTAGCGGGCCCCAGAAACGGGCCCGGTCGTTGAAGTAGTGCTCGCCGACGTAGAGCCGACCGAGCACTAGGAGCGACACGGTCGCGACGCCGGCGTAGTAGACGACGTCATCTGGGAGTGTTTCGATCATGGTGTCGTGTATGAAAACGGGTGCGCCGGGTCGCATCTGCGAGGCTTGTGCCGAATCCCGGCGCGGGTCGGGGCGGCCCGTTGGTGCCTGATAGTCGCGGGATGGTGTCCGCCCCGATGCGTGGTGTCAGCGGAAACGATGACAGGAGGCCCTCAGTCTGACGGGGTGGGGTCGACGTCGGACATCATCGGGGATCGCGTCAACCGTGTCGCATTGCCATGAACTGCTGGAAGTGCTGATCGCAGAGCCGATCGCCCTTGTAGGAGTTTGTCGGGTCTCTGGTGCAGTTGCCCCGGTCGCAGGTACCGCGGCCATCGTTCCTCAGTTCGAGCGCGAGTGTGTCTGCGGTGTCCATAGATGCTATCGAGGTTGTACGCTTGCTCGTCCGGTCGTGATCGTGGTGCCGTTAGCGTCGACGACGATCTCCGAGCGTGGCTCGCCCCACGTTGGCGTCCATCGGACTTCGTCGACGACGCCCTCGAGGCGACGCCCGGCGAAGCGGACCTCGACCGGAAGACCCTCAGCGATCGGTTGAACTGTCATCGAATCACCGGCGAGCGCGTTCCACGCAGACCGCCGTCGCGGCTTCGAAGACCTCGGTGTCCAGGCTGGCAAAGTCCTCGAGAGATTTGAGATGGCCGACGGCGTGCTTGAGCTTGTCCACGGCCACCGGCTCGCCGAGCTCGTGAAGACGATCGGCGAGTGTCTCCGCCCGCCGGAGTGCGTCGCGTCGCGAGAGGGGATCAGTGTCTGCCCGGCCGGCGATCGCACCGCAGTCGTTGCAGACGGTCCGGACGGGATACTTCGCGATCGCCGTGTTGTCGACCTGCCGAATACCTCGGAGTGGGCCTTCCGGCCCGATCTCGCCCAGGTTGGTCTTGTGCAGTCGGACTGACTCGGCCCGGGTGGCCTTGGGTTCGAGGTCCTGACCTTCTCCGCCCCAGGCGACGCGTCGGTGGTCGCTCTTGAGACGTCTAAAGCAGCAAGAGCACGTCTCGGGGTTGTTGAATACGTAGCGTCGGAAGACGCGATCGGGTTCATCGCGACCCTGTACCTCGCCAACGGTGTAGGCTGTGGTGGACATGGTAGGAGAAGCCGCTGGCTGTCGGCCACCCCCCGACGTCGTCGTTGCCTCGATCGGGGAGCGATAGGAGACAGCCGTTACTATCATCCATAGTGATAGCTGAACTTAAGCGAATAGATAGGACGCTGTTTTTCGGGAATTATCGGTGGACAGTACAGATGGAGTCGGTACTGGAGCAGCCATCTACCTATTTGATAGCTGCCAGAAATGGTGTGCTGAACATAGAGGTTGCATCTCTCATGCTGCCCTCATTTATTTCCGGTTCGTCAACGCTGAACCGACTGTGAGGCCGCACGTGCGAGCGGAACAAATCAGGATGAAGACATACCTGCTGTACATCAACGGTCAGTGACGAAAATTTACAACCGGTAGAACCGCACACAAATAACCATCAAGATACATTACCAGATAGTGTGGTCATATGGGGCCGCGTCGCAAACATTGCCATACCCATCCCCATCATAGTCTAACTGACTGGGGTCATAGTCATCCGGACAGTTATCGTTGTAATTTGGGACTCCATCACCATCGATGTCATTTGGGTCAACAGGCTCGCTGTCCCCTCGGTTATCGCGGGCTTTGTCAGTGTTCGTGTCGTAGTTATCGTTCGCCTGGTTTGGGGCGTTTCCCTTTGCAGGGAGGTCATCTGGTGGCCCGTTCGAATCGGCGGCAACGGTGCCCACTCCCATGCCAGCGACTGTGAGGCCGATGAGCACGAGGACGACCACGAGGATCAGTAGTATTCGCATAGTGGCTCATCCGATACTAGGCGCCGGACAGGGATAACCATCGCGTCCGTCCTGCCTCCATCGGCTCGTACACCGATGCCTGAACGACGCGTCCTTCCCACACGAATCCATCCCGACGGTCTCCCCTGATAGATATGCGCCCTGTATTCAGCATGATTTGCCAGACATCACCCGAAACAGGCAGAAACCTCCGCAGTCAGTTCGCACACGTACTTACCGGATCGGCCACCTAAATTCAGACCTTGTAATTGGTATGGGTACCGAATTACCAACTACTTCTATGGCGTCTATACTGCCCTTTTCTCGCGTCACGAGGGTGCGTCTTGATTTCGAGGACACCCTTATTCTCGAGCAGCCGGCCAGAGTCTCGGATCGACTTTTTCGAAAGGCCAGTGCAGTCGACAATCTCCTCGACGGTCATGGGTCCATCCTCGAGGGCGAGGTAGACGAGTCGGGCAGCTGGCGGTTCGTCGGCGACTTTTTCGGGGAGTTGTTCAGGCATGGTGTTCGGTGTCTTCGAAGTCGATCGCGACGACGCCGTCAGGCTCGAGAGCGTTCTGCCAGAGTTCGCAGGTGTCCTCGAAGACGGTCATCCCTTGAACTCACCTCGGACTGCACTGCGGACTTTTCGCGAGTCAGCCTTCGAACAGTCGAAGCAGAGCGTGTTATGTGGGTGGTCGTGATCGCGATCGACTGCGTAGAGTTCGCGTTCGACGGTCGTGGGATCGAACGTTTCACCGCAGTACGTGACGCCGACGAGGCTCTCGACGCAGAAGCCACCGTGACCGTTGTCGAGATTCACCACGTAGCCGGTCGTCACGAGTCGTCACCCCGAAGGTACTGGATTCGCCGGTTCGCGGTCCCGATCACATCTTCACGGCGTCGCGACTCCTCGACCCGCGAGAAGTACGTTTGGTTCTTCTCGACGAGTTTTTTGGCGTCGTCGATCCCGAGTCGTGTCCGATCTTCGTCGTCGGTGGCCTGGAACAGGTCGCCGTTGCGTCGAGCGGCCGTGATCGCTTTATGCAGTTCATTGAGCCCGAAGTGACCGTAACCTGCCCCGTGGAGCGTCTGGATGACTGACGATTGCTTCGCGAGTGGCGGCTGCTTGTTGCCGCTGTTGTGGTCGACGGCGCTGATGACGGCCTCGTATACCTCCTTGGTACGCTTGCGGTGTTCTGCTTCCGTCTGGGTAGTAGATGATCGGGCCATCTACGTCACCCGCACCTCTTTGTTCGTCTTCGGCTCGTAGGCGTCACCTTTCTGTTTCAATTTCTCGATCTCGTGTTTCGCTTTCTCTTGCGAGATCCCTTGCTCCTCCAGTCTCTCGTAGACGTCTTCGTAGGGGACGCCACCAGCTTTGCCGGCCTGCATTTCTCGGATGACCGCTTTGACGTTCTTGACACGGTCCTGTTGAGGCTTCGAGGCGTTCACCTCGACAATGTCGGCGTCGAACTCGCCGTCTTCGTTCATCCCGTAGTCCTGGAGGGACTCGCCGACCAGCCGCTTGGCGCGTTGGATGTCCTCCTCTTGGATCCACTGTGAGAGCCGTGCTCGAGCGCTCGCTTCGGCCAACCGGTGCATATCCTGGAGTTTCCGCAGCGTGATTGGGACCGGAGCGTCCTCGTCGTAGCCGTTGACGGCACGCATTCGGACGTACGCATCGCGGAGCTTATTCCGCTCCTCTTCAGTACGGAATCGCGGGTCTGGGAGTTGTCGCGCGTAGGCAACGTACTTCCGGAGGAGATCGTGATCGATGATACGATCGTCGTCATCGGTGTAACTCTCTTCACCGGCCCGCTTCGCTTTCGCCGCCTCTTTCGTCTCGAGGACGTGTTCTGCCTTCTCTCGGTCCGTCTCTTCATCCGGGATGTCCTGCAGTTTGAAGATAAGCGCGAACCGTGAGAGGAGCGTCTCGCTCAGGTCGATCTGTTCGCTGTCGGCGACGTAGTCGTCCCACCGGGAGTGTTTGGGGTTGCCGCCGGCGAATACCGACGTCTCCGCGGGGAGTGTCGTGTTGATCCCCGCCTTATTGACATCGACTTTCATGTCGGCCATCGCACCGTGCATCGAGTCCTGGACGTCTTCGCGAACCTTGTCGATCTCATCGATAGATGCGAGGCCGTTGTTCGCCTGGACGAGCGCGCCGGCGTCGAGCGTCCACTCGCCGTCCGCCCAGTCGTCCTGTTTCGCCGTCGCGGTCATCCCCGCCTCTGTTGCACCTTTGCCGTTCGCGAAGACCGATCGCGGTGCGATCAGGTTGGCCTCCCGGAGGAGTGTCGACTTCCCCGTGGAGGCGTCGCCGATCAGCAGCATGTGGAAGACGCCCCGGACCTCCCGACCGTTGTCGAGTTCGACAGTCGCGCCACCGATCAACATCAGGAAGAGCCCCTCCTTGATGAGGTCGTACTTCTCGCCGGTCAGGTCGGGTGCGATACTGCCGAGGATGGCCTCGAACAGCGGGCCGTACTCGCCGTTGACGATCGCTTCGATCTGCTGTTTGTCCTCCTCGGTGATCTCGAGGTCCTCGAAGTCCGTATCGGAGATCTCGATGTGGTGGCCCTTGAGGTAGGGCTTAAACCGGTTGCTCTTCTTGTTGTTCGAGCCGTCCTGCTTGAGGCGGAGGCGACCGGTGACGTCGACGCGATCACCAGGCTCGGCCTGATCGGTGAGATCGTCCTCGAGGGCGACGTCGATCTTCGTCCCCTCGCCACCGGCAACGACCTCCGGCGGCTCGGCCAGTCGAAGCAGCTGGGCGTCGACGAACTCTGACTGATCGAAGTTGATTTGGAACGGACCCTGCCGTTCACAGCCCTGGCATTCGTGAGGCTCTTGGAAGTCGTCGGCCGTACCAGACTGCGGGACTCGGTTGAGCGAGCCACAGAGCTGGCATTCGAAGGCCGCATCCTCGATCTTCGGATCGACGTCGGTCGCCTTCTCGACCTGGCCCTCGATCGTGAGGAACGGTTCCTTGTTGTGACGCTTCGTCGGAGAGAACCAACCCGGGTAGTACGAGTCGGTCTCGTTCAGATTGTACACGCGGACGTGAGCGTTCCCGAGTGAGACGTCGATCGGGAGGTCGTACAATCGGAGTGCCTCTTCGGCATAGCGCTGGAACTGCTCAGGCTTGGCGAGGTAGTCATCTGCGAGGTCGGGATCGAACCGGAAGAGATCCTCCCAGTCGACCTCGAGGGACCGCTGCTCGTTCGGGTAGTGCTGGGCGAGCGTGCGGATCTCCTCGCCATAGTAGCCGCGGAAGAACTCCTGGAAGGCTTCCACGAGTTCCGCGTTTGCAGCGTCTTTCGCGGCCGACATTACGCGATCCACCTCCGTTGGACCGGTGTTGTGGAGGTGTGTAGACTACACAACACCGATCGAGAGGTGTTGCGTCGTTCGAATGCGAGCGATGCGAGCGATGTGCGAGCGTACCGATGACTAACCGACATTTGCTTTCTTGAATTACTTCAGGGGATTTTCTCCCAGTACAACCGTCCTTGTACTTAGGACGGTCCTGGGGGCGGCGGCCCCCCCATGAGGTGTTGTGTAACCGCAACACCTCCGCAACAGGTGTTCACCCGGACAACACCCCCTCGTGGATCCGGACACCGGCGACCGTCTCTGGGAGCTCGGTCGGCGACTTCACGATCAGCCTCGTGTTCCTCGAGCTCGAGCGTGGCTCTTTCTCGAACCGGCAGACGTTCTTGTCGTCAACTAACTCCTCGGCCTTCTTCATGACGTCGTAGGTGTTCGTCCGGTGAATCTCCACGTCGGCAGCCTCGAGGACGTCCTGAATGCGGTTGCCGTCATACTCCTCGCGACCAGTTGTTCCGCTGGTGACTCTCGCTGCATGTTTGAGGACGATTGCGGCCTGTCGATCTCGCTTCGCCGCGGTCTTCCGGGCAACGTCCTGGTAGAACTCTGCTGCTCGGTTCATCTTGTCAACCTGATCGCGGAGTTCGACCACGCGCTGTCGAAGCTGTTCATTCTCCTCCTCGAGGGCGTCGACGCGATCGACAGCTCGCTGGGCGGCCTCGACGGGACCGCACTCGGTCGGGTCAATCTCGTCGCCGGCAAGCCCATAGATGAGCTTCCGGAACGCCATCTGGTTCGTGCCATCCTCGTCGAGCGCTTCGTCGGCACGGCGGGCTTCGGCGTACTCGTCGCTCATGCGCGATCACCGTCTGGGTCGTAGCAGATCTCTCCGACGCCGGCGATATCGAAATCGGGGCCGGCGACCAGACCCTGAACGCGCTTTTTCAGCGTGCTATCGGACCCGATGTCGGTGTGGCGTCGGTACAGTCGGCGAAGCTCGACGATCTTGACCGGTTCTCCCGGCTCAAGGTGCTCGATGACAGCTCTGTCGCGGTCGTCGTACTCGGCGGCCTCGTCGGTGGAGTCTTCGCCAGCCTCGAGCTCGGCGACGCGTCCCTTGAGGTCCTGAACTTCGGCCAGCGCTTGCTGGGCGACCTCAAGGGCGTCCTCCGGGCGGGCGTCCGGTCCCTCAGACACGGCGGACCACCATGTATCCCGTCGCGCAGCAATCGCAGACCGTCAGCTCACCATGCTTGGGGTGATCGATCACGACGTCGGCGTCGTCGGTGCAGCCGAGGGACCCGCAGAACGGGCCGAACTCGTCGTCAGTCGCGGAGCTCACGCCACGACACCTCCTGGCGAAGTTGATATACCAGTAGATGGTATACTAACTGACGGGAGTCGATTCTCCGAAATTTTGCGCTTACGAGCGTTAGCTTCGCCGTTTACCCGTGAAAGCGAAGACCGTGTTCGCCGTGTCGACGCCGCTGGTTGCGACGATGTAGCCCCGGTCACTCGCTCCATTCGGCAGGACAGCCAACACTGCGACGGCCGCGATCGCGGCCGAGATCCCCGGAATGTAGCCCACGATGGCACCCGCGAGCGCGCCGGCGACCGCCGTCGCGGCGACAGCCCGCCGGGACGTCCTGATCGCATCGCCGTCCTGTGTCGGAACCCCGCCGCCGCACATCGCGTCGATCAACACCGGTGCACCGAACAGACCGGCGAAAAGGGGCGCGAGAACCCCACCCGCCTCGAGCGGGGCGTCGACCGAGAGATCGAGTGTGAGCGCGCCGAGTCCGGCGGCGAGTGCGAACGAGAGCAGGCCGCCGACTCGCCCGCGCCACGTGTGTTCCGACGCGACCAGCGCGACCACCACCATCGCGAGGACGATCGAGAGATGCGCCCGGATCGTCGGATACGCAGCCGTCACGACCCAGGTCACGGGGACGGCAAGCGGCACCGCCGCGAGCACGGCGAGGAGACTCCCGAGCGCGGAGAGTCGAATCGCCTCGTATCCACGGCCCTCGAGAATCATACGATGGCCGGGAAGGGCAGTAACGGCCATCTCCGCGTCGGGCACGCCGAGCGCCATCGCGGGCACGGCGTTGAGGAACGTGTGGACGACGCCGGCCGCGAGCATCGCACAGCCGACGAACAACGGCGGCCCGGGGACCGACGGCGCGACTCCCGCCAACAGGAACGCGAAATTGTTCGCGTGCAGCCCCGGCACGAGTCCGCTGCAACTCCCGAGAAGCGACCCGGCGAGCACCCACGCGAGAAACTGGAGCACCAGTGCCGGCTCGGTGACGATCTCGACTGGGGCGACCATCGACGGCTCTGGCCGCGTACTCGGGTATAAACCCTCGAATCGCACGGCACTGCTCGAGACGGTGGCTGCTCGGTTCTCCGCGCGGCAGTGTCGTCACTCGCAGTCACGCGTCGAAAGAAAAATCGGGATTGCAACTCGTCGAAACCGGATCGACGCGAGCGAGACTTACCCGAAGAGTTCGCCGAGACCCTCGCCGTCGGCCTCGTCGTCTTCGTCGTCGTCGTCCGTCGTGTCCGGCACGTCGCTGGTCTCTTCGACCTCTTCGTCCTCGTCCTCGTCGGCAGCGGCCTCGCCACCCGCGGCACCGCCTGCGGCGGCTCCGCCAGCGGGGACGGCGGCGGCCTCGGAGACTGCCTCGTCGATGTCGACGTCCTCGAGCGCGGCGACGAGCGCCTTGACGCGGGACTCTTCGACGTCGACGCCGGCAGCGTCGAGCACGTTCGTCAGGTTGTCTTCGTTGATCTCTTCGTCCGATTCGTTCAGGATGAGTGCAGCGTATACGTATTCCATTGTTGGATCCTCCGTTGGTAGTTGTGGTTAGCCGAACATCTCGCCGAGACCGGCCGCGCCGTCGCCGTCGTCTTCGTCGTCGTCATCGTCGTCCTCGGCGTCTTCGGTCTCGGTCTCGTCTTCGGTCTGCTCGTCTGCCGATTCGTCCTCGGCCGCCGCCGGTTCGGCGGCCGCCTCGACGTCCTGAAGCTCCTCAGGCAGGGCCTCCTCGTCGTCGATCTGGGCCGCGAGCGCACGCAGCTGTGCGTCGGCCTTGGTCACGAGGTCGGGCATCAGGTCTTCGTCCTCGATCGCTGCCTGCAGGCCGAGGCTCTTTGCCTCGCCCGTGGCCTTGGCGATGAGGGTCGGGGCCGTCGACGCGGTCGGGAAGCTCGCGTTGAGCGAGAGGTTCCGAGCGCGGGCGGCGGCCGTCGACACGTCGCTCCGGTAGGCGTCGACGTCGATGTCGAGGTCCTCCGGGTCGAAGAGCACGCCGTCAGCGATGACGGCGCGGAGGTCGAGACCGACCTCCTTGGGCTCGATACCGAGTTCGTTGAGGACGTTCGACAGATCGGCGGAGACCTCCTCGCCGGCCTCGAGGACCGTCGAGTCCTCCATGACCTGGATCGAACCCTCTTCGATGCGCGCGTTCGCGCCGATGCTCTGTAGCTCGCCGACGAACGGCCCCGGGTCGACACCGGTGTCCCCTTCGGGGATGACGATGTCGTTCGGGGCGACCTCGCCCTCGTTGATCGGAGCGGGCGTCTTCGACGCCTCGAGCTCCTTGTACAGCGAGAACGGGTTCTCGTCGGTCGCGATGATCCCGACCTGCCCCTCGATGTGGTCGACGAGGTCGCCGAATCCGGCGTCCTCGAGGGCACGAGTCTGCAGGGTGTTGCGGCTGACGCGCAACACGGCGGTCCCGTACAGGTCGCGGCGCATGTCCTGAAGCTGCTTCGAGGGAATGCCGGCGATGCCGACGACGCCGACGCTCTCGTACTCGTCGATAATTTGTTCGAGTTCGTCGACTTCCTCTTTCTTCCACTGGGGAAGGTTCTCGGTTTTGCGTTCAGCCTGTGCGCTCATTCTAGGCCACCTCCACGGACGGCCCCATCGTCGTCTTCACGTAGACGGCGTCGATGTTCTGGGGGCCCTTCTCGAGGTCAGCGTGCAGGCGACGCAGGATGACGTCGATGTTGTCGGAGATGTCTTCGGCATCCATGTCTTCGGCGCCGACGAGAGTGTGGAACGTTCGTCGGTCGCCGGAGCGAAGCTGCACGGTGTTTTTGAGCCGGTTGACGGTTTCGACGACGTCGTCGTCGGGCGAGAGCGGGTCCGGCATTTTTCCTCGGGGACCGAGAATGGTACCCAGATGCCGGGCGATGTCTTGCATCATCGCCTCTTCGGCGATGAAGAAGTCCGTCTCGTCGGCCATGTCCTTGGCGTCGTCGTCGTCCAGATCGGCCACGTCGTCCACCGAAAGGACCTCGTCCGCCGCCTCTTCGGCGCGGACTGCGGTCTCTCCTTCGGCGATGACGACGATACGGGTCTCCTGGCCGGTTCCGGACGGCAGGACGATAGACTCGTCAACGCGGTTCGACGGTTCGTTCAGGTCTAAGTCGCGCAGATTGATCGCGAGGTCGACCGTCTCGGTAAAGTTCCGATCGGGCGAATCCTCGAGTGCGCGCGCTACTGCTGTTTCAATATCCGAATCTGCCATCGTTCACCTCCGTAGTACGCAGGGTCTGCTCCTACGGGTCAGTGAAACAGGCGATGCCTGTCTCCCTTGAACCAAGAGCCATGCCGGACTTAAACCCGTCGAACTGCCCGCACGGTCGTCTGACGGTCGTGTTCGGTCCCGTTACCGAGACGCGGCCGCGTGGACCGCGCCTCGCTCGTCGTCAGCGCCCGTTCTCGTTCGAGACCATGCCACAGCGCCGAATTGGCCTGCGGCGGCGGCTTTATTCCTCGACACAACACGATACTTTCCGGGCGAATCCGTTCATAATAATCGAAAGTTCTATAATCCGTGCCAATGTACCATGGATGTATGGGGCCATTAGAGTTATATACTATGGATGGGGGAACAGCGCTCGGTTCGGTCGTCGCGCTGGCGGGCTACAGCAGTTATCTCGAGGCGTACCGGTCGCTCGGGCCGCTCGTTCGGGCGGGAGTCCAATTTGCCGGAACCCTGCTCGCTGCGATGGTCGTGCTCGGGTTAGTCCAGAGTTACGGCACGCGAGCGGTGGCGAAGTCACGCCGCAGTCCCGTCATCTCGATGTGCATCGGGATACCGAGCCTGCTCGTGGTCGGTGGACTCGCGAGCACGGGACTCGTCATCTCCGACTCGAGCATTGGGGTATTCTTCGGGATTCCGCTGGTCGTTCTCGGCGCGACGACGCTCCCCGCGGCGACGGCGATCGGCGTCGTCGCGATCGGGCGTACCGTTGCGTCCCGGCTCGGTGACGATCGACTCGTCGTCGGACTCCTCGTCGGCGTTGTCTGCAGCGGGCTCGCCGGACTGTCGGTTCCAGCGACCGTCGCCTTCGCCGGCCTCGCCGCGACGCTCGGGCTCGGCGGGAGCGTCCGGATTCTGTTCGCCGGTGCCGGAACGGCGCGTCCCGACGAACGGACCGTTCCACCCGCGAACAAGATCTGACGGTTCCGAACCTCCGGCGCGCTCGTTTTCCGTTCGCTGCGTTCGTGTTCCGCTCGGTTCTGAACCCTCGGCTTCGTCCAGTCGTCGCGGTCCGCCGTGACTGCCGAACGTCGCCGTCACGTGCGGGAGAACGAGCCGACCAGTTCCGCTTGCGTTCGGCTGTGGCTCGACCGGTGACGCGTCTTCGTCGGGAGAATCCGAGGAAACGAGTACTGCGCCCGTTCGGCAGGTGCTGGCCTCGATGAGCACACCGAAACGCTCGCTACCGCTCGCGTTTCGAGCGGTTGGGGAGGGCGTTTCGTGCCCAACGAGAAAAACGAAGAACGAAGCGCGTCGCGCTTCGAGCTGGCCTCGTTATGCTTCGGCCAGCACGTCGTCGTACTCGCCGTCGTCGACTCGCTCCTTGAACTCGCGAGCGTCGTTGCCCTCGATGGTGACGCCCATCGAAGCGCAGGTGCCGACGACTTCCTTCGCGGCGTTGATCGTGTCGTAGGCGAGCAGGTCGGGGTGTTTCTGCTCGGCGATCTTCTTGACCTGATCGACGGAGAGGTCGGCGACGAAGTCCTTCTGCGGCTCGCCGCTCCCGGTCTCGAAGCCGGCTTCGTCTTTGACCAGCGCCGCCGTCGGCGGGACACCGACGTCGATCTCGAAGGAGCCGTCGTCTTCGTAGTCGACGGTGACGGGGACTTCGGTCCCGTCGAACGCTTCGGTCTGATCGTTGATCTCCTGTACGACGGCCTGCACGTCGACGGGGGTCGGTCCGAGCTCGGGACCGAGCGGTGGGCCAGGGTTGGCCTGGCCACCCGGAACGAGCACTTCGATGGTTCCAGCCATACCCGTCACAACCCGTGCGCGAGTTTTAAGGGTTGCTAATTCGGGTAGTTATCGCCTGTCACCGACTGACGCACGTTCCCGGAACCGGTCTCGAGCCGTTACTCGACGTGCTCCGTCCGCCACGTCGCGAACGACTCGAGGACGTCGCTCTCGTCGAACCGCTCGATGCAGGGGACGTCGTAGGGATGCAGTTCCTGGACGCGTTCGACGAGCCCTGCGTAGGCGTCGTCGGTCGTCTTCGCGAGCAAGACCGTTTCCTCGTCGCGGTGAACCTCGCCCTCCCAGCGGTAGACCGACGTCGTCGGGAACCGATTGACGCACGCTGCGAGGCGTTCGTCGACCAGCGTTTCCGCGAGTTCGTCGGCCGCGTCCGGCGGGGCCGTAACGTAGACGGTTGGCATCGGTCGGACTACGCTCGAGCCGGGGAAAAGAACACCGTCCCGGCGCGGAAGCGGGTCGTCGAGTTCGCCGTGACGCCGATGACCTGCGGGGGCCGTCGATCAGCTATCGGCCGCGTCGACCGGTTTGAAGGTGCCCGTGATGTCCCACTCGTGAATGCAGTGTGGATTGCCGACCTGTTTGCGGTCGCCGTCGCGGGCGATCTGCCAGGCCTCGAGGTCGTCGTCCCACTGTTCGCCGCGACCGCACGCTTCGCAGATTCTCGCGGTCGGTTTTCGTACCTGTGCGCTCATTACCGAACCGTGGGAACTCGACACATATAACGGTGTGCGTGTGCGGCAAGTGCTGTCACTGTTTGGATATCGAACCGGTGTCCAAAACGGCGGCGGGCGAGCGCCTCAGTAGACGGCGTCGACGATCTCCGTTCGGAGTTCGTCGAACTGCGCCAGGTACGCCCGGCGATCGGCGCGCAGGTCGGCGAGCGCGTCCTCGTAGTCGTCGACGTGGTCCGGAACGTAGTAGTCGTCCACGTCGATCCCCGGGATCGAGTCCGGGATGGTCAACCCGATCCGTTCGTCGCGGGTCCACTCGACGGTGCCGCGGGCGACTTCGGTGAGGATCGTCACGGACTCGGTGACGCCGATGTCTTTCGACTGGTCGCCGAGGTACCCCGTGTTGATGACGTAACAGTCGACGTCGAGGATGTCGATGAGTTCGTGGAAGATGTTCCCCTCCTCGCCCTCGGCGCCGACGATGAAGGGATTCGTCCCGACGACGCGGATCGACTCGCCGGCACGGGACGGGTCGCCCGCGCTGGTCTCGATCGATTCGCCGAGCATGAAGGCGACGGCCGCCTGCGCCTCGTCGAGTTTGGCGACCGGCGGCATCAGCGGGTTTCGAGTGATGAAAAAGACCTGATCCATCCGATCGATGTCGATCTCCTCGGCCGCGCTCTCGAGTTCGTCGCGCTGGACGATCGCCCGCGAGTTCGCCGTATAGCGGTCCTCGTCGAAGTGGACGGTCCCGTCGTCGTCGACGGCGACGTTCTCGAGGATCGCCGACTCGGCGGTCGCAGCCTCGTAGAGTTCCGGCTGCTCGTCGTCGAGACCGATCGTCTTGATGTACAACCCCTCGCCCTCGCTGCCGGCGACGGTGCCGTCCGAGAGGAGACCGCAGACGTCGTCCTGTACCATGGCGGCCCCTTCGGGGCCCTCGAGCCAGCAGCCGTGAGAGGTCAGCGTGGACTTCCCGGTCGCGGAGAGGCCCATGAACACCTGCCCGACGGTCCGGAGGTCGCCGTTCGCATCGCGCACGCGCACACGTTTGCTTCCCGCATGGAGCCCGAGGCCGCCCTGCTGTTTGATCCGGTACATGAATAGCCGGAGGAAGGATTTCTTGGCCTCACCGGTGTAATCGCTGCCCAGCACGGCGGTGAAACCGGTGTCGGGCTGAACGCGGATCGCAGTCTCGTCGTAGTCGGGGAGCTGGACGGTGTAGAGATCCGGGTCTCTGCCGTCGGTCGGCTCGAAGAGGTTCGCCCACGCCAGGGCGATTCGAGCGTGCTCGACGGGGACGAAGAGGCGACAACAGAAGGTCGCGTCCGGATGGCGCCCCATCAACCGGTCGACGCAGAGCAGTTCGACGTCGTCGGTGCGATCGATCGCGTCGGCGACGAGTTCGTGGTCGCGGTCGGTGAACTCGTGGTCGACGGCGTTTTTCGTCCGATCGGCGCTCCGCGAGCGGAACTCGCTGACGTAGGACGGCGAACCGAACTCGGTCGTCGTCTCGTCGGCCGCGGCGAGCTCGCGCAGTTCCTCGAGCGACGGGTTGTACCGGACGTTCGACGCTGTGGTTGGATCCGGAAGCTGTCGGACCAGCGGACGGGACTCCGTCCCGGTTTCGGACATACACGTAATTCACCACCTTCCTGATGCATAAACATGAAGGATTTTGACCTTCGTATGTCACGACCTACCCATACCCACAGTGACGTACGGTATTTACCGCCCCCTATTTTGCTGCACGTAACTATCTCATTATCGTTCGTAGAAACATATATAACTTGGTACTTTAGAATATATACTCGAGTAAGAAGTAATTCTAATCGGGGGTCGACGGCGGGGTACCGAATCGAACTCCCGCAGTCGGCAGTCGGCGTCGCGGATTCGGCGGCCGGTCGCGGCCGTGCTCCGAACGAGGACGGCCGGCGGTCTAGTGATCGGATACGGACCCGTACGATCCGGTTTCGCGGGCGGTAGCAACCCGGTTCCGACGCCGCCGGCCGCCGTCCCGATTTTCACATCTGGTACTGCGGGGCGAACAGCCAATAGGGTGGTTCGAATTGCCACGGACATGGATTACGGTCTCGATATTGGGCCGGACGCGATCCGGGTAGCCACGGACGATGGCGACGGTCCGGCGATCGAATCGGCCCTGCCGGTCGCGGTACCGGTCGACGACGAGGCGCTCGGGTCGGTCGAACTGTCGGCCGACGCGTGCACCATCAGCGCCGACGGAACGACCTACGCGGTCGGCGGGGATGCTCGAGCGGCCGCCGACGCGGTCGAGGAGGAACCCGAGTCCCTGTTCGCGAACGGCGTGCTCACAGCGGACGTGACGGGGTATGCAACGCCAGCGCTCGGCGCACTCGTCGACGGCATACTGGGTGACCCGTCGGACGGACGGCTCTGTTATACGACGCCAGGGCCGCTCGCCGACGCGGCGGCATCGATCGATGCGCACCGTGAGGCCGTCGACTCGGTGCTGACGGACTGCGGGCTCGATGCAACGCCGATCAGCAAGGGCTTCGCGGTCGTCTACGACCAGCTCGCGGGCGACAACTACACGGGACTCGGGGTCTGCATCGAGGCCCAGACGACGACCGTCACGTTAGCGTACTACGGGGTTCCGGCGCTGGCGGTCTCGATCGCCGCGGGTCGCGAGTGGATCGTCGAACGCGCGGCCGCCGAAACCGGCCACGCGCGGTCGCAGGTCGCCGGCGTGCTCGAGGAGTTCGCGCTCGATCCCGACACAGCGGCGAGCGGAGTCGAGAGCGCGCTGGCGCAGGCGTACGACGTCCTGATAGCCGACCTGATCGAGGCGATCCGAGACGAGGCCGACGAGAGCGACGTCCAACAGGGGCTGTCCGTTCCGATCGCGATCGCCGGCGAGGGCGCGGTCGAGGGCGTCGAGTTCCTCCTGGGTGGCCGGTTCGACGCGGCGACCCTCCCGTTCTCGGTTCGAGGCGTCCGGCTCGCGGACGACCCATCCGCGAGCGCCGCACGAGGCGCACTCGCGGCGGCTCGAGACGACGTCGAGGCCGACGAGACGGTCGTCCGGTCACCGCCCGCCGACGAGGAAGCGACCGCCGGAACGCCGGATGCCGCCGGGGCGGCGGTCGAGAGCGGACAGACCGAACTCACGTTCGACGACGCGTCTGCCTCCGGCGGAGCGACCGACCCGACGGACGATGCTATCGACCAGCTATTCGATCGGCTCGCCAACCGCGACGACGAGATCGAATCCGTCCGCGAAGACCTCGAGTTGTTGTTCGAGGACCTCGAGTACGTCGAGGAGCGGACGGCCGCGGTCGAAACGGTCGACGAACTCGACGACCGACTCGAGTCGTTCGCCGACGAACTGGCCGATCTCGAGGCCGAGAGCGAGACCCACGCGAGCGACGCCGATCTCGCCGATCTCGACCGGGAGGTCGAGCGTCTCGACGGCAATCTCGAGGCGTTGTCGGACACGCTCGCGTCGCTGGAAGCCGACGTCGGCGACGTCGACGCGGCGCTCGAGGACGTCGAGGCGGCCGCAGCGGACGGCCGATCCGCACTCGACGACCGGCTCACCGAACTGGCGGCCGATCTCGATGACGTCGCCGAGAGCGCGGACGCGCTCGACGAGACCCTCGACGCGGTTCGAACGGATCTCGAGGACCTCGACGCGACGGCCGCCACCGAGACGGCGCTCGAGGACGTCGAGGAACGCGTCGCGGCGCTGGCCGACGATAGCGAGGCGCTCGAGTCGGCCCTCGACGGCGTCGAAACGCGGATCGACGGGTTCGTCGGCCGACTCGAGGAGCTGGACGTGCGAATCGACGGCGTCGACGAGCGGCTCGAGGCGGCGTCCGACCGGACCGAAGCGCGGTTCGATGCGGTCGAGTCGACGATTGACGATTCGATCGACGCCCTCGACGACGAAATAGAGGACCTCGACGGCGAGATCGAGGGCCTCGACGACGAGCTGAAAGTCGCCCGCGAGACGCTGGACGAGCGCATCGCTGCGCTCGACGCCGATCTCGAAACCGTCCGAGACGCGATCGACGACCTCGAGGCGACGGCCGCGGCGGACGAACGGGTCGACGCCGTCGCGGACGAGCTGGCGACGCTCGAGACGGCGACCGCGACCCTCGACGAGACGGTGTCCACGGTCTCGGATCGACTGGACGAGCTTGCGGAGCGCGCGGCCGAGACGGAGACGGTCGACGGCCTCGCGGGAGACCTCGAGGCTATCGACGAGGACCTGCGGGCCGTCGAGTCCGATCTGCGATCGCTGGAAGACGCCCTCGAGCGTCGGATCGACGAGACGGTCGCCGACCTCCAGACCCGACTCACCGAGACGACGGACGCGATCGACGACGAGCTCGCGGGGCTCGAGGAGAGCGTCGACCGGATCGACGCCGAGGCGGTCACCGACGACGACCTCGCAGCCCTGCGCGAATCGGTCGACGAGACGAGCGACGAGGTCGAGACGGTGCGCACGGCTGTCGACGAAACCGCGGCGGCCCTCGAGTCCGTCGGCGACCGCGTCGACGAACTCGACGCCGACCTCGAGGCGCAGGGCGACGATATTCGCTCGACGATCGATGACCGCCTGAGCGACGTTCGAACGTCGCTCGACGACGCGCTGGAAACGCTTCAGGACGATCTCGAACGCGAAACCGAGTCGCTCGCCGAGACGGTCGCGGCAACCGACGACCGGCTCGAGGAGACCGAGGACCGGGTCGCCGCTCACGACAGTCGGCTCGAGGAGACCGAGGACCGGGTCGCCGCTCACGACAGTCGGCTCGAGGAGACCGAGGACCAAGTCGCCGCTCACGACAGTCGGCTCGAGGAGACCGAGGACCAAGTCGCCGCTCACGACGGCCGGATCGGCGAGATTGCGTCCGCGCTGGACGCGGTCGAAACCGATATCGACGACGTCACCGACGACCTCGAGACGATCTCGGATCGGGTCGACGACGTCGAGGATGCGGCGAGCGAGGACGATCTCGCGGCAATCGAAGACGACGTCTCGACTGTCTCGGAGCGACTCGAGTCGCTCCGCGCGGATCTCGACGAGTTCGCTCGAGCCCTCGAGTCGGTGCCCGAGGGATCGGCGGTCGACGCGCTCGAAGACGACCTCCAAACCCTCGACGACGAGGTACGGACGCTCGACGACGAGTTCGGTTCGATGGGACAGCAGGTGACGACGGTCTCCGAGCAGCTATCGGCCCTCGAGCGACGGATCGAGACGATCGATACGCGGGTCGAAGAAATCGGAAACCGGAGCGACGAGACCGAGGAGATCGACGCGCTCCGGACGGAGCTAGAAGCGGTTCGCTCCGACGTGACTGCAGCGCCGGCGCTCTTGCCGTCGATCGCCGCCGGCGGTGGGAGTGCGGGAATCGTCGCCGGAAGCGTCACCGCGCTCGCCGGTGACGCCGCAGTCGGCGCCGCGGCGGCCGTCGTCGGACTCGTGCTGGTCGGGGTCGCGGTCCTGGTCGCTCGCTGACCGCCTTCTCCGAGCGCGTTCGGGTCCGGACACGATCGGCACCGCTCGCGGCGGTGCGGCCGCAACGGCGGACGCCGTGGCGACTAGTCGCGGATCAACTCCACGTTTCGCATCTCGCCCCCGCACTGCGGACAGGTGCTGAGGAGGGCGTCACCGGCCGTCTCCCGCCGACCGCACTGGACGCACACGTACTCGCGTTGCTCCTCGAGTGTCATATGTTGCCGTACGGATCGGTGTATGTTAACTCTTGCCACAATAGCTGACCGTGCCGCCCGAGCGGAGTCGGTCGAGAATCGGATCGTATATCATGGCCATTATATACCATATTATTATAATAGTTCTTAACGGGAGGGACTTATATGATAGTTTCTGGTGGCTGCTAGTACCAATGGCCGCAAACACCACGACGGAGTGGATCGACCCGATCACCTGTCCGTTCTGCGGAGACGAGCTCGCATCGCCGGGTGCCGGATTCGTCGATCACATCCACGAGAACGCCGACTGCGAGGACGGGTTCGATCACTGGCGCGAGAACATCGCCGGCGACCTCGCCGGCGAATGGTCCGGATAGCGTTCCGACGCCCCACTCGAGTTGCCGCTCCGCGTTTGTCGCTCGAAGCCGCCACCCCAGTGCTCAGTCGAAGTCCGGCAGGTCCTCCGGCGGTTCGTACTCGGCCTCCCAGTCGACGTACTCCTCTTTGAGGGTGACCGAAACGATCTGGCCGAACTCGGTGAGCTCGGCGTTGATCGAGGAGACCGTCCCCCACGTGTCGAGCTCGGGGTGGTACTCTCGAGCCTGCCAGTCCTCCGGAATGCCGGGTGCGTGATACCCGACCCGGTCGGCGAAGTCGTCCCAGAAAAAGTCGAAGCCGGCGAAGAGATCGAGATCCCGGGCGATCCCGTACTCGCGCTCGCCGAGGTCCGTGTCCGCGCGCCACTCGTCGAACGATTCGACCCAGGCCCCCTCCTCGAGAAACGCCTGCAGTTCCTCGCGGCGGTAGTCGACCTCCTCGGCGCCGTCGGCGCTGACGGTCGCGTCCTCGTACTCGTTGGGATCGACGAACTCCAGTTCCGGCGGCTCGGGGGGTTCGACCTCGAGTGTCATAGCCGGTCGTAGGTCGGGTTCCCGGATAAGAATTCCCACCGCGGGGTCGACGGCCGTCCGTCACTCCCACGTGTAGCCGAACTCCTCCCCGGTCCGGTGGATGTAATCGGTCTCGAGTACCTCGCTCACCGTCCGACCGAGCGAGTCGAGCGCCTCCTCGATGTCGTCGACGTCGCCCTCGTCGAGTTCGTCGTGTGCGGCCACCGAGTCGGCCGGAACCGTCGGTGCGCGGTAGCCGACGTCCGCTGCGGCCTCGTTCCAGTAAAAATCGAACCTGTCGATCAACCCGAGCTCGAGCACGGCCCGGAACTCCCCGTCGGTCAGGTAGGTGTCTCCGGCCCACTCGTCGAAGGCGTCGTCCCAGGCACCCGTCTCGAGGAAGTCGGCCAGCGCCTCGCGACGGGCGTTGTCTCCCGCCCGTTCCTCGGGTTCGTCGACCGCGTCGAAGTTACCAACGCTCTGTGAGCCGTGGAGGGTCGGCGGATCGGGGATCTCGACATCGAGTGTCATAGCGTATCCTACGGTCGGCAACGGTATGGGGGTTTCCCGGCGAGAACGGGCCGAGCCCGAGTTGGACGATTGCGTCGATCCGCGACAGCGGACCGGAGTCGGCAGTGTCGATCCCTACAGTTATTTCAGCGGAGACACAACTGGCACACATGGCCAGCGGAACCTCCGGTGGACGGGAGTACTCTCTCGTCGAACTGTTCGCCATCAAGTTCGTCCTGGCCGACGTACTGATCATCGCATTACTGCTGTTGGCCGGTCCGGTGTACGCGCTCCTCGCGACCGCGCTGATCGTGCTGGGCGGGCTTCTCCTGTGGCATTTCGCCACCGGTGATCGCGACGAGTCCCGCGGCGTCGAGCCGGAACGCGCGTCCGAAGCGGTCGAATCGGCGGCCGCCAACGCCGACCCCGTGACGACGCTCCAGGAGCGATACGCCGCCGGCGAACTGTCCGAGGCCGAGTTCGAGGCGCGGCTGGATCGACTGATCGAGTCCAACGAACGGGCCAATTCGGCGAGCGTCGACACCGACGACCTCTCGCTCGAGCGCCGGCGCTGACCGGATCGGTTCCGCGGGCGTCGGCCCAGTCACCGAGACGCACTCGAACGCGAGAACGGCATCCAAACACTCAATCGCCGGGCGGCCGTACCGCCGAGCGATGACAGGGTACGAGGCGGTGATCCTCGACGTCGACGGGACGATCGTCCGTGGCGAGGAGTTGGTGCCCGGCGCGACCGACGGCCTGCGCGCGCTCGAGGCGGCGGGCTGTTCGCGGTTGCTCTTCTCGAACAACCCGACGCGCGGCGCCGACCACTACGGCGAGACGCTCGCCCCGCACGGGATCGACGTCGACCCCGACACCGTCCTCACGTCCGCGACCGTTTCGGCGGAGTACCTCGCGGCGACCCACGCCGGCGAACGGGTCTACCTCGTCGGCGCGGAGCGCCTCGAGGCGATCCTCGACGCGGCGGCCGTCGAGTTGACGACCGACCCCGACGCGGCCGAGGTCGTGCTTGGCTCGTTCGACACGGCGTTCTCGTTCGGCACGCTCTGGGAGTCCCTGCGCGCGCTCGAGGGCAACGTGCCGTTCTATGGCACCGACCCGGACGCGACGATCCCAATCGACGAGGGGGAGATTCCGGGGTCGGGCGCGATTCTCGCCGCGATGGAGGCCGTCGCCGGCCGCGAGCCGGACGCGATCCTCGGCAAACCGTCCTCGATCGCGGCCGCGGCGGCCATGGATCGACTGGACGCCGACCCGACCGACACCCTGGTCGTCGGCGATCGACTCGACACCGACATCGCGCTCGGTAACCGCGCCGGCATGGAGACGGCACTCGTTCTCACCGGCGTCACCGACCGCGCGGACCTGGCGGACGCCGAGATCGAACCGGATCACGTCCTCGAGTCCCTGGCAGCGGTCGACACGCTCCTCTGAGTCGATCCCCCTCCGTACGGCTCGCAGTCGAATCCCCAGCGCCTGCACTCGAGAGACATATTTATCCGTGACAGTCACCAAGTACGATACATGAGAGAACGTATTACAGCAGTGCTGTTGCGCGCTCGGTACGCGGCGATCGGAGCGGCCGTCGGCGCGGCGGTCGGCGGACTGTTCAGCCGCAACGCCGCGAGTACCGGCGGTGCGATCGGCGGACTCGTCGGTGCGACCGTCGCCGACACCCGGGGGACCGTCGACGCCCTGCTCGAGGACGTCAAGACGACGGATCTCAGTCCGCGATCTAACGAGGATCAGGACCGAAACTGAGTCTCGGTTCGAACGCCATCGTAGCTATTGAAACGGTTCACGTACGAACCGCGACGCAGACGCGCGAGTAAGTGGGAATTGACTTTCGGTGGCTACTATACGCGCCTCGATCTCGGGTTCCGGCTCGACACGGTTTTTATTTACTAGGAATGTGAGGTGATATACATGTCCGCTTTCGTCACGCCGCCACCGCTCGAGCGCGGCGACGAGGTCGCGATCATCGCACCGTCTTCGAACGCTGCACCGGAGTTTCCACACGTGTACGAACTCGGACTCGAGCGCCTTCGGGAGGTGTTCGATCTGGAACCCGTCGAATACCCGACTGCATCGAAGGACGACGAGTACCTCTCCGCACACCCCGAAGCACGGGCTCGAGACGTGATGGACGCGTTCGAGAATCCCGACGTCGGTGGCGTCATCGCCGTCATCGGTGGTAACGATCAGATTCGCGTTCTCGACCATCTCGATCCGGACGTGCTCCGAGCGAACCCGACGCGATTCTACGGCTACAGCGACAATACCAACCTCGCGATGTACCTGTGGAATCTGGGGATCGGTTCCTACTACGGGCCGTGCATTCTCACAGAACTCGCGATGGACGGGCACCTGTTCGATCACACCGTCGAGTACGCCGAACGCGCGTTCTTCGCGGAGTCGTTCGGCGAGATCGAACCGGCCGCGGAGTTCACGGACGAGCCGGGCGACTGGGCTGATCCCGACTCGCTCGAGGAACCCCGTCAGACCGAACCCAATCCGGGATGGCGGTGGGCCGGCGGCGACGACCCCGTGGCGGGACGCGTCTGGGGCGGCTGCCTCGAGATTCTCGAGCAGCAGTTTCTCGCGGATCAGTTTCTCCCCGCGCAGAGCGATCTCGAGGGGACGATCCTCGCACTGGAAACGTCGGAGGAAGTTCCCGAGCCGACCTGGGTTGCCCGCGTTCTCGAGGGGCTTGGCAACCGTGGGGTGCTCGAGCGATTCGACGGCGTCCTCGTCGGACGGCCGGCGGCACGGTCACACCACGAGGAGCGGTCGCCGGAAGCGCGTGAGACGTACCGGGACCGCCAGCGCGATGCGATCTCGACCGCGTTCGAGCGATACAACCCGGAGGCACCGCTCGTTTTCGACGTCGATTTCGGACACACGTGGCCGACGACGCCGATCCCGATCGGTGGCCACGCCGAAATAGATCCGCGTACCGAGACCATCCAGTTCCAGTGATCCGGCGGACGTCTCCCGTGCCGGCTTACCTGCCGCCGTTTTCTTCCTCGAGCGCCGCCGCTCGAAGCTGCTCGCCCTCCTCGGTGCCGACGGTCAGTTCGGGCACCGACGTCGGGGTGTTCTCCTCGTCGATCGCGACGTAGACGAAGTACGACTCGGTGGTCCGTTCGCGCTCACGGGTACGGAGATCCTCCCGCTCGGTGACCAGGCGGACCTTCACGCTCGAGGTCCCGGCGTCGTAGACGTAGGCGGTGATGTAGGCCGTGTCGCCGACGGGGATCGGCCGCTCGAAGTTCATCTGATTGACCCGTGCGGTGACGCACATCTCGCCCGAGAAGCGCATCGCGCTCATCGCCCCGACCTCGTCCATCCACTTCATGACGTTCCCGCCGTGGGCGACGTCGAGGGTGTTGGCGTGGTTCGGCTGGACCATCTCTCGATTCTCGACGACCGTGTCCATGAGGTCCGTCATCGGCCGTCGTTTCGCCACGACGGCAATCAGTCTTGCTTTCACTGCGTCGGTCCGGCGCTCGAGCGGGCGACGTATCAGCGAGTTGCTTATAAGGTAACAACCAGTGGATATTTTCTCCGCCTTCGCGGTCCGATACTGGTAAAAGTCGCCGCCGAGTTGAGCCAGTAATGAGCGATGCAGGCGAGGCCGACGTGCCGGAGCCACCAGCCCCTCCCGATCGCGAGCGTGGCTCCGTCGAGGTCCTCGGGACGGCACACGTCTCGCAAGCGAGTGTCGACGAAGTTCGCGAAACGATCGAACGAGAGGAGCCCGATGTCGTCGCCGTCGAACTCGACGAAGGGCGCTACCGCCAGATGCAAGGCGGGACGCCGGACGACATCGAAGCGGAGGACCTCCTCTCGGGTAACACCGTCTTCCAGTTCCTGGCTTACTGGATGCTCTCGTACGTCCAGTCGCGGCTGGGCGATCAGTTCGACATCGAGCCCGGTGCCGACATGCGGGCCGCGATCGAGGCCGCCGAAGCGAACGGCAGCGGCGTCGCCCTGGTCGACCGCGACATCCAGGTGACGATCCAGCGGTTCTGGAGCCGACTCTCGCTTACCGAGAAGCTGAAGATGATCGGCGGACTCGCGCTCGGGATCACCGATCCCCGAACGCTCGGGCTCGCCTTCGGTGCCGTCGGCGGCGCGTTTTTCGGCCTCATCGTCGCCACGTTTCTCGCCCCCCTGCTCGGATTTAGCGACCTCTTCACGGTCGGCATCACCGACCCCGCAGTTCTCCAGTACGCCGGCGGCAGTGCGATCGGCGCGATCGGCGGTGCGTTCGTCGGACTCCTCTTCCTTCCGTCGCTCGAGTCCGCCAGCCGGTACACGGGCGGCTATCTCTCCGGATTCTCCCTCCGCGTGCTCGCCGGGATCGGCCTCGGGATCGCCGGCTGCCTCGCGCTGGTCGCGACAGGGACGTTCGTCGGTCCGTTCTCGGCGTCGGGCATCGAGAACACCGGCGTCTACGCGATCCGCGGGACGACCGGGGTCCTGGCCGGCCTCGGGATCGGCGTCAGTATCGGGGCCATCCTTGGGCTCGTCCTCGATACGGTCGGCAGTGACGTCGACGAGATCGACGAGATCGACATCGAGCAGATGACCGATGGCGACGTCGTCGCCGCGATGATGGAGGAGTTCCGCCAGTTCAGTCCCAGCGGTGCGAACGCGCTGATCGACGAACGCGACGCCTACATCGCGTCGAACCTCCACGAACTCCGCGAACAGGGGTACGACGTCCTCGCCGTCGTCGGCGCCGGACACAAAGCCGGGATCGAACGTCACCTGCTGAATCCCCATGAGATACCCACGATCGAGTCGTTGTCCGGGACCGCCTCGAGCCGTCGGTTCTCGCCGCTGAAGATCCTCGGCTACCTGATCACGGTTGGCTTTCTGGCCTTCTTCTTCCTGCTCGTTATGGCGGGTGTCAGGAACGTGTTCCTCCTGAAACTGTTCGGCGCCTGGTTCCTCTTCAACGGGATCTTCGCGTTCACGCTGGCGCGGCTGGCAGGCGCGCACTGGTCCAGCGCGGGGATCGGTGGCGCGGTCGCCTGGCTGACGAGCATCAATCCGCTGCTCGCACCGGGCTGGTTCGCCGGCTACGTCGAGCTGAAACACCGCCCGGTCAACGTGCGGGACATTCAGACCCTCAACGAGATCGTCGACGACACCGAGCGACCGATCGGCGAGGCCGTCGAAGCGATGTTCGACGTGCCGCTGTTCCGACTCATCATGATCGTCGCGCTGACGAACATCGGCAGTATGATCGCCACGGGGCTGTTCCCGTTCGTCGTGTTACAGTGGTTGGCACCCGAAATCGGCGGCATCGACGCGCTCATGGGCCAGCTGCTACAGGGTGCTCAGAACAGCCTCGAGTTGCTCCGGGGGCTGCTCTGATGAGCCACCGAACCCGACGGAACACCGAGCCCGAACTGCGGTTCAGCGACACGGAGCTTCGCGACCTCGCCGTGGCGTGGACTGCGCTGAGCGTCGCGTTCGCGTTGCTGCTCGCACCGATTCACCGGGGCGGCGTCGGCGTCGGCTACTTCGCGACGATGGTCGGCCTGAGTTTCGTGACCGTCGGCGTCGCGTTCCTCCTGCACGAGCTCGCACACAAAGTCGTCGCGATCGAACACGGCCAGATCGCCGAGTTTCGAGCCGACTACCAGATGCTCTTCCTGGCGATCATGGGCGCGCTGGTCGGCTTCCTCTTTGCCGCGCCCGGTGCCGTCTACCACCGCGGTCGGGTGACAAAGCGGGAAAACGGACTCATCGCGCTCGCCGGACCAGTCACGAACCTCCTGCTCGCCCTGCTCTTTCTCCCGTTGATGATCCTCCCCGGGATCTTCGGAACGATCGGTCAGATGGGCATCTGGATCAACCTCTTCCTGGCCGCGTTCAACATGATTCCCTTCGGCCCGCTGGACGGGAAATCCGTCCTCGAGTGGAACAAGCGGGTCTTCGCGCTCGTCTTCGTTCCGACCGTCCTGCTCGCCGCGTTCGTTATCTTCCGGGTCGGAATGTTCTGACCGCCCGCTCATCCGACCAGACAGATGGGGCTGGTCCGTCGCCGGCGGCGAACCGTCGCACGGCTCACTGACTCCCTCGAGCGGACCGGTGACCTTTTGCTCGCGCCGAGAGGTCGTTCGAGTATGACCGACACGGACGACGAAGGCGAGCGGGACGGACTTACCTACGCCGACACCGGCGTCGACATCGAGGCCAGCGAGGACGCGACCGCGGCGCTGCTCGAGGCCTTCGGCAGCGATCTGCGAACCGAGTACGCCGGGCTACTCGACATCGGCGACCGGTATCTGGCGCTGGCGACCGACGGGGTCGGCACCAAGCTGTTGGTCGCCGAGGCGATCGAGGACTTCTCGACGATCGGCATCGACTGCATCGCGATGAACGTCAACGACCTCGTCGCGGCCGGGGTCGAGCCGGTCGCGTTCGTGGACTACCTCGCGATCGACGAGCCCGACGAGGGCCTCACGAACGAGATCGGCGAGGGACTGGCGGTCGGCCTCGAGCGGGCGGATCTGACGATGCTCGGCGGCGAGACGGCGGTCATGCCCGAGGTTGTGCGGGGCTTCGACCTCGCGGGCACCTGCGTGGGTCTCGCGGGGAAAGACGAGATCTTCGAGGGCGAGGCGGCGGTCGGCGACGCGCTCGTCGGGTTCCCGTCGAACGGGATCCACTCGAACGGACTGACCCTCGCTCGGGAGGCCGCCACGCGCGAGCACGAGTACGCGGACGAGTTTCCGCCGAACCCCGAACGAACGATCGGCGAGGAACTCCTGCGACCGACCCGGATCTACACGGCCCTGCTCGAGCCGATGCGCGCCCACGGGGTCCGCGCGGCGGCCCACGTCACGGGCGGTGGCTGGACGAACCTGCTTCGGATGGGCGAGCGCAAGTACGTTATCGAGGACCCGCTGCCGGCTCAGCCGGTCTTCGAGTTCGTTCAGCGGGAAGGAAACGTGACGGACGAGGAGATGCACCGGACGTTCAACATGGGGACCGGCTTCGTCGTCGCGCTTCCGACAGACGCGGCCGAAGCGCTCGTCGCGGAAACCGACGGGCGAGTTATCGGACACGTCGAGGACGGCGACACCGTCGAGATTCGCGGGCTCTCACTGGCCTAGGAACGTCTCCGATGGCCGTCATCGGAGCGGGAGTGGCGAATCGAAACGGGCGGCGGACTCGAGCGGACGTCTCACCGACCGGTATCGCCGCGGCTCACCGATCCGGCTCGCGTTCGTCGCTCGTCTCCGACCGCTCGGCCGTACCGATCGCCGCCCGAATCGTGTCGTACTCCTCGTCGCTGTAGGCGATGAAGACCACGTCCTCGAGCGCGTCGGATTCGTAGCTCGTGATCTCCTCGTCGATGATCGTGGCCCCGTCGGCGAGGTCGAATCCGGCGACGCCACAGCCGAGCGCCGGCATCACGAGCGAGCGACAGCCGAGTTCGTCGGCTTTCTCGAGCGCGTTGCGGGTAGCGTTTCGAACGCTTTCGGCGGTCGCCCGTCCGTCGCCGTCGTGGGGCATCGCCGCGGCGTGGATGACGTACTCGGCGTCCAGGTCGTAGGCGTCGGTGACCGCGACGGCACCGAGGTCGACCGGTCCCATCTCCATGGCTGCCTCGTTGATCGCCTCGCCCGCGCCGCGGCGGAGCGCGCCGGCGACGCCGGATCCCATTCGGAGGCTGGTCCCCGCCGCGTTGACGAGCACATCGGCGGACTGGGCGGCGATATCGCCTTGGATGACGTCGTACTCCATGTGCGACGGTTCCGGAGCGAACCTATTGAACGTGATCGTGGCGATCCGGCGGGCCTCGGCGAACGGCTCAGACCGCCCGCGTCCAGTCGTCGCGTTCCGGTCGCGTCACGAGGTCGGCCTTCGCGACCCCGTAAAACTTCTCGCGGCCGACCGGCGTTCGGAGCCGCAGGACGCAGGTCTCGTCGGTCACGTCGAAGGCGGTCACCGAACGGGCGGACCGCCGATGGACGAACCGGAATCGCTGATTCGCGTCCGCTTCGACGGTAATGCGGTTACCGAGCGACCAGCTCAGGGATTCGACGCGTCCGGTATCGACGCCGACCAGGTGCGCGACCAGCGCTCGACCGCGCCGACCCAGTGAACCCTGTGACCAGTTCTCGTGAGAACTCATATGATGATTGTTTCACTGCGTCCCGAAAAATGATACTATCTATCCGTGCCGTTCAGCATGCCACGACAGCGTCGCCGTCCGTGCGATCGGGGCGAACGGCGTCGTCGCAGCGCCGGACGGTTCGAGTCGCCGCGGGCGACGGATTCGACGGGGAACGCGACAGTCGGCCGGCTCGACGACCGCACACCGGCCGCCGTTCCCGCGGTCTTAGGCCGACCAAAACCTTTTTAGAATTAGGCTCACCTAACTCTACTCGATGGACGTACCCGCGCGAAGGGAGGATCCCGAACTCGACGAGGAACTCGAGGAGCCGGCAGCGGTCGTGACGAGTCACGAAACCCGCCCCGGAAAGATCGTCTTTACCGAACGAGACAACAACGACGGCTGGATCGCGACGGATCTGGCTGTCGATCTCGAACCCTGAACTCGTCGCCACTCGAGCATCCAGGCCCGTCGCCAGTATCGACTGCGGACGGCGTCCCGTCGTTCTACTCGGCACAAAAATTGGTTTTGCGGTCCGATCGTCGCCGACGCGCTCGGTCGCGCTGTTCGAACGTTCAGTGCGTCGCTTCCTCGAGCACCAGCGTGTCGTCCTCGAGGTAGTGTTCGAAGTGGTGGCCGTCTTCCTCGAGGTCGACGAGGATCTCGCGCAGGATTTCGGCGGTGGCGTGGTCGCCCAGGTTCTCGGCGAGTTCGATGCTGTCGCGCATCGACTCGATGATGTCGCCGTACATCTCGAGGTCGTTTTCGAACATGGTGCGCACGTCGTAGACGTCCTCGCCCTCGAACTCGACGGTCGCGCGCTCCTCCTGGTTCGACGGGCCCGAGACGGGAACGCCGCCCAGCGCCTGCGCGCGCTCGGCGATGACGTCCGCGCCCTCCTCGACGTGTTCGTAGGCCTCCTCGAGGAACTCGTGGAGCGGCAGGAACTCGGCACCCTCGACGACCCAGTGGTGCTTCTTCAGCTGGTGGTAGAGGACGTACGAGTTGGCCAGCTCCGTGTTCAACGCGTCGACGATCTGCTCGGCTTTGTCTTGCTCGAGGCGAAGCGCGTTCTCCTCGACGCTGTCTGCCGATTGACGGACGGTCTTTTGGGTACTCATCCTGTTCCAGGATACGACCGCATCCCACTTAAAGCTTCCCCATGAGTAAACATTTCTTTGGGATACCTAAAAATTGCTTTCGTCATCCGCGTGTTCTGTTTGGATCGAAACCGGGATGAACCTATTGCCGAACGACACCGTCACTGTGTCCGTTGTTTTTTCGAGGCTGAGTAAACATTTTCAGTGAGGGGGTCTAAGGGACAATTATGGCAACGAGAGTCGCACAACGACGGGAGCGGATATACGTCGACGGCGAGTGGCTCGAGACCGAGGACGTACTGACGGTCTCGGATCTCGCCGAGGGCGGGACCTTCGCACAGGTCGCAGCCGCGAGCCCGGAGGAGGCCAGAACCGCACTGCGCGCCGCCCACGAGATCAAGCCGGCGCTCCGCGAGACGACGGTCGTCGAGCGCGCGCAGTGGTGTGAAACCATCGCGGCGGAACTCCGCGAGCGCGAGGAGGAACTCGCGGAAGTCATCGTCCGCGAGGCCGGGAAGCCGATCTCCTCGGCTCGCGGCGAGGTCGGACAGGCGGCCGAGCGCTTCGACCGGGCGGCCGAGGAAGCGCGCAACATCGTCAGCAAAGGCGAGTACCGGGAAGGCTCGACCGAGGGCCACGAGGGTTGGCAAGCGATCGTCAAGCACGAACCGATCGGTGCCGTCCTCTGTATCACGCCGTACAACTACCCCCTGGCGACGACGGCCCTGCAGGTTGCACCCGCGATCGCCGCCGGCAACAGCGTGCTGCTCAAGCCCGCGAGCAAGACGCCCGTTTCCGCAGCGATCCTCGCCGACGTCATCGCCGACGTCGACGGGATTCCGGACGGTGCGTTCAACTTCGTCCCCGGTGACGCCAGCAAGATCGGCGACCTCCTCTCCGGCGACGACAGGATCAACGCGATCGCCATGACCGGCTCCTCGGGGGCGGGGAAACACGTCGCCCGCGAGAGCGGCATGGTCAACCTCCACATGGAACTGGGCGGAAACGCACCCGCGATCGTCTTCGACGACGCGGACCTCACCGACGTCGCGGGCAACTGCGCGAAGGGCTCGTTCAAGTACGCCGGCCAGCGCTGTTCGGCCATTTCGCGCGTGCTCGCCCACGAGTCGGTCCACGACGAGCTCGTCGACACGATCGACGGCCAGATGGACGCCTGGCAGGCCGGCGACCTCTTCGACGAGAACACCGCGTTCGGGCCGCTCATCAGCGAAGCCCAGGCCGACTGGGTCGAGGAACTCGTCGACGATGCCGTCGAGAAGGGCGCTGAGATCGTCCGCGGGGGCGAGCGACGGGCACCCGAGGGCGTCCCGGACGAACTCGCCGACCAGTTCTTCGAACCGACGCTGCTCGCGAACGTGCCCCACGACGCTCGCATCGTCGACGAAGAGCAGTTCGGGCCGATCGCGGCCGTCACCACCTTCGAGGACGAGGCGGAGGCCCTCGAGATCGCGAACGGCTCCGACCTCGCGCTCGACGCGGCGGTCTTCACGAGCGACTACAAGCGCGCGATGCGGATGGCCGAGCGCATCGACGCCGGTGCGGTCCGGATCAACGGCGCGCCGAGTCACGGCCTCGGCGACGTTCCGTTCGGCGGCAACAAGGACTCGGGGATCGGCCGCGAGGGTCTCGACGCCTCGATCCACGAGATGATGCGCAAGAAGAGCATCATCCTCTGAACGGCGCGACTGCCTCGAGCGCCGACGGTTTTTGGCCGTCGAACCGTGTCGGCACTCACCCCTGCTCGCAGTTTCGACGACCGGCTTCCACACCCGCGAGCAGTCGGTTTCGCAAACGAGGGGGCCGCCCGTCCGGGGACCGAATACGGCGGCCGTACTCGACCGCGCTGTCGATAGACCTACCGTCGTCGGCGTTCGATCTTCGAACATGTCCCACGACGTGCTCGTCGCCGGCGAAACGCTGATCGACTGCATTCCCGAGCGGCCGGGTCCGCTCGAGGACGTGGCTGGCTTCGAACGCCGGCCTGGCGGTGCGCCGGCGAACGTCGCCGTCGCGCTCGCCCGCCTCGAGCGGCCGCCGCTGTTCTGGACCCGCGTCGGGGCGGACCCGTTCGGACGGTTCCTCGAGCGCACGCTCGCGGACCACGGCCTCTCCGGTCGATTCGTCGAACGCGACGGCGATGCGAAGACCTCGCTCGCGTTCGTCACCCACGACGAGACCGGCGACCGCGAGTTCACCTTCTACCGCGACGGGACCGCCGACACGCGCCTCGAGCCCGGTCGGATCGACGACGAAACGCTGGCCGATCGCGAGTGGGTCCACGCCGGGGGCGTGACGCTGGCCGGTGGCTCGTCGCGGGCGGCGACACTGGATCTACTCGAGCGGGCTGCGGCCGCGGAGTGTACGGTCTCGTTCGATCCGAACTTCCGGCCGGAGCTGTGGCCGGACACCGAGACGTTCGCGAGCGTGGGCCGAGACGCGCTCGCAGACGTCGACGTCTGTATCGCGACGGTCGAAGAGCTCGAGTTGCTCGGATTCGCGGGCGAGACGCCGACGGCGATCGCTCGAGCGGCCGTCGACGGGAGTTCGGTTCACACCGTCTTCGTCACGCTGGGTAGCGAGGGGGCCGTCGCCGTCGCGGGCGACGACGCACCGCGGGCCGGCGACGCGGTCGAGCATCCCGGGTTCGCGGTCGAGACCGTCGATACGACGGGTGCCGGCGACGCGTTCGTCGCCGGAACGATCGCCGCGCTGGGCGACGGGCGAGAACTCGCGGACGCCGTCGCGTTCGCGAACGCGGTCGCGGCGACGGCGACCACGGCACCCGGAGCGATGACGGCGCTGCCGACTCGCGACGAGGTCGCCCCGCTGCTCGACGCGTAGCGGTCGGGAGACGAGCGGCGACCCTGTGGACCGAGAACGCGGCGACACGCGCCACGTGGTTGCAAGCCGGGCCGCTATCCGGGTTTGTGACGGACGGTACGGTATGAGTCGCACCGTTCGCGGCGCGGTCCCCTTCGCGAAGGCGGTCGTGACGGGGATTCAGGAGAAGAACGTGACGTTCATGGCGGCCAGTATCGCGTATCAGGCGTTCATCTCGTTGATCCCGCTGCTCGTGCTCGTCTTCTTCCTCGTCTCGTTCGTCGGGAACGAGGGGCTCGCCACGCAGGTGTCGTCGGCGACCGAAGGGTTTCTCCCCGACAGCGGGCAGCTCATCCTCGAGGACGGGATCGAAGGCTCGACCGGGAGCGCGGGAACGTCGATCATCGGGCTCCTCGTCCTCCTGTGGGGGTCCTTGAAGATATTCCGAGGGCTGGACACCGCGTTCTCGGAGATCTACACGTCGACCGAGGACAACTCGCTGGTCGACCAGTTGCGAGACGGGATCGTCGTCTTCGGGACGATCGGGGTCGCGCTCGTGGCAGCGGGGGCGACCAGCATCGTCTTCGCGTTCTTCCCGAACAGCCTCTTCATCGGGCTGTTGAACCCGATACTGCTCGTCGTCGGGCTGACGGTCGCCTTCCTGCCGATGTACTACTTCTTCCCCGACACCGACGTCTCCGTCCGCGAGGTCGTGCCCGGCGTCGTCGTCGCTGCGGTCGGGTGGGCGGTCCTCCAGTCGCTCTTCCAGGTCTACGTCGCCCTCTCGAGCAGTTCGGACGCCGCCGGCCCGGTCGGCGCTATCCTTCTTCTGTTGACCTGGCTGTACTTCGGCGGGCTGATACTGCTCGTCGGTGCGGTCGTCAACGCCACGCACTCGGGGCACATCGATCTCAAACCCGAACCGACGGCCGAGGAGGAGTCGTCCGAGGGGCGTCCACGGGATTCGGAACGGGACTCCGTCGTCGATTCGGGCCAGCGCGAACGCGATCGCCTGGCGGCGCGACTCACGGAACTGCAGCGAGAACGGGACCAGTTGCGAAACGATCGGGCGGCTCAGCGGACCCGCCGATATCGGCTCGAGGATCGGGTCGACGACCTGGAAGCGCGAGTAGCGGATCTCGAAGCGGAAAACGACGAACTCGGGGACGAAAACGAGCGGCTCCGTCGCGAGCTCGCGGCCCGGCAGGGATCGTCGTGGCGACGGCGGCTCCGCGGCGTCTCGGCGCGAATTCGAACGCTGAACGTCGGCGTCGTCGAGAACCGAAACGACTAGGTCGATCGGTCTCGCCGTCGCCCGGTGGTCGTGTCTCGCCGACAGCCTCCGATCCGAGTCGGGACTTCTTTGTGAGTTCCCGTTCGACCGGAAACCGTGTCCCATCCAGTCCGGGCCGCTCGGCGTCGAATTCAGCAGGAACATCTGTCGGTCGTCGAAGGGATCGACGCCTGCGCCGACGCGATCGCCGACCCCTGGGATACCTCGCGAACCACCGATCGTGAGGCGGTCGTGAACGGCCTTCGCGGGACGCTCACGGAAAGCGGGATTCTGGAGGCGCTCCCCGGCGTACTCGCCGACGCCGTCGACGCGACAGGCTGTGAGTTGCCAGCCCGTCCCGTCGCGGAACCACCCTACGTCGTCGTGACGAGCCGCGGTCCCGTTCTCCGGGCGACGATCGAGCCGGGGCGACTCGTGATCCGGTTCGACGCGTTCGAGATCGTCCGCGATCCCGATCCCGGTCGACCGCCGACCTACCGCCGACTCGACGGAATCGGGCTCGAGGTATCCCTCGAGTGAGCGCGACCGATCGCGCGCCCGCTGTCGGGCTCGACTCGCCGCCGGCTTCGACGACGCCGCTAATAACTCGGCTCGCTATATCGCCAGTTGTTACTAACATTCCGGGCCTCGAAACTCGATAGTTAATAAAAATGGTTGTGCCGATAATAACACTTATGCTCCGAAGGGACTAGTTCCAGCTATGAACCTGACACGACGCGCGCTGGTGAAAGCGGGTGCCGGCGCGGTCGCGACCGGAACCGTGGCCGGCTGCCTCGACGACGTCCGCAGCGCGAACGCGGACCTCGATACCGGCTACGCCGCTTTCTTCACCCTCTGGGACTGGGCCGACCGGGTGAGCGGCGACGCGATCGCGTTCGAGAACCCGGTTGGGGCCGGAGAAGCGGGTCACGGCTGGTCGCCGAGCGGCGACCTGACCCGAGAGATCGCGGACGCCGGTGCGTTCGTCTACTTCGACACCCCCGAGTTCTCGTGGGCACAGGACATCGCAGCGACGCTCGAGGCCGACTACGACACGGTGACCGTGATCGACGGGCTCGAGGGACTGGACGACCACCTGCTCGACTGGGATCACGAGGTCGAGAGCAGCGGCCACGACGGCGGGAGCGACGGTGGTTCTCACGACCAGGAGGACGGCCACGACCACGACAGCGAATCGATCGATCCGCACGTCTGGCTCGATCCCGTTCTCGCACAGGACATCGTCGACACCATCGCGACCGGCCTCGCGGACGCCGACCCGGACAACGCGGCGACCTACGAGAACAACGCCGCCGAATACGTCTCCGAACTCGAGTCCCTCGACGAGACGTTCGAGTCCCTGATCGATGCGGCCGACCGACGAACCGCCGTCCTCGCGGGCCACGACTCGTTCACGTACCTGCAGGACCGATACGGGTTCGAGATCCACACGCCCGTCGGCGTCTCGCCGCAGGAGAACCCATCCCCCGAGGCCATCTCCGAGACGATCTCCCTCATCGACGAGGCGGGGATCGACACGATTCTCTACGACCCCTTCGAGGCGCCCGAAGGCGAGCATCCACAGCTCGTCGACACGATACTCGAGGGCAGCGACGCCACCGACGCGATGGCGCTAACCCACCTCTCGGGCACCCTCGCGAAGTGGGACGATCGGGGCTGGGGGTACCGCAAGCAAATGGAAGAGATAAACGTCCCCGCGTTTAGAGAGGCACTAGGCGCACAGTGACCGTCGTCCATCTCGAACACGTGACGTTTGCATACGGCGAACAGCCGGCCGTCCGAGACGTCTCGCTGACGGTCGAGGACGGTGACTTCCTGGGACTGATCGGGCCGAACGGATCGGGGAAGACCACCCTCTTGCACCTCATGCTCGGCCTTCACAGTCCCGACAGCGGTTCGATCGAACTGTTCGGCCAACCGGTTGCCGCGTTCGACGAGGGCGAACGGATCGGCTACGTCTCCCAGCAGGCGACCAGCGGCGGGGGCTCGATGCCCGTTACCGTCCGCGAGGCCGTTACGATGGGCCGATTCGCCCGTGCGGGGCACGGACGGCTAACCGACGAGGACCGCGCGATCGTCGACGACGCCCTCGAGACCGTCGGTATCGACGAGTTGGCGGGCCGGCAGGTCAACCAGCTCTCGGGCGGGCAACGCCAGCGCGCCTACATCGCCCGCGCGCTGGCCTCCGAGGCCGACCTGCTGGCGCTCGACGAGCCGACGGTCGGCGTCGACGCCGAGTCTCGCGACGCGTTCTACCAGCTGCTCGAGTCGCTCAACGAGTCGGGAATCACGATCATCCTGATCGAGCACGACATCGGCGTCGTCACGAACCGGGCGAACCGAATCGCCTGTATCAACACCGAACTCTACCACCACGGGGACACCGAATCGTTCGTCGAAAGCGACGCGCTGACCGAGGCCTACGGCGCGACGGGCCAGGTCGTCCACCACCACCACTGATGAGCGAAACCGGAACCCTTCGGCGGCGGTTCGAACTGATCGGGGTCGGACTGACCGCGGCCTTGGCGATCGCGATGATCGGCCTGCTGGCCGTCGACGCGCTGCGGGCGTATCCCGTCGCTGGCGGGCTGTACGAGCAGGCACGGATCGCGGGCTGGTGGCTCGACCACGCACTCGGGACGAACGTCTTTTACCACCCGTTCATGTGGCGGTCGATCGCGACGGGGATCCTGATCGGGGTCGTCGCGCCGCTGGTCGGCACCTATCTCGTCCACCGCGAGATGGCTCTGATCGGCGAAACGCTGGCGCACACGGCCTTCGCGGGGGTCGCGGTCGGCCTTCTGGTGAGCTCGACGACCGGCTGGAACGGCTCACTGATGCTCGTCGCGCTGGTCGTCGGCATCCTCGGCGCGCTGAGCGTTCAGTGGCTCGCCGAGCGGACCGACACCTACGGCGACGTCCCGATCGCGATCATGCTGACCGGCAGCTTCGCCGTCGGGACGCTCGTCATCAGCTACGGGCGGGGGATGTCCGGCATCAACATCGAGGGTTACATCTTCGGCGACATCACCGTCGTCACCCCGTCGGGTGCCCAGCTGATGGCCGTCATCAGCGTCCTCGTCGTCGCAGTCGTCGTCGTGACGTACAAGCAACTGCTCTTCATCACCTTCGACGAGCAGGCCGCCCGCGTCGCACGGCTCAACGTGACGTGGTACAACACCCTGTTGATCGTCATGACGGCCGTCGTCGTCGTCGGCGCGATGCAGATCCTCGGCGTGATTCTCGTCGCCGCGATGCTCGTCGTGCCCGTCGCGGCGGCCACGCAGATCGCCCACAGCTTCCGAGAGACGCTGCTGCTCTCGATCCTGTTCGGGCAGGTCTCGGTCGTCGGCGGCTTCGCGTTCTCGATCTCGCAGGAGCTCCCCACCGGCGGCTCGATCGTCGTCGTCGCCATCGCCTGCTACCTGCTCGCGATCCTCGTCTCGAGCCGCTCGACGGCCGCTATTTCGACGCACTGACGGTCGGAGCCGGTCCGCGACCGTCGGACTTGTGTGTCTGCCCGACGACACTTCCGTATGAGCTGGCAACCGATCGACGTCGCCGCGAGCGCGGTCCTCGCGTTCGTCGCCGGAGTCGCGCTCTGGCCGCCGCGGCACGTCTACTGGGTGCGCGTCTCGAGCGTGCTCGGCGAATCGCTGACTCTCGGCGCGGTCGGGGTTCTCGCCGTGATCGTCGGCGTCGTTGCCGTCGCCCTCCTCGAGCTCCGACTCTCGGCGTTCGTGGGCGGCGTGTTGCTCGCCTACGCCGTTGGCATGGCGCTCATCGCGGTCGTCCTCGAACCGATCAGCCCGGTACACCTGGTGCTGTACGGCGGACTGATCGCCTGTTTCGTCCTCGGGGCGGTGATCACGACTCGCCGACGGGACGCCGGAAACTCGGCCGCCGACTCGAGCCGTCGAACCGCCGAGTGAATCGTCCGCCGTCGGTACCGGACGGCGGGAACACGCCGCACGTTTAACACCCTCGTCGGCGAATCACCCGAGCGATGGGACGGTTATCCGCACTCTTCGATCCCGAGACCGTCGCCGTGGTCGGCGCGACCGACCGCGAGGGCGCGGTCGGCCGGGCGATCCTCGAGAACCTGCGGGACGGGTTCGCCGGTGAGGTCGTGCCGATCAACCCCTCGCGCGACGAGGTACTCGGGCTCGAGTGTTACGCAGACGCGTCGAGCGCGCCGCCGATCGATCTGGCGGTCGTCGTCGTACCGCCCGATATCGTCATCGAATCGATCCGCGAGCTCGCGGATGCGGGCACCGAGAACGTCGTCGTCATCACGGCCGGGTTCTCGGAGACGGGCGGCGAGGGTGCCGCCCGCGAACGGCAGCTCCGCGAAGTCGCCGCCGAGAACGACCTCAACGTCGTCGGCCCCAACAGCCTGGGGATCATGTCCACGCCGAAGGGCATGAACGCCACCTTCGGTCCCGAAGACGCGCTCGCGGGCTCGATCTCCTTTATGAGCCAGTCGGGCGCGTTCATCACCGCCGTGCTCGACTGGGCCAACGAGCAGGGGATCGGGTTCCGGGACGTCGTCTCGCTGGGCAACAAGACGGTTCTCGACGAGACCGACTTCGTCCGCGAGTGGGGCGACGATCCCGAGACGGACGTTATCATCGGCTACCTCGAGGATATCGACGACGGACAGGGGTTCGTCGAGGCCGCACGCGAGGTCACCGAAGACACTCCAATCGTGCTCGTCAAATCGGGCCGGACGGACGCCGGCGCGCAGGCCGCGTCCTCTCACACCGGTGCGATCGCCGGCAGCGAGCGGGCCTACGAGGCGGGCCTCGACCAGGCCGGCGTCCTCCGCGCCCGTTCGGTACAGGAGCTGTTCGACTACGCGCGAGCGCTCGCGGGGCTTCCCGAGCCAGAATCCGACGGGGTCGCCGTCGTCACCAACGCGGGCGGCCCCGGCGTGCTCACGACCGACGCAGTCGGGGATTCGTCGCTCGAGATGGCCGATTTCACCGACGACACCGTCGCGGCCCTGACCGAAGCGATGCCCGACGAGGCCAACGTCTACAATCCGATCGACGCGATCGGCGACGCCGACGTCGAGCGCTTCGGCGCGGCGATCGAGCTCGCGCTGGAGGACCCGAACGTCGGCAGCGCGGTCGTCGTCGCCGCGCCGACCGCGGTCCTCTCGTACGACGACCTCGCCGAGACCGTGATCGAGAAGCTCGACGCGTACGACACGCCGGTCGTCACCTGCCTGATGGGCGGCAAGCGAGCCCGCGACGCCGAGGCGACGCTGCGCGAGTCGGGGATTCCGAACTACTTCGACCCCTCGCGGGCGGTGTCGGGACTCGACGCGCTCGCTCGCTTCCGTGAGATCCGCGAGAAGCGGGTCGACGAACCCGAGACGTTCGACGTCGACCGCGAGCGCGCCCAGGACATTCTGGCGCGGGCCGCCCGTCGCGACGACAACCGGCTCGGCGTCGAGTCGATGGACCTGCTCGAGGCCTACGGCATCCCCACCCCGCAGGGGGAGATCGTCGACGATCCCGAGCGCGCTCGTGAGGTCGCCGCGTCGATCGAGGGCGACGTCGTCATGAAGATCGTCAGCCCGGACATCTCCCACAAGTCGGACATCGGCGGCGTCAAGGTCGGCGTCGCCGACGAGGACGTCTACGACGCCTACGAGGACGTGGTCGCTCGAGCACGTAACTACCAGCCCGACGCGACGATCATCGGCGTGCAGATCCAGGAACTGCTCGACCTCGAGGCCGCGACCGAGACCATCGTCGGAATGAACCGCGATCCACAGTTCGGCCCGCTGTTGCTGTTCGGACTCGGGGGTATCTTCGTCGAGATCCTCGAGGATACGTCGGTCCGCGTGGCCCCGATCGGCGAGAGCGAGGCCCGCGAGATGGTCGACGACATTCGAGCCGCACCGCTGTTACGCGGCGCTCGCGGGCGGGAACCGGCGGACGTCGCGGGCGTCGTCGAGACGATCCAGCGACTCTCCCAGCTGGTGACGGAGTTCCCATCGATCCTCGAACTCGACGTCAACCCGCTCGTGGCGGGACCGGACGGCGTACAGGCGATCGATCTGCGACTCACCGTCGACGCGGACGAACTCGATACGGAGGAACAATGACCGACACCGATTCACCACCCGAACCGACGACCACCGAGACCGACACCAGCACCGACAGCGATACCGACACCGCCACCGACGCGAGCGGTGACGTCGACACGCTCCTCGTCAGCTCCCTCGAGGAGAGCACCGGCAAAACGGCAATCACGCTCGCGCTCGCACGACTCGCGGCGGCCGACGGGGACGACGTCGGCTACATGAAACCGAAGGGGACCCGGCTGCAGAGCAACGTCGGGAAGACCGTCGACGAGGACCCGATGCTCGCCCGCGAACTGCTCGACCTCGAGGCGGAGATGCACGACCTGGAGCCGGTCGTCTACTCGCCGACCTTCGTCGAGCAGGCGATCCGCGGCCGCGAGACGCCGGCGGAACTCCGGGAGCGCGTGCGAGAAGCGTTCGAGACTCTCGCGGGCGACCGGGACCGGATGTTCGTCGAGGGCGGCGGCCGATACGACGTCGGCGGAATCGTCGAACTCACCGACGCCGACATCGCGGACGTACTCGACGCGCGGGTCCTGCTGGTCGCTCCCTACGAGATTCCCGCGGACGTCGACGACGTGCTCGCCGCCGCCGCGACGTTCGGCGACCGACTCGCCGGCGTCGTCTTCAACGACGTCGCCGACGCGGTCTACGACCGACTCGAGACGGACGTCGTTCCGTTCCTCGAGGGACGGGGAATCCCGGTCCACGGCGTGCTCCCGAGCGAACGGGAGCTGTCGGGCGTGACCGTCGCCGAACTCGCGGACGAGCTCGGTGCTACGATGCTCGTCGAGGAGGGCCGGGACGGCTACGTCGAACGCTTTACCGTCGGCGCGATGGGTCCCGACAGCGCCCTGCGACACTTCCGACGGACGAAAGACGCCGCCGTCATCACCGGCGGCGACCGAGCCGAAATCCACACCGCTGCGCTCGAGGCCCCCGGCGTCCGCTGTCTCATCCTCACCGGCGGCCACCGGCCCTCGGGAGCGGTCGTGGGGCAAGCGAGCGAGAAGGGCGTCCCGATTCTCTCGGTGCAGACGGACACGCTCACGACCATCGAGCGCGCGGAGGATATCGTTCGCAGCGGTCGGACCCGAGACGCCGAGACCGTGGATCGAATGGAACGGCTGCTGTCCGATCACGCCACCGTCGACGCCATCCTGGGATAGGGGCCGATCCGCCCGTCGATTCGGGCGATCGGACGGACGCATACAGTTTTATCGCTGGCCGAAGTGGGCTCGGATCGCATGACCGACGTTACCGTTTCTCACGAGCCGGCGGACCGGTACGCGACCGTGACGATCGATCGACCGGATGCGGGGAACGCGATGTCGCCGACCGTCATCGGCGACCTGCGGGACCGCATCGACGCGGTCGCGGCGGACGAGTCCGTCCGCTCGATCGTCGTCACGGGTGCCGGTCGAACGTTTTCGGCGGGCGCGGACGTCGACGAATTCGCGGCTCGAGCGGACGATCCCGATGCGGTCCTCGCGTATCTCGAATCGTTTTCGGAGCTGTATACCGACATCGAGGCCGTTCCGGTTCCAGTCATCGGACGCGTGAACGGCCCCGCCTACGGCGGCGGCTACGAACTCGCCATGGCCTGCGATATCAGGATCGCCTCGACCGACGCGGAACTGTGTCCGGCCGAGATCCGTATGGGTATCGTCCCGCCCTTCGAGCGGCTGGTCCTGGAACTCGGCGAGGGAATCGCGAGGGAACTGTGTTTCACCGGCGGCGTCCTCGAGGCCGACGCGGTCGCGGAGACGGACCTCTTCAGTCGCGTCGTCGCACCCGACCGACTCGACGAGGCGGTTCGAGCGGTCGCCGATCGAATCGCCGCCCGAAGCCCGAACGCCGTCGCACAAACGAAGCGAGCGATGGTCAGGCACCGGGCCGACGGGATCGCCCGAGCCGCGGCGCATCGTCGCGCGCTCGACGAGCGGTGTGTACGCCACCCGGACTTCGCCGAGTCCGTCGCCGCGTTTCGAGAGGGACGGGACCCGGCGTACGAGTGACCGCAACGCCGAGTCAGAGACGAACGGCTACTCGCGTCCGCGTCGACAACGGACGACGTCTCGAACCTCGCGAGGCCACCGAACGGTGGCGTTCTACGGGACCGATGGACGATGCCACCTCGCCGGACCGGCTGTCCGTGGCGTCCCGTCGAGCAGCGTCTCGTTCGTTCCCGACACTGTCACGTCTGACTAAGAATTAAGAGTCCGCCACGCATGAACTCAGTTATGGACGACATTCCGCAAGAGATCACGTCCCTCGTCGGCCGCGAGGTGTACTCGAACAACGGCGTCTTCGTGGGCGAAGTCGAGGACCTCCGATTGAACATCGACGGCGAAGCCGTCACCGGACTGGCGCTGGCGAACCTGAACAGCGAACTGTTCGCGGACGAAGCTCGCAGCGGACAGGGCATCATCGTCCCCTACCGCTGGGTCCGCGCCGTCGGCGACGTCATCCTCATCAACGACGTCGTCGAACGCGTCCGCGAACCGGACGAGGAAGCGGACGAACTGCTCGCCTGACTTCCCTCTCGCGTTCGCTAGCTCCCGTTCGAGCCTTCGTTCCCTCCTTCGACGCCCATCGCGTCGAACAGCGTCCGCTTGACCGCTTCCTCGGTCAACTCGAGTAACGTGTCCCGCGTGTCCTCCGAGATTTCGATCCCGGTGAAGATTCCCAGGGGGATCTCGGCGCTGGCCTGCGTCGAGTGACCCGCCGTCTCGCCGATCTCGCCGTAGGCGTCGTCGAGCACCTTGCCGATGTTGATACGGATGTCCTTCGAGCGGCCCGCGAGGAAGATCGTCTCGTCGGCGATACCGAACACCGCGGTCGTGGTGACGCCCTCGAGGTTCAGGAGGTGACTGGCCGCCTGCGTCAACGCTTCGCGATCGCGGACGAAGCCGGCGTTGGAGACGAGGTGGCTGCCCTGTACGTCGCGGTTGGTGATGGCCTCCGCGAGCACGTCCAGCGTCTCGGGGGACATCGACGGCGACTCGACCTGCTCTAACGTGTCGTGGTTCGCGAACGGGTAGAGATAGGCGGCGGCGGTCAGATCGGCGGGGGTCGTGTCGCGTTTGAAATCCAGCGTCTCCGCGCGGATGCCGTAGAGCAGGGCCGTCGCGACCTCCTCGGAGACGTTCATATCGAACTCCTGGATGTACTTCGTCATGATCGTCGACGTCGAGGACATGTTCGGCCGGATGTCGACGAACTCGGGTTCGTACTCCGACTCGGTCTCGTTGTGATCGATGACGATGTCGACCGGGAGGTCCATCTCGGTCGAGGTCGCGTGATCGACCAGCGCGACGGTGTCGTAGGTCGAGTGGTCCTCGATCTCGTCCCACTGAACGAGGTCGATCCCGAGCAGGTTGACGAACGCGCGATTCTCCTGATGGCCGACGTCGCCCAGGTAGATGATGTCGGATTCGACGCCGAGATGATCGGCGATCGCCTGTAACGCCGCCGCGCTGGCGATCGAGTCCGGATCGGGGCTGTCCTGCGTGATGATCGCCAGCCGCGTCGACGTCTCCTCGACCAGCTCGGCGAGCTTTCCGGCGTTGTACTCGAGTTCGCCGGACTCGAGCGCACGGAGGGCGGACTCGGCGATGACGGAGGACGGGTTGATGACGATGTCGGCTCCGAGTTCGGAGAGTTCGTCGCCGGAGACGGGATCGCTCGCGCGGGCGACGATGAACTGGTTGCCGCCGCCGTCGCGGATGTGCTCGACGGCTCGCTTGTTCGATTCGACGTCCGAGGCGAGAATGAGGACGACGTCGCGATCACCCACCAGTTCGCCGACCGCGGGTTCGCGGATGTCGGCCGTCCGCGCGTCCAGATCCTGGTCCCGGAGCGATTCGACGCGACTCTCGTCCTGATCGACGATGAAGACGTCCTTTCCCTGTTCGACGAGTTCCTCGGCGACCGCATAGCCCACGCTCCCACAGCCCAAGATAGCGTAGTCAGAAATCGACGAGATCGTAACCCCCGTGCTCATATGCCCGAGTGGTCGGACCCGTCGCACTTAACGCTCCCGAAGAGTACTACGCTGTGAAACTCCGAACCGGCCGACTCGAGGTCGACATCGGTCGCGCGTGGATCACTGCCACAGAGCCGACCAAGGGAAACGTATTTTAACGACCGAGGGAAAGTCGGAGGTACAGGGCCGGTAGCTCAGTCCGGCAGAGCGTCTGACTCTTAATCAGACGGTCGCGTGTTCAAATCGCGCCCGGCCCGCTTTCCTATCGCACGCAGCCAAACGAGCGCGTCCGACCGCGCGTTCAAATTACTTTCGGGGTATCGCCGGTCACTTGCCCAGTAACCACGACAGTAGTCCGCTCCCTAACCCCTCCTCGTTCTCCCCGGAGCCGAGATACAACTGCAAGCGCTGGACGACGAGCAGGCCAAACGGAACGATCAACAGTGCTCCCAGAACGCGTTCGGCCCATGCAACCCATACGCCGAACCCGACCGGCTCGACCCCCGAAATTTGTGTTATCGTGATATCGGGCGCGGCGAAGCTATCAAATGGGAGGAGTATGTCGAGCGTTTCTTTTAAACTTAGATACGTTCCTTTCAAGAAGGTGAGGAGACTGAATACGAACAACTGCCCGGCAGTCGAGACGGGTTCCGGGAGCGGAGCAACGCCCCAAACGGGGGCCGTTATCCGAACGGAGTCTGAAAATAGGTAGAACAGAATCGCGAACGCGGCTGCTACGAGGAGAATACCCTTTCCGACGTATACCGGGGATTCGCTCATCCGAACCAAAACGAGCGTCCCTTTCCGATTCAGGACTCCCGCAAATGATCGAAAGACGCTCGCATCACCCTTCCGTCTCGTATACGAGTTCCGGAACTCTAATCGGGCTTTCTGGAGACGAGCGGTTCCCTCTTTCAAATAGTGTTTCTCTTGTATGGCGTGTCTGATCCGGCCGCTGCTTATCAACTGCCGATGAATCATTTGATGAGACCACGCTCGTCGCTCGAGCCACTCCGATAGGTCTATCTGGTTTCTCCAGGGCCGTCTTTCCAGTACGGGACCTCCTCGAAACTGCTCCAACATCCGGCGGTCGGCTTCCTGTTCTGGGTTCTCCGATCGATTCGGGAGTATCGGTTTGACTTTTAGAAGTGCTCGCCGACGAACAGCTCGTAACGCCTGTTCTTCTGCTCGGACCGGGGGATAAGTAAATACGTCGGAGACTTTTGTCGAGAGATTCATTTCAGTATCCGCTATCGTTGCGTGATATATATTCGCGTTATCTAGGTTCGCGGACCGGAGATCACACTCGATGAGCGACGCCTCCTCGAGATTTGCGTGCTCGAATTGCGCTTGTCGGCAGTCCGTCTCGTCGAAAACGGCCTCTCTCAAATCCGCTCTATTGAAGCGGGTTTTGTACAGATCCGCTCCGCTGAAGTCGGCTTGCACGAATTTTGTACCCGAAAAGTCATGGTTACGCAAATTCACCCCTCTGAAATCGACGAAGTTGAATTTCGCACCGTCGGTACAGGATGTCGGGGACAGAACGGGTGGATCGTCGTTATCGAACGAGACGAACGAGAAATCCGCTTCGGTGAGGGTACTGTCTTCGAGGTTTGCTTCGGTGAGTTTCCCACGTTTTAGATTCGCATTCGTGAGATTCGCACGTTTCAGATTCGCGTTCGAGAAGTCGACATTCTCGAGGTCCGCGTTCGTGAGGTCTGTACGGCGGAGGTGTGCGTCCGATATGTCGGCATTCCTCAGGTACGTCCCGGTGAGGTCCGCTCCGTCGAGATGCGCCCCTGTGAGATCAGCGTTCCCGACGTACGCGCCCGAGAGGTCGGCATTCTCGAGGGAGGCGCCCGAGAGATCGACCCCGTCGAGAACTGCTCCCGAGAGGTCGACGCGCGAGAGAGTCGCGTCCGAGAGGGTGGCATTTCTGAGGTCGGCACTCTCGAGATTCGCACCCGATAGGTTTGCAGCTTCCATCTCTGCACGGTGGAGGTCTGCACTCGGAAGGTCGGCACGGGCGAGGTTCGCCCTCGAAAGATCGGCCTCCTCGAGTTCCGCGTTCGAGAGGTCGGTACGTGAAAGGTTCGACTTGAAGAACGTGGCATTCCGGAGGTCCGCACCCGAGAGATCAGCATTGCTGAGAGTTGCGTACGAAAAGTTACCAGCAGTCAGGTGTGCCGCCGAGAGTATGGCCTCTTCGAGGGCCGCACCCGAGAGATCGGCATTATAGAGGTTCGCTTCCGACAGGTCTGTGCCACTGAGGTCGGCCTGCGAAAGGCGAGAAAATACCAATTTAGCGTTCGCGAAGATAGCCCCTTCCAGATTCGCATTTGAGAGATCAGCGCGCAAGAGATCGGCAGCTGTGAGATCCGCGTTCAGGAGGTTCGTACTCCTGAGGGACGCGTCCCTGAAGTGGGCACGCTCGAGGTCGGCGTTCGAGAAGTCCGAATAATCGAGCGTCGCCCTCGAGAAGTCGGCACCGGAGAGGTCTGCATCCGAAAGCGCCGCGCAAAGTAACGTACAACCTTCGAATGAAATACGGTTTTTCAGCGCCAATCCCGTTAGATAAGCGCCATCGAGAGACTCTGGCCTAGCGATACGATTGGCGAGTAGATCGGCGATCGGTTTATTCGCAGTCTCAGCGTGCCAGAGGCAGCGTCCTGTCTCCTGCCAAACCTCGCGGAAGCAACAGCTTGTGTGGGAAAAAGACCACCACCGTTCGTGTCCCGATTTTACACACTTCGCGTCCGGATCTATTGTTCCCCTTTCGATAGCGAGTTGCGGACTGAGGACAAATCCGCACCGGTCAGGTCGAACGGTCATTCCCACATATAATACTCCGGTCTGAACGCTCAAAAAGCCACGTCACCCGCGATACCGCGTTACCGGCAGACTCCGAATTCGTGTGGGTGGTAAGAGCGCGGTATCGGCTTAGCCGTCGCCTATGATGGGACCCGTCTCGCCGAAGACGGTCGCCGTTCGGTCAGCTATGTCGTCGGTACTGCCGTCGCCGGACGACCCGCCACGTCACTGCAGGGGCCCGCATTCCCGACTGCGATACCGCGCTGAAAATAACGTGGACGGTTGATCGGATAGCTATCGCGGCGACAGCTTCGCTCTCGCAAACGAGAGCGGAGGAAGCCGATCAGTCCCCTCGCCGGAGGCCGAACGGTCGACCTATAAGTCGACTCGCGGCGTACGCTCGGGCGACGATGTCCGCCGACACCGTCGACTACGAGGGGATCGCGTTCGAGCGACTCGGCCACGCGAGCGTCCGTCTCGAGACCGACGACGGAACGGTCGTCTACGTCGACCCGTGGGGCGAGGTACTCGAGGGGGCACCGAACGACGGCGACGTCGTGTTCGTCACGCACGACGACATGGACCACTACGACGCCGACGCGATCGAGGCCGTCGCGGGGCCGGACGCCACCGTCGCCGTCTACGAGGCCGTCGATACCGGTGACCTCGCGTTCGACGTCGTCGACCTGCCCCACGAGGGCGAGACGACCGTTGCGGGAATCGACGTGCGGTCGGTCCCGGCCTCCAACGACCCGGCCGGCGACCATCTCGACGAGGATGGGGAGCCGTTCCACGCCGAGGGCGAGGTGATCGGCCTGCTGTTCGCGATCGACGGGACGACCGTGTTCTTCCCGTCGGATACGGACTTCCTCCCCCACCACGAGTCGATCGCGGCGGACGTGTTCGTCCCACCGATCGGCGGCCACTTCACGATGGATCGTCGCGAGGCCGCGGCCTTCGCCCGAAGCGTCGATCCCGATCTGGTACTGCCCGAGCACTACGACACGTTCGAGCCCATCGAGACCGACGCCGAGGCGTTCGCCGACGACCTCGAGAGCGACGGGATTCGCGTCGAACTGTTCTGATCGGCCCGGCGCGGACGGTACACCGGCGTCACTCGGCGAGTAACGCGCGCGTTCGACGGTGTCGGTACCACAGCATCGCCGCGAGAAACGGCGTCGCCAGCGGTACCTCGCCGGGGCCGGGGACTCGGTAGTCGACCCGATCGTAGAGCAGCGTCTCGCGACCGAGGTCGACGAACCGGTGGTCGTGTCGCCACGTCTCGAAGGGACCGCGATCGCCGACCTGTTCGTCGACGAAAGACGCGCGCTCCTCGCTCACGTCGCGCTCGACGATCTCGACGACCCACTCGGTCGCCGTGAACAGATCGAACGGGCGTGTCTCGAGGTGGATCTCCGTGCCGACGAAATAGCCGTCCGGGTCCCGCTCGCCGTCCGGACCGATCGCTCGAGGGATGCAAAGTCCCATCCAGTCCGGCGTCAGTAGCTCGAGTTCGTCGACGGTATCGAAAAACTCCCAGACGGTTTCGAAGGCGGCGTCGATCACCGTGCTCCGTTGGAACGTGGGCATACCGAACCGTCCGCCGCTCGAGACAAATTCGGGGCTTCGATTCCAGCGGACTGGGAACGGAGCCCGGCGGTCGCCGGGATGCCGAAATCACCGCGCTCCCGGTCTCGATGGGCGTCCGCGCCGGCCGATTCCGCGTTCGCTTCCCACGCCGCGGGAACTCTCGACGGGTGAAATACCGGTCCGGAGCGAACGGGCGGATATGACGGACGAGTCACCGCGAACGGACGAGGAGATACAGCGCGCGGTCGTCGACCGCGTCCGGGAGGTCCAGATCCTCGGCAGTGACCCGGTCAGCGAGCAGTTGATCGAGGATATCGACGTCGCCGAGGGGATCGTCACGTTCACCGTCGACTTCGAGCCGGTCGATCGCGTCCTCGCCGATCGGCTCACCGACCAGCTCCGCGGGGCGGGGTTGGCGACCGACGGCGTCGCTCACGTCCGCGTCGAGGCGGCCGGCGCGGACGCGCCCGAGACCGGACTCCCGGTCTCCGGCGTCGACTCGATCATCGCCGTCGGGAGCGCGAAAGGCGGCGTCGGCAAGACGACGATCACCGCGTCGCTCGCGCGAGCGCTCGCCGAGGACGGTCTCGATGTCGGCGTCTTCGACGCGAACGTGTACGCGCCCGACGCGCCGGACCTGCTCGAGGCCGCGGGGCCGGTCCAGACCTCGCCGACGGGGCGGCCGATGCCCGTCGAGGCGGACGGCATTCAGGTGGTGAGTATCGAACTGATCGCCGAGGACGGGCCGGTCGCCTGGCGCGGGGCGATGGTCCACGACGTCGTGAAAGACCTGCTCGGCAACGCCGCCTGGGACGACCGGGACGTGCTGCTCGTCGACCTCCCGCCGGGGATCGGCGACGCGGTCTACACGATCGTCCAGCAGGCGCCGCTGGACGGCGGCCTGCTGGTGAGCACGCCGACCGACGAGGGCGTCCGAGCCACCCAGCGGACCGCGGCGCTGTACGCGGCCAACGACGTGTCGACGATCGGCGTCGTTCCCAACATGGTCGGGTCGGCCGACGAGACGACGGCGGGACCGTTCGACGGGACCGACCCGTCCGTCGCGACGGACGTGGCGGAATCGGCCTACGACGAGATCGACCCGATACCGTTCGATCCGGCGCTGCGGGAACCGACGGCGCGTTCGTTCGACGAGCCCGCGACTGACGGCGAAGCCGCGATCGACGCGCTCCGGGAGACCGTCGAGTCGTTCCTCGCGTCGGACGCGGGGCCCCAGGTTCCCGACGACGCCGTCGACCTGCGCGGGCTGCCCCCGGAGACCTGCCAGCGACAGGTCGTTACCGAACTCGGCGCGTCTACCGACGGCCCGGTCTCGATCCTGATGCGAGGCGAGCCCGCCGACCTCGTCGACGTCGTCGACGAGAGCCTCGCGCGCGACGATCGCTCGCTCGAGCGGACGACCGTCGACGACCTCGGGTACGAGGGCTGGCTGGTCGAGCTCGAGCCGACGGCCGCGCCGGCGTCCGAACCGGCGACCTGAGCGGCGTCGGTCGCCGTCCCGCTTCCGTCCGGTACCGTTCGTCGTTCGGGATTTATCCTCGTATTTCGGCCCGTTATAAAGTCCCCCTGTTTGGTGGATTTCGGCCGCAGCGTCCCCAGCGCGTGGGAACGGCCGGGTTCGGTTAATGAGTGGCGGGCGCACTCCCGGACGTGATGGCATACGGACGACCCACGTTCGAACGGCGCTGTCCGAACCGGAGGGCGAGGGATTCACCCGCCGACCATCCGTCCACCGACCGTTCGGGGTGGTACGATGAGTGACGACGAGCAGGACGGGCTGGAACTGACCCGGCGCGAACTCGGTGCCGCCGCGGCCGGCGTCGCCGCCGCGTCCGGACTCGGGTTCCTCGGATTCCGTCGACTGACCACCGAGGAGACCGACGACGACGAAGAGGACCCGATGAACCCGCTCGAGGAGTATCCCAACGAGGACTGGGATCGGAAGTACCGCGAGATCTGGGAGCCCGACGACTCCTACATGCTCACGTGTACGCCCAACGACACCCACAACTGCTACCTCGAGGCGACGCTCAAGAACGGGCAGATCACGCGGCTCGGTCCCTCGATGAACTACGGCGAGGCGACCGACCTCGACGGAAACCAGGCCACCCAGCGGTGGGACCCCCGCGTCTGTAACAAGGGCCTGGCGATGGTCGATCGGTTCTACAACGAGCGCCGCGTCAAGGCGCCGATGATCCGGGAGGGGTTCAAACAGTGGGTCGACGACGGCTTTCCGCGCGACTCGGACGGCTCGATGCCCGAGGAGTACGCCCGGCGCGGCGAGGAAGACTTCGTCGAAGTCTCGCAGGACGTGGCCCACGAGTACGCGGCGCGGACTTTCCTCGAGCTCGCCGACCAGTACAGCGGCGAGGACGGACTGCAGTCGCTGCTCGAGCAGGGGTACGACGAGCGCGTCGTCGAGGAGACGCAGGGTGCGGGCGTCCGGACGATGAAGTTTCGCGGCGGGATGCCGCTCCTGGGCGTCATCAAGCTGTTCGGACAGTACCGCAACGCCAACTCGATGGCGCTGCTCGACAACTACGTACGGGATGTCGGCGAGGACGAGGCCCTGGGCGCGATGGGACTGGACAACTACTCGTTCCACACGGACCTGCCGCCGGGGCACACGATGGTCACCGGCCAGCAGACCGTCGACTTCGACCTGGCGAGCATCGAGCACGCGGACCACATCGTCCTCGACGGCATCAACTACCTGACCTCGAAGATGGCCGACTGTCACTGGTTGACGGAGGCCAAACTGAAGGGGTCGAAGCTCACCGGGATCTTCACCGACTACAACGCGACGGCCTCGAAGTGCGACGAACTCATCACGGTCCGGCCGGCGTCGGACACGGCACTGTTCCTCGGCGCGGCCCGGGTCCTCATCGAGGAGGAGCTGTACGACGAGGCGTACGTCCGCAAGCACACGGACCTGCCGCTGCTGGTCCGGATGGACAGCAACGAACTACTTCGGGCCAGCGACGTCTTCGACGGCTACGAGCCCGAGGACCTGGAGAAGACCGACGCCGTCGGCGACGACGCGGACCGTCCCGGCGTCGACGTGACGGACATCGACGAGCAGATCATCACCGAAGAACTCCGCCGGGAGTGGGGCGACTTCGTCGTCCACAACGCGGAGACCGGCGAGTTCGAGCCGGTCACGCGCGACGACATCGGCGACGACTTCGACGTTCCCGCGACGATCGAGGGCGAGTTCGAGGTCGAACTCGCCGACAGCGCGAGCTCGGAGGACGCGCGAGCAGCCGGCGACACCGTCACGGTTCGGACGGTGTTCGACCTGATCAAAGAACACCTGACCGAGACGTGGGGCCTCGAGTCGACCGCCGCGGTCACGGGGACGGACCCGCAGGCGATCGAAAACCTGGCACACGACTTCGCGGACAACCAGCAGAGCACGATGCTGCTGACCGGGATGGGGCCGAACCATTATGCGAACGCCGACCAGCACGGCCGTGCCGCGTTCCTGCTGGCGTCGCTGACGCGCAACGTCGGCTACCAGACCGGTAACGTCGGCTCCTACTCCGGGAACTACCGGATGGCGTACTTCAACGGCGTCGGCCAGTACGCCAACGAGGACCCGTTCGACCCCGAACTCGATCCCGGCGAACCGGCCCGAACCGACAAGCGCTGGGACGCTCACTCGGCGCACTTCTACACGAACCTCGACAAGCCGCTGAAGGTCGACGGCGAGTACTTCCAGGGCGATTCGCACATGCACACGCCCACGAAGTCGATCTGGGTGTCGGGATCGAACTCCATCCTCGGTAACGCGAAGGGTGCCTACAAGATCATCGAGAAGGCCCTGCGGACCGGGAAGATCGAGGCGTTTTTCACCAACGAGTGGTGGTGGTCGATGACCTGCGAGTACTCCGACATCGTCTTCCCGGCGGACTCGTGGGCCGAACACCACGTCCACGACATCACCGCCTCCGTGACGAACCCGTTCATCACGACGATGCCGGAGACGAAGATCGACCGGATCTACGACACGCTGAACGACACCCAACACTACAAGGGCGTCGCCGAGAAGCTCGCCGAGCTGACCGGCGACGACCGTTTCGAGGACTACTGGACGTTCATCGACGAGGAGGAATACCAGGCCAAGCCGTACCTCCAGCGCATCCTCGACCACTCCAACGCGGTCACGGGGTACGACGTCGAGGACCTGCTGGACGACGCCCGCGAGGGGACGCCGGCGATCATCATGACCCGGACCTATCCCAAGCACGTCGGCAACGAGCAGACCCAGGACTCCCGGCCCTGGTACACGAAGACCGGTCGGCTCGAGTTCTTCCGCGAGGAAGCGGAGTTCGCCGAAGCCGGCGAGCACATCCCGCTACACCGCGAGCCGATGGACGCGACCCCCTACGAGCCGAACGTCATCGTCGACGACAGCGACAGTCCGGTGGTCGCTCCCGAGACGCCCGGCGACCGCGGCTGGGACAGCGCGGAGAAGGCCCGCGACACCAACGACCGGCAGGTCCGCAACGAGGTCCGCTCGCCGTCGGAACTGGTCGACACCAGTCACCCGCTGACCGACCTCGACGAGGGCTACGACTACGTCTACATGACGCCGAAGTACCGCCACGGGACCCACACCTTCGGTGCCGACCTCGAGGAGATGGCAGTCTGGTGGAGCAACTTCGGCGATCAGGGTCGCAAGACGGGTCGCGACTCCTTCGACAAGCGCAAGCCGTACATCGGTGAGGGGTACGTCGAGATGAACCCCGAGGACGCCCGCGAGGAGGAACTGCAGGACGGCGACTACGTGTGGGTCGACGCCGACCCCTCGGACCGGCCGTTCCCGGGCTACGATCCCAACGACGAGGAGACCGAGTATACGCGTGCGCTCATGCGGGTCCGCTACCAGCCGAGCCTTCCGCGCGGCGTCACGCGCAGCTGGATGAACGTCAGCCAGACCTCGCACAAGACCTACGAGGCTCAGCAGCAGCGCGAGGACGGAAAGGCCCAGTCCGAGGACACCAACTACGTGTCGATGTACCGCAGCGGCGGCCACCAGTCGATGACGTCAACGTGGCTGCGCCGGACCTGGTTGACCGACTCGCTGCCCCGCAAGGGCATGTTCGGACAGAACATGGACGTCGGGTTCGAGCCGGACGTCCACGCCGCGAACGGCGCGCCCAAGGAGTCGTTCGTCAAGATCGAGAAGGCCGAAGACGGCGGACTCGAGGGCGAGGGCAACTGGCGGCCAGTCGACGAGGGCGTCCGGCCGACCCAGGAGGACGACCGGATGAAACAGTACCTGGAGGGCGGTTTCACGAGCGAATCAGACTGAGGTGACCACCAATGGCAGAAGTCTACAACTGGCAGATCGGCCGCGAGATGGAGTACCCGTACCCGGAAGCACGTCCGGAGAGACAGTGGGGCGCCGTGTTCGACCTGAACAAGTGTATCGCGTGCCAGACGTGTTCGCTGTCGTGTAAGACGACCTGGACCAACAACGAGGGACAGGAGCACATGTTCTGGAACAACGTCGAGACCAAGCCCTACGGCTCCTACCCGCTCGGGTGGGACGTCGAGATCCTCGACCGGCTCGGGGTCCAGGAGTGGGGCTCCGACGGCGTCTACGAGGGCGACACGATCTTCGAGGCCCGCGACTTCGACTGGGAGTCGATGGCGATCGACGACGATCCCGAGACCCTGCACAGCGAGGGGATCGAGGGCTTCCGTCCCGACGACGAGGACTGGGCCCAGCCCAACCTCGGCGAGGACGAACCCGCCGGCCACGGGGTCGAGTCCGACACTCACATCGAGGAGGACCACCACCCGACGTGGTTCTTCTACCTCCCGCGGGTGTGCAACCACTGCACGTTCGCCGCCTGCGCCGGCGGCTGTCCCGTCCAGGCCATCTACAAGCGCCAGGAGGACGGCATCGTCCTCCTCGACGAGGACAGCTGTCAGTCCTTCCAGGAGTGCGTCCGGGCCTGCCCCTACGGGAAGTCCATCTACAACCCCGTCGCGATGAACTCCCAGAAGTGCGTCGGCTGCTACCCCAAGGTCGAGCAGGGGAAAGTCCCCCAGTGCTTCGAGAACTGTCTGGGCAAGATCCGGATGCACGGCTGGGTCAACCAGCCGGAGCAGGCCGATTCCTCCGCCCCCGTCGACTACATGGTCCACGAGGCCGAGGTCGCGCTCCCGCTGTACCCACAGCTCGGCCTCGAGCCCAACGTCTACTACATTCCGCCGATCAACGTCCCGACGGACTACTTAGAGCAGATGTTCGGCCCGCGGGTCGAGCAGGCACAGGAGACCTACCGGAAGGCCCGACGCGGCGACGAGGAGTACCGCGAGCTGCGCGGACTGCTCCACCTGATGGGGTCGACCGAGTGGCGCATCGAGGAGTTCGACGTCACCGAGGAAGAGGCGATCGGCTACGATCAGGACGGACGAACCGTGGCCCGCGTCCCGATGAAGGAACCCCAGTACGAGCGGGACCGCTTCGACGACCAGCACAACGCCTACCGACTGGATATCACGTAATCGCGACCGATCACCAATGTCACGACCACAGCAACACGTTCACCGTTCGCGGCTGTACAAGCTCGCGTCGATGGCGTTCGACAGGCCGACGGACGATCTCCGGGACGCGCTGGTCTCCGACGCGTTCGACGACCAGCTGGTCGAGTCCGCCGCGGTACTCGGCGACGAGCGGCTTCGCGAGCACGCCGAGACGGTCGCCACGGAGAGTCCCGACGACCGGGACGCCGCCGACGAGTGCTACTCGACGTACGCCTCGCTCTTCGGCTTCGAACAGGGCGGCAAGATCCCGCAGTACGAGATCGACACCGGACCGGGGACGATCGTGACGAGTACGGACACGCTCGCCGACGTCGCCGGCTTCTACGGCGCGTTCGATCTCGACCTCGAGGAGGGCAATCGCGAGCGAGTCGACCACCTCTGTGTCGAACTCGAGTTCGTCTCCCACCTGGCCCTGCAGACGGCCTACCTCCAACAGAGCGGGGACGAAACCGGAGTCGACGTCGTCAGGAACGCTCAGGCGGACTTCCTTGAGGACCACCTCGGGCGCTGGGTCCCGCGGTTCCGCGACAGGGTTCGGGACGAGTCCGACGCCCCGTTTTATCAGGCGCTCGCGGAGCTGGTGGTCGCGCTCGTGTCGGCCGACGTCGACCGCTTCGGGATCGACCCCGACGAGTTCACCGAGACGCCGCCGTCGCCGGTCGAAGACATCGCTGCCGGCGAGGACGGGCGCGACTTCCGGTGTGGGACCTGCGGCGGTGGCTCGTCGGGCCCGTCGGCCCCCACCCCGGGAAGCGACCGGATGCCGATGGGTGATCGTGACGGCCCGCCGTGATCGCCCGTCGAACGCGTCTTGTGGCCGCGACCCGAATCCCGGCGCATGACCCAGACCCATGACTCGAGGCTGCGGGTCGTCTGTCTGGCGGGGCCGAGCGATGCGGGCAAGACGTCACTCGTCGAGGCACTCGTGTCACGACTGGCCGCGGACGGGCGCGTCGCGACCGTCAAGTCGATCCACCACGACATCGAGATCGACACGCCGGGAACCGACACCCACCGGCACCGGACTGCGGGGGCCGAGACCGTGGTCGGCGTCACGCCGGCGCTCACCTTCGATATCACGACCCGCGGGAAGCGAGACCCGCCCGCGTCCGACGCCCCGCTCCTCGAGGCCGACGATCCCGAGAGTCAGGCGCTCGCGAGCGTCCTCGAGCGACTCGCGCGCCGCGGGTACGACACCGTGCTCGTCGAAGGCTTCGCCGGAGCACCCCTGCCGACGATCCTCGTCGGTGACCGGGAGCCGTCCGCCGTTGGCGGTCCCGTCGTCGGCCGCGGCGGCGAGCCGATCGACGATCTCGTCGATACGATCCGCTCGCTCGAAGGGATCGAGTACGCACCCGGCGACGAATCGGGAGCCTGACCCGATCCGGCCGCCGGGAATCGCGGCGGTCGGTCGGTGCTCCCGAACGGAACCACCCGTCGAATGTAACTACATTCGGTTGCTTTCTCACAAAATAGGAACCAAAACCAGTTGTATTTACGCCGGCGATCGAACGAGACGTATGGACGGTCACGACGGCCGCAGCGGGACGATCCGACGGAGCCGTCGGTCGGTACTCGTCACAGCGGGCGGGCTGACGGCGGGAGTGGTCGGGACGGCGGGCTGTCTCGGCGGCACCGGCGGCGTCCGCGTCATCGCTGCGGGCAGTCTGGCGGTCGCCCTCGAGAACGGCGTCGGGCCGGCCTTCGAGTCGGCGACCGGCCTGGCGTACGAGGGCGAGTACTACGGGAGCAACGCCGCGCTGCGGCTGGTCGAGGACGGGACGAAGTATCCCGACGTGGTGATCAGTGCCGACGTCGACCTGCTGCGGGAGCGACTCTACCCCGACCACGCCGACTGGGACGCCGAATTCGCGGCCAACGAGGTCGTGGTCGCCTACGCGCCGGGAACGGATCCGGGAGCGCGACTCGAGGCCGGCGAGCCGTGGTACGAAGTGTTCGCCGACGCGGACGACGGGGCGATCGCGATCGGCGACCCGGATCTGGACCCGCTCGGCTATCGGGCGCTCCACCTCTTCGAACTCGCCGAGCGCGAGCACGGACTCGAGGGCTTCCGCGACGAGCTGGCCGAGACCGCCGCTCGCGTCCCCGACGAGCCGCAGTTACTCGCCGGCCTCGAGAACGGAGATCGGGCCTGTGCGGTCGTCTATCGCAACATGGCGGCCGAGCGCGACGTGGCCGTCCGCCGCCTGTCCGACACCTATAATTTCGGCAACCCCGCGTTCGCCGACCGATACGCGCGGGCAAGCTACACCACCGACGATGGCCACACCGTCGAGGGGACGCCGGTCAGGTACAACGCGACGGTCCGAACCGACGCCGACGATCCGGACGCGGGGCGATCGTTGGTCGCGTTTCTCCTCGAGAACGGCGACCTGCTCGCCGAGCACGGCCTGCGCGTCGACGACTCCCTGCCGCGGTTCCACGGCGATCCGCCGGAGGCGATCGAGCCGTGAGTCGCGTCGATCGGAATCCGGACGGCGAGCCCTCGGCGGCGACCGCGGACGCGTCCCGGTTGGACGTGGGCCTCGAGTGGCTCCCGCGCGGGCTCGCCGTCCCGGCGCTGCTCGGCGCGGTGTTGCTCGCGTACTTCGTCGTGCCGTTCGCGGTCTTTCTGTCCCGAACGCGGGAGGTAGACGTCGTCGCCGGCCTCGCGGACCCGACGGTCCGGGACGCGATCGCCACCTCGCTGGTGACGGCACCGGTTTCGACGGCCGTCGCGACCGTCTTCGGCGTCCCGCTCGCGTACGTCCTCTCGCGGGCCTCCTTTCGCGGCAAGCGACTAGTCGAGGCACTCGTTTTGCTCCCGCTCGTCGTCCCGCCGATCGTGGGTGGCGTCATGCTGTTGACCGTCGTCGGTCGGTACACGCCGATCGGGGCCGCGGCCGCCGCGCTCGGCGTCCCGCTGACGGACAGCCGCGCCGGCGTCGTGCTCGCCCAGACGTTCGTCGCCGCCCCGTTCCTCGTCGTCACCGCACGCGCGGGGTTCGACGGCGTCGATCCGCGCCTCGAGGAGGCCGCACGGACGATGGGGTACGGACGACTCCGGACGGTGCGACTGGTCTCGCTGCCGCTCGCGCGCAACGCCATCGCCGCCGGGATCGTGCTCACGTTCGTCAGGGCGATCGGCGAGTTCGGCGCGACGATGATGGTCGCGTACGCGCCCCGGACCATGCCGACGCAGATCCGCGTCTCGTTTATCGCTCGCGGGATCGACGCGATCGTCCCGATCGCACTGGCCCTGCTCGCCGTCGCCGTGATCGTCGTCGTCGTCGTCCAACTGCTGGTCGGGACTCCCCGGCGACACTGATTCGCCGCCACTGGGACGCGCTCTCGACTTCCCGTCCGAACCCATCAGAACGCGTGTAATTCGCTCAAACCGCTTCTAAGTGGTTTGGAAGTGGGGTTATGGACATCGTCGTTCTACCGGAGAGTGAGACTCATGACATCCATCGCAGACATCGAGATCCCGGCCGACGGAACCGGAACTGGCGAGCTGTTCGCGGCCGTCCCCTCGCTCACGTGCGAGATGGAGCGGGTAATCGCCTCGAGCGGCCACGGCCTCTGGCTGTCGGGACCCTCGCAGTCGGAGATCGAGGCGGCCCTCGACGAGGCCGCGGCGATCGGCGCGTATACCCAGATCAGCAGCGACGAGGACCGCTGGCTGTACGACATCGAGTTCGAACCCGACACCGTCGACCCGTTCGAGATCGTCCTCGAGGAGGGCGGCACGGTCCTGAGCGCCTCGGCGTCGAACGGCACCTGGCTGCTCAGCGTCCGCGTCGTCGACCGCGAGAGCGTGAGTTCGCTGTACGACCGCCTCGACGATAACGACGCCACGCCGACGATCGTCCGGCTGTTCGACCTGGCCGAGGAGTCCCACTCCCAGTGCGGCCTGACGGCCCGCCAGTACGAGACGCTGGTCGCGGCCATCGATCACGGCTACTTCGAGATTCCCCGCGAGGTTTCCATGCAGGAGCTCTCCGAAGAGCTGGATATCTCCCATCAGGCGCTCTCCGAGCGGCTGCGCCGAGCCTACCGTGCGCTCGTCACGTCCGAACTCAACGTGACCGAGGAGGACACCGCCGCACCGCCGATTCCGTCGAACTGAACCCCTGAGTCCGCTCGATCAGCCGGGGCCCAGCCCGAGAGCCCGACTCGATGCTTTTGGCCGATCGCACGATCATCCGTCAGCGACGAGGCCAGCCGCGGACGGCGGTACCTGCAACTGTTAATACCCGGCCGTCCGACAGGTGCGGCATGCAGAGAGATACCGACGACGGCGTGCTTCGACTGACGTTCGACCGACCCGACTCGCTCAACGCGCTCACGATGGAGACGGCCACCGAGCTGGCCGACGCGATCGAAGCCGCCAGCCCCGAGGAGTACGACGCGATCGTCATCACCGGTGCTGGCGACGCCTTCAGCGCCGGCGGCGACCTCGAGTCGATGGCCGAGACGCCCGACTCGTCGCAGGCGGCCTACGAACGGGTCACCGAGACGTTCGGTCGCGTCGTCGAAGCGATGCTCGAGTGTCCGGTGCCGATCGTCGCGAAGGTCAACGGCGACGCCATCGGTGCCGGCCTCTCGATCGTCGCGCTCGCGGATCTCGCGTTCGCCGCCGACGACGCGACCTTCTCGTGTGCGTTTGTCAGGGTCGGGCTGATCCCCGACACCGGCGGTACCGTCATCCTCCCCCACATCGTCGGCCTGCGGGCCGCGAAGCAGCTCGCGTTCACCGGCGAGTTCTTCGACGCGGCGCGGGCGGCCGACCTCGACCTGATCAACGAGGCGGTTCCCGCCGACGAACTCGACGACCGGGTCGCCGACACCGTCGCGGGGCTCGCGAACGGACCGACGGCCACGATCGGTATGATGAAACGGGCCATGCACGAGAACATGAGCCGGCCGTGGGGCGAGGCGCTGGACTACGAGAACCTGCTCCAGGCGCAGGCCCGCACGTCGGACGCCCACGTGGAGGGCGTCACCGCCTTCCTCGAGGATCGAGAGCCGGAGTTCGAGTAATCGACCGCTTGCGCACGGTTTCCGATCCATCATTCGGTTGACCACACTCGCAAGCACCCGCAAGCACCACGACCTTGCGCGAATCGACCGTTAGTAAAAACGCAATGTCCCCACAGTTTACCGACGACGACGTCGGCAAGCGCGTCGTCAACGCCGACGGTGACGAGGTCGGAATGGTCGCCGACGTCGAACACGGCACGGCCCACGTCGAACCGGATCCCGGAATCACGGACTCGATCAAAGCGACGCTCGGCTGGAGCGATAGCGGCGAGAGCACCTACCCGCTCCAGGAAGAGGCGGTCAGTCGCGTGACCGACGACGAGATCCACCTCGAGCGCGACCTCCACGGTGCAGGCGGGACAGGTGCGACCGATACCGGATCGACGGGTACCGGGACGGACACCGGGGCAGGAACCACCGGCACCGAAAACCGCGGTATCGATCGGGATGAAGACGATATCAGCGGTCACGACGACGAAGGCGTGATCCGCGACGATGACGACGACAGCCTGATGGGCGACGATGACGACGACGATGCCATCGGCGACGACAAAACGCGGTAATACCGTCCGCGACGGACGCCGGATCGACGACCACGGTCGTAGCCCGAATTCCGTCTTTGTTTCGGCGGCACGCCTCGAGTTCGACGCGACGTGACGCTGCCAGAAGATCCCCTCGAGCGGCGGGTATGGGATCGTCGGTGTAGTGGGGTGTAGAGGGGTGTGGATTACCGTCGATCCGAGTCCCGCTCTTCGTTGGCGCGACTCTCCTCGGTCGGCTGCTGTGGTTGCTCGGACGTGATGTCCACGTCCTCCATCGCACGCCGCTCGGGCGTTCGCTCCGTTTCGGCACGATCCTGGTTTCGGGCGGTGTCCGCTTTGGACTCACGACCTCGTCGGTCAGCTTCCGACTCGCGGCCCTGTCGGCCGCGTGTGGACGCCTGTCCACTGCGTCGTTGCCCCTGTTCGATCGAGCGGTCCCTCCCCTCGCCGTGACCGGTATCGGTCCGCTGTGAGGGCTCCGAGTACTGATCCCGCAAGCGGCCCTGTTCGGTCCGTCCCGGCTGGTGCTGGTGTTGCTGTGTCGGTTGCTCGTACTCCCGACCGCCCTGACTCTGGGCACCGCTCCGGGACGAGCCACCGTACTGGGACTGCTCCTGCTGTCCGTACTGAGTTCGCCCCTGCTGTGGGCGCTGTGACCAGCCGGAGCCGCCCTGTCGGGACTGGTCCCCGAACTGCTGGGACTCGGACTGCCGCGAGCGGCTGGGCGACGCCGTCATCGGTTGTTGCTGGTAGCCGGACGCGTGGGCCGATTCGCCGCCGTACTCTCCCGCCGAAACCCACTCTCCGGTCTCCGGGGGCTGCTGCGCCTGTTGGAACTGCCGGGGTTGCTGAGACTGCTGGGGCTGCTGCGGCTGCGATTGGCCGCTCGATTCCGCCGAGCTTCCCATCCCCGTCCGTGTCTGCGTCTGTAGCTGCGGCTGTTCCCCCGCAGTTTGCTGCCCGGTCGTCCGTTGTCGGTCGTGCACCGAGCGGCCCATCTGCTGCCCGCCGGCCTGCTGGCCGCCCGCTTGCTGGTCGCCCATCTGTTGGGTCCGTATCTGCTGTCGTCCCTGGCCGCCTATCCGATCTCCCATCTCCCGCATCTGACTCCCCATCTGCTCCATCTGGGCCATCTGGGGCTGTGCAGCGGCCTGCATCCCCTCTTCCATCATCTGTTCCATCTCCGGCATGATGGCCTCCATTCCCTGCAGATAGCTCTGCATCATCGACTCGGTGAACTGCGGTCCCGGTGCGCTCTCGAGCATCGATTTCGTCATCTCGAGGCCCTGTTGCTGGGCCGATTCCTGCCACTTGAGCGCGCTCAGCGTCATGCGGGCCAGGTCCCGCTGGAGGTCGACCAGCTGTTCGAAGGTCTGTTGACCCTGGTTCATCGTCGACTCCGCCGTCTGCTCCGTGGACTGCTGGTTCTGTTGCTCTCTCATGATACGTACCTGAGGACCTGCGGTCGCCGTCGGTCCTCGGTCACGACTGAGGGCAACCGAGACGCCAATAAAGGGCGTCGTCGGTTCCAGTGAGTAGTCCGGCTCAATCCCTCGTGAACGGCCGTCGTTCGAGCACGTTTGGAGGCCACCGATACCGCTCCGCCATCTCGAAGATACTCACCGATAAGAGCAGGATACGGCGGCGTAATATCTTCTTGGGATCGGGACATCGACCGTCGAAACGAACGGGCGGTCGGTCGCGGCCGTCAGGAGTCCGACTCGGCGCCGGGTTCGCCGTGCGTCACGCCGTCGCGTTCGTCGGCTCGCATCCGGCGCAGTGCCGCGCGTCCGTTGCTCGCCTCGTAGCCGAAGAAGACGCCGTTCGCGTACTCCCGTGCGACCTCGGTCGCGTGGATTAGGTTGTCAATATCTACGTTTACCGCGTACAATTCGACGTTAAACGGCGTCTCGAGCGCGCTCTGGAACCCCTTCGCGATCGTCTCGAGCCAGTAGGTCGTTCCGTAGGCCGTGTCGTACAGCGGGACGACGAACTCGTCGACGTACTCCTCGACGGCCGCCAGCTCGATGCCGGCGCGCTCGTAGAGGTGGCCGGGGTACGGGTCGGGATAGAGCGTCATGTAGACCGTGCCCGGAATGCGCTCGACGGCTTCTCCGACGAATTCGGTGATGACGCTGGCCCGCCACTTCACGCGGTCGTCGTACGTGCTCGCCTCGAACTCCTGCTCGCAGACCCCACACCGGCAGTACTCCGCGCGCGGGAACCCGATATCGTCGAGCCGGACGTCCTCGTTCTCGGCGACGCAGTCGTCGATGATCTCGAACAGGCCCTGCCGGTAGTCGTCTCGGGAGGGGCAGATATAGGCCCAATCGAAGTAGGACCGTTCTCTGTCGGCCGGCCGACCCATGTCATCGACGGGGACCAGCGACGGGTCGGCGTCGGCGGCGGCGTTGTCGCCGAAACAGGAGACCATGTTTACCCCGTCGGCAATCGGTTCGGCGGACCGGCCGGTAACGTCTTTGACCTCGTAGAAGCCGCGGTCGAACTCCGGCCACCGTACTTCTTCGGCGTTCCGAGTGACGACGCCGTACATACTGCCGTGTACGACGCCGTCCCCGTAAGCCGTTCGGATTCGGGACTACTCTTCTGTCGGTTCGAAGTCGACTTCGACGTCCGACGAGCCGCTAAACGCGACCTTGTAGAGGACGGCGATGACGAACAGGGCGAGTACGAACTTGACGGTACGTGACATATACAAGAAGAGAATCGGTCGGCAAACACTTAGCTATTCTGGATAGTCTTCTCGACGTGATAGCGGTGCGGCGAGTGTCGCCGTCAGGTATCGATCAGCCCCGCGATCTCGTCGCGAACGATCGTCTCGCAGTACGAGCAGCGAACGCCGTCCTCGAGCACCGAAAAACGCGAGGTGACCGGCTCGTCGCCGGTGGTGATACAGCCGGTGTTGGGACAGGAGAGCACGCCCTCGACGACGTCCGGGCGTTCGACGCGATGTTTCTCGATCACGTCGTACTCCCGGACGATGTTGATCGTCGCGTCCGGTGCGATCAGCGAGAGGACGTCGACCTCGTCCTGGCTCAGTTCGCGACCCTCGACCTTGACGATGTCCTTGCGCGCGAGGCGATCCGAGGGGACGTTCATCCCGACCGAGACCTCCTCGCCCTCGCTGCCGTCGATCCCCAGGATCGCGAGGACGTTCAGCGCCTGCCCGCCGTGGACGTGATCGATGACGGTCCCGTCACGGATCTTGCTGACGCGCAGTTCGTGATCGTCGTCGCCGTCGTGGTGGTCGTGGTCGTCACTCATCGGTATCACCGGTGATCGCGGGCTCGTCGCTCAACAGCAGATCCAGCAGCGCCATCCGGACCGGAACGCCGTTGTGCGCCTGTTCGAAGTACGCCGCGTAGTCGGTCTCGTCGATTTCGGGCGCGATTTCGTCGACCCGGGGAAGCGGATGCATCACCGTCAGATCGTCGCTCGCGGCCTCGAGCGTTTCGGCGTCGATCTGGTACTCGCCGGCGACCTTCTGGTACTCGTTCTCGTCGGGGAACCGCTCGCGCTGGATCCGCGTGACGTAGAGGACGTCCAGCGAGGGGAGGACCTCCTCGAGGGACTCGTGTTCCCGAATTCCCGTGCCGTTCTGGCGCTGGTGGAGGTCGTAGACGACCTCGCGGGGCAGTTGGAGGCTCTCCGGGCTGATGAAGTGCTGGCGGGTGTCGAAGTTCGTTAGCGCGTGGGCCAGCGAGTGCACGGTCCGGCCGTACTTCAGATCGCCCATGATGCCGATCGTCAGGTCGTCGAGTCCGGCGTTCTCCCGAATCGTGTAGAGGTCGAGCATCGTCTGCGTCGGGTGGTGGCCCGCGCCGTCCCCCGCGTTCAACAGCGGGACGTCGACGAACTCGCTGGCCATCGTCGCCGCACCCTGCTTTGGATGGCGCAGGACGAGCGCGTCGGCGTACCCCTCGATGACTCGAACCGTGTCGGCGAGCGTCTCCCCCTTCTTGACGCTCGAGGATTCGACCGATCCCATATCGACGACGTCGCCGCCGAGCCGTTTCATTGCGGTCTCGAAGCTCATCTTCGTCCGCGTGCTCGGCTCGAAAAAGAGCAGTCCGAGCAGCGTCCCGGCGTGGCGGTCGGCGACGGCCGACGGGTCGGCGTCGAGCTCGGCCGCGTAGTCGAGGATGGTCTCGATGTTCCCCCGGGAGAGTTGTTTGCTCGTGATGAGGTGATCGTGGCGCATTCGTTCGTGTACGCTGTGGCGTGCCCCTTGAATCTCTCCATTTCTCCATTCGACGCCCCGATCGGTCCCGACGGACGAAACGCAGTGCGCTGCCTCTCGATGGCGCGGTTCGTGAATCCAAGGCAAAGAGTTATACAGATACTACAGTAAATGATCACAATCGTATGGTCGGGCGGCTAGATACCGGAATCGACGTGCTGGATCGGAAGCTCGACGGCGGACTCCCGCCGGGGTGTATCGTCGCGTACACCGCCGAGCCGGCCAGCCAGTCCGAGCTCCTCCTCTACGAACTCACGGCCGCACGCGGAACGCTCTACCTCTCGAGCGAGCGCTCCGACGACGCCGTCCGCCACGCCATCGAGAGCTCGCCGTCGTCGGTCGGCAGCCCGACGGTCAGACACGTCACCAGCGACACGCCGCTCGAGGAGGCCACGCGGCTGATCGGCGCCTTACCCGACGGCGCGAATCTCATCATCGACACGATGGACGTCTTAGAGCGGACCGACACCGACGAGTACGTCTCCTTTCTCAACGACCTCAAAGAGCGAATGCTCGAGACCGGGAGCATCGCCGTCCTCCACTGTCTGAAAAGCGACGACGAACCCGCGAACCGAGCGCGGACCTACCACGCCGCCGACGCCGTCTTCGATCTCCGGACCGCGATCGCCGGCACCGAACTCGAGAATCACCTGACGATCCCCAAGTTCCGCGGCGGCAGCCAGCCGACCGAGGCGATCAAACTCGAGCTCACGGAGGAAGTGGCGATCGACACGAGCCGCGACATCGCGTGAGGCCGCTGCGGTCGGTCGTTGCCGTCACACCTCCCGTTCGGGCGTCGATCTCGCCACGGGCGTCGGGCGGCAGCGTACCGACGGTCGTCCCGCCGAGCCGGCGGAACCCGGACGGTTCCGCGGGTGCGATCCGGTCGCCGTCCAGCAGGAGCCACTGTTTGAGCGCCGTGGATACGGCGTCCGCTCCGGTCCCGGGCCGCCGCTCGTCGAGCCGACCATCGAGTCTTCGTCGGTCGTCTTATCCCGTCCGCGAAAAAGCAGCCGCACGCAGGTTCGTGGTTCGGGGTCCGGCTCGCGGAACGGCCGGCACCGACGGGGACGTTATTCCTCGGCGCCTTCGAGCTCTTCGACGATCTCGTCGGCGTCGACATCGGCGTCCTCGAGGGCCTCCTCGATGTCGCCGCCGCCCATACCGCCCATGCCGCCCATCATTCCGCCCATGCCCATGCCACCCATTCCGTCGATGACCTCCTGGACGATGACGCGGTCGACGCCGACCTTGTCGATGACGTCCTGACCGATCTGCTGTTTGCCCATCATCCACTGCTGGTTCATCGTCATCTGGGGCGTGGCCTCGAGGTAGAGCGTCTCCTTCTCGACGGTCTCGGTCTCGAACTCGGGCTCGGCGTCCTCGTCGGCGTCCTCGTCGGGCTCGACCGGAACCTCTTCTTCGACCTCGTCCGTCTCGATCCAGAGGTCGGGCTCCATGCCGAGGTACATCTCGAAGAGACCGGTGGCCTGCTGTTCGCGGTCGTCGACCTCGTCGGCGACCGTGTACTCGTACTCGACGTCCTCGCCGGCCAGCGGGTGGTTGAAGTCGACGCGGGCGCGGCCGCCGATGATCGTGCTGATGTAGCCCTGCTGGCCCTCGATCTGTACGTTCGCACCGGGGTAGCGGTCGTCTTCGTCGATCTTCTCGGCGCTGACGGTCTGGACGTCGTCCGGGTCGTACTCGCCGAACGCGTCTTCGGCAGGGACGGTCACGGTGCCGGAGTCGCCGGGTTCGGAGCCGATAATCGCCTGCTCGACGGCCTCGAAGATGTGGCCCTCGCCCAGCACGATCGTTCGCGGTTTGAACTCTTGCCCCTGGTCGTCGACGCCCTCCTCCTCGGCGACCTCGGGATCGGTCGTGTCGACCAGCTGGTCGTCCTCGGCGGTGTACGCGGTGTACTCGAGCTCGACGAAGTCGCCTTCCTGCAGCCCCTCGGCTTCGTCGGCGGCTTCCTCGGCTACGTCCTCTTCGACGTCATCGGCCTGCTCGTCTAGCTCGGCCTCTTGTTCCTCGGTCATACGTTGTACGTCCGGCCGTCTACATTTAAGTACGACGTTTTCGAGCGAGAGCGACCGATACTTACGACCGCTGTGCGTTCTCTCGGGCATGTACGAGGTCGAAGTGAAGGTTCCCGCCGATCTCGCGGCCGTCCGCGACCGACTCGCGGCCCTCGAGGCGACGCCCCGCGGTGCCGTCGTGCAGATCGACACCTACTACGACGCGCCCCACCGCGAGTTCGCGGAGACGGACGAGGCGCTGCGGATTCGCTCGGAGCGTTCCGAAGCCGGCTCCGACGAGACCCGCGTCACCTACAAAGGGCCGCTGGTCGACGACGAGTCCAAGACCCGCGAGGAGGTCGAGACCGCCGTCGGCGACCGCGGGGCGATGGATTCGATCCTGACGAACCTCGGCTTCGAACCTGCCGCGACCGTTCGCAAGGACCGCGAGCGGTTCGCCCTCGAGGGCTACGCCGTCACGCTCGATTCGGTCGAGGACGTCGGCGAGTACGTCGAAGTCGAAACCGAAGTCGCGGCGGAACCGGCGCTCGAGTCGGCCCGCGAGGGTGCCTACGAGGTCCTCGAGCAGTTGGGGCTCGACCCGGACGACCAGCTCAGGACCTCGTATCTCGGCCTGTTGCTCGAGTCCTGAGCGACCGCCCAGCGATCGTCCGCCGCCGGGGGATAACCCGCGAGCATTTTCTGGCCCGTGTCTGTTTCCGCAAGTTATACGAACTCGCTCCGTCAACTCCCGGCAATGAGCGAGCGGAACATCCGGATCGAGTCTATCGACCGGCAAGCGGTCGAAGACCAGGAGGTCGAAATCGTCGAACGAAAGGGAATCGGACACCCCGACTCTATCTGTGACGGGATCGCCGAGAGCGTCGCCGGGGCGCTCGCGCGCGAATACCTCGACCGCGTCGGCGAAGTGCTCCACTTCAACACCGACGAGACGCAACTCGTCGCGGGCGAGGCCGCGCCCGCCTTCGGCGGCGGCGAGGTCGTCGATCCCATCTACCTGCTGATCGTCGGTCGCGCGACCAAACACTACGACGGACGGACCATCCCCGCCGAGACCATCGCCCTGCGAGCGGCGCGGGAGTACCTCGAGTCCGAGATCCCCCAGCTGACCGTCGGTGAGGACATCGTGGTCGACGTCAAGCTCGGCGAGGGCAGTGGCGACCTGCAGGAAGTCTTCGGGGAAGACGAAGTCAGCGTCCCGATGGCCAACGACACGAGCTTCGGCGTCGGCCACGCGCCGCTGACCGAGACCGAGCAGATCGTCCTCGAGGCGGAACGCCGACTGAACGGGGAGTACGCGGACGAGAACCCCGAGCTCGGCCCGGACGTGAAGATCATGGGAAAGCGCGAGGGCGACGAGATCGACGTCACCGTCGCGGCGGCGATGGTCGACGAGTACGTCGCGGATCTCGACGCGTACATCGAGGCGGTCGAGTCCGTCCGCGAATTCGTCGACGGCGTCGCGCGCGAACACACCGACCGCGCGGTCGACGTCCACGTCAACACGGCCGACGACTACGACGAGGGGTCGATCTACCTCACCGTCACCGGAACCTCCGCCGAGCAGGGCGACGACGGCTCCGTCGGACGAGGGAACCGCGCGAACGGGCTCATCACCCCCAACCGCTCGATGTCGATGGAAGCGACGAGCGGCAAGAACCCGGTCAACCATATCGGGAAGATCTACAACCTGCTGTCGACGGAGATCGCCGAGGAGGTCGTGAGCGAGGTCGACGGCATCCGCGACCTGCGCGTGCGCCTCCTCTCCCAGATCGGCCGGCCGATCGACCAACCGCACGTCGCCGACGTCCAGGTCGTCACCGACGACGGCGTCGCGGTGTCGGACGTCGAGGGCGACGCCGCCGCGATCGTCGACCGAGAACTCGCCGACGTTACCGGAATCACGCGCAGCGTGATCGACGGCGAACTCTCGACGTTCTGACCGCGCGCGCCGTCGTTCCTCCGAGCCTGCAGTCGCCGCTCGAGCGCGCCGTCGTTCCCCCGAGCCTGCAGTCGCCGCTCGAGCGCGCCGTCGTTCCCCCGAGCCTGCAGTCGCCGCTCGAGCGCGCCGTCGTTCCCCCGAGCCAGCGGTGGAACCGGCAGCACGCGTCTGCTGTCGGAATAGTCAAGAACCGGTCCCGTGTACAGCGTTACGAATCGAAACACAGAGTGACCACCGTGTCCGAGACCACCGCCGACTCGACCGCCAGACCCGTCATCTACGCCGTCGTCGCGAGCACCTTCTTCGTCGGCTTCGGCGGCGGTGTCGTCTTCCCGATCCTGCCGAATCTCGGCGAAGTGCTCGGGATCTCGGCGTTCATGGTCGGCGTCATCCTCTCGGCGAATCGCTGGACGCGACTGGTAGCCAACGGGCCGGCTGGCGTGCTCGTCGACCGGATCGGCACCCGGAAGCCGTTCGTCGTCGGGCTCGCGGTCGAGGGACTCGCGACCGTCGGCTACGTGATCGCCATCCGGTCTTCGATGCCCGAGCTCTGGTTCGTTCTCGCGCGCGTCACCTGGGGCGTGGGGAGTGCACTCGTGTTCGCGACGGCGTACACGATCACCGCCGACGTCAGCGAGGCCAGCTCGCGCGGGACGAGCATGGGCATCGTCCGAGCCGGAATCACGTTCGGATTCCCCGCCGGCATGGTGCTGGGTGGGATCGTCAGCGAAGTCTACAGCAACGCCACGGCGTTCGTCCTCGCGGCGTCGTTCGCCGGCCTCGCGAGCGTCATCGCCTTCTTCATCGTCCCCGAAACCCACGTCGAGTCGGCCGACTCGTCGGTCGAGACGTGGGACTTCGAGACGACGCTGCCCGCGCTCACCGTCGGACTGGTCAACTTCGGGCTCTACTTCGCGTACATCGGCGTCCTCTTCTCGACGCTCGTGTTGTACCTCGAGGTCGAGTCGCTGACCCTCTCGCTGGAACTCGCGGGCTACGGGATCGACTACGGCGAACAGGGAACGTCCGGACTGCTGATGGCGGTCTCAGCGTCTTCCGGCGCGGTCTTTACGATCTCCGGCGGGAAGATCAGCGACGCCGTCGGCGCTCGCATGCCCGTCCTGCTGGTCTTCCTCGCGACTAGCTGTGCGGGGTTCGCGGTGCTCACGGTCGCGCCCTCGCTCGGTGCCGTCGTGCTCGCGTGTGTCCTGATCGGTGCCGGGCAGGGCGGCGTCGGCGGGCCGTTGACCGCGCTGCTCGCGGATCTCACGCCCGAGGAGCGGATGGGACGGGCGATGGGGACGAACAACATCTTCGGCGACGTCGGCGGCGGTCTCGGGCCGCTGCTCTCGCTGCCGTTCGCCGACGCGGTCGGGTTCGACGTTCTGTACGCGCTCAGCGCGATCGTTCCGCTGCTGGCCGGAGCCGTTCTCGTCGCCGGAATCTACTCCTATACGGGCAGCCTGAGCCCGACGGTCGAAGACTCGGTCGTGTGAGACGGAACCGAGCGATCGTCCGGGATGGTCCCGAGACGGAGGAACGATCGTTCGTGACAGTCTCCGGTTCCCTCGCGCCCGATATTGTCCTCGTAACCCCCTTATAGCTGTAACCGTCTATCACAGTCCATGCACCCCCCGGGAGCCGATACCGTCCTCGTCCGTCACGGGGACGTCAACACCAAGAGCAACACTGTCAAGCGGTACATGGAAGGGCTCCTCGCGGAGAACCTCGAGGCGCTCCTGGCCGCCCGCTCGATTCCCGGCGAAGTCGAGCGCCGGTGGAACCGGCCGCTGATCCACACGAGCGAGGATGCCGTCGAAGCGGCGACCGCGGCCGCGGCGGATACGTTCGGTGTCGTCTCCGCGAGCCCCGCCGTAACCGTGAGTACCGAGAAGGCGCGGATCCTCGAGGTACTCGAACGGACCGCGCGCGAACGTTACGACGGCGGGACGTTCGCGGTCGACGCGCGCCGCTCGGACAAGACCCTTCCCTACGACAGCGAGGAACTGGCCCGTGAGGCCGGAACGATCATCTGGGACACCGTCGAGGACGAGTTCGAACCCGAAGTCGACCTCGACGATCCGGACCTCACGTTCGGCGTCGAAGTTCGCGAGGATATCGCGTTCGTCTATCTCGAGACGGTCGACGGACCGGGCGGACTCCCGCTTGGCTCACAGGAGGCGGTGGTCGCGCTGGTCAGCGGCGGGATCGACTCCCCCGTCGCGGCCTACGAGATGATGAAACGCGGCAGCCCGATCGTCCCGGCGTACGTCGACCTCGGCGACTACGGCGGGATCGATCACGAGGCACGCGCGATGGAGACGGTTCGGCTCCTCTCGACGTACGCACCCAACTTCGACATGCAGGTCTACCGGGTTCCGGGCGGCGAGACGGTCGACCTCCTGGTCCGGGAAATGGAACAGGGACGAATGCTCTCCCTGCGGCGGTTCTTCTATCGCGCCGCCGAGACGCTCGCCGAACGCGTCAACGCGGACGGCATCGTCACCGGCGAAGCCGCCGGCCAGAAGTCCAGCCAAACGATCCGGAACCTCGGCGTCACCAGCCGCGCAGCCACGCTGCCGATCCACCGGCCGCTGCTGAGCCGGGACAAACAGTACATCGTCGCCCAGGCGCGCGAGATCGGCACCTACACCGACTCGACGATCGACGCCGGCTGCAACCGCGTCACCCCCGATCAGGTCGAGACCAACGCCCGCCTCGAGCCGCTGCTCGCGGCCGAGCCGGACGACCTGCTCGAGCGCGCCGAGGAGGCCGCGAGGAACGCGGTACTGGTCGAGCCCTGACTGCCGCTCGGTCGGTCGCGTTCGTTTTCCGCCGCCCGTCGCTGCCGCGGTCGGAGTGCCGCAGATACCGCACGGACGGGCTCGTCGCCTCCGAGCCGTCCAGAAGCCGAAACCGACATTACACCGCCGTTCCCACCACAGAGTAGTGACCCGCGTCTGTCTCATCGGCGAGCCCGGGACCACCCTCCAGTACGAGCTGCTCTCCCGCGAAACGGCCCGCGAAGCGCTCTCGACCTACGACCTGACGCGGCCGTTCGAGAACTCGCTCGCCGTCCGGACGGTCAGCGTCGGCGCTGCCGTCTCGCTGCTGAACGATCTCAACTGGTATCTCACCCGATTCGTCGACGAAGCGCTCGTCCAGGAGCCGAGCATCAGCGACGTGGAGTGGCTCTCCCGGTCGCTGGCCGAACGGCTCCGCAACGGCGACGTCGAGCCAGCCGACACCGCCGAATTCTGCAAGATCTACGGCCTCGAGCGGATCGACACCGATCCCGAGCCGACTGCCGCCGACGGCGAGCCGACCGACTCGAGGCCCGAGGGGGGCTCCAGCCCGGCGGCCGAGACGGACGCTGCGAGTGCGGATGCGAGCGCGGCCCGGACCGACGACACAGCGGCCGCCGACCGGACGGGCGTCGCCGAGCCGACCTATCGGCTCGTCGAACCGCTGTACGTTCGTCGGACCGATGGCGACCTGCCGGCGTACGACCTCCGGGACGTCGAGGAGACCCTCGTCGTCCGACTGACAGAAGCCGAATACTCGCCCTGAATCCCGTCAGGAACCGCCGGACTCCGTCTCGCTACCGTCCGACGCGGTGTCGTCGCCCGCGCTCGCGGACGAACTGTCGCTCCCGACCCCGATGCCCTGCTCGTCGCCGTTTCGATCGGTGATGTTCACGGAGAGGTTCGTCAGGGGCTCCGACTCGAACGTCGCTCGAACGAGCCGGCCGACGGTCGTCTCCCGCGCCACGCAGGCCTCGTCCTCCGCAGCCGTCTCCTCGACCGCTGTCTCGAGCACGAGCGTGTCGTTGCCACCCTCGTCGTCCGCGCTCGTCTCGATATCGATCGACTCGAGGGCCAGTTCGTGACACGGGTCGGGCGCGCCGGCCTGAATCGGAACCAGAACCGACGTCTCGAAGTCCGTTTCGTCGACGAACTCGGAGAGCGACTCGGGCGTGTCGCTCCGCTCCGCGAGCCAGCTCTCGGCCGGTTCGGGCTCCTGCACCAGCTCGGCGTCCGGCGACGTCGACTGCTCCGGAGACTGGTACGCGTGAGTGTCGTATCCGGCCAGTCCGTCCGGCAGCTCCATCGATTCGTCGTCGGCGGTCTCGGCGGTCTCGTTGGGTGCATCCTCGTCGTCACCGTTGCCGTTGCCGTCGCCGTTACCGTTGCCGTTGCCGCTCGAGCCGGTTCCGCTATCGTCGCTGAGACACCCGGCCGAGAGCGCGATCAGGGACGCAGCTCCGCCGAGCACCGTTCGTCTGGAGGGGGATGTCATCGTACCGATCGCTACGAGCGGGTAACTAAAGGGAATTCGGGTAGGTAAAATCGCTCTTTTTGTTACACCGATCACCGCGACCGGTCAGTCGAAGAGCCCGGTCGAGAGATACCGCTCGCCGCTGTCCCAGAAGACGGTGACGACCAGCGGGCAGTCGTCGGCCGCCCGTCCGCCGTCGGTTTCGGGCGACGCCGGTTGTGTCCCCTCGTCGAACGCGGTCGGCACCTCCGGACACTCGAGTTCCGGTTCGGCAATCTCGCGTGCGACCCGCTGGGCGACGAGACTCGTCGCGCCGCTGGACTGGCCCACGAGAATTCCCTCGTCGCGTGCGAGGCGGCGACACTCGTCCTCGGCGTGCTCGAGTTTCACGGTCTCGACGCGGTCGAGGAGATCGAGATCGAGGTTGTCGCTGACGAAGCCGGGGCCCATTCCCTGGAACTCGTCTTTGCCGGACTCGCCCGTCGAGAGGACGGCGTTTCTGGCCGGTTCGACGGCGACGATGTCGACGTCGGGGAACGCCTCGCGGAGTCGGCGGCCGATCCCGGAAATCGTGCCGCCGGTGCCGACGCCGGCGACGAAGGCGTCGACCTCGCGGTCGCCGACCTGCTCGAGGATCTCCGGACCGGTCGTCTGATAGTGTGCCTCGGGATTCGCGGGGTTCTCGAACTGGCCGAGCTGGATCGCGCCCTCCGCCTCGAGTTCTTCCGCGCGGGCGCGGGCGGCCTCCATGTCGCCGTCGACCAACTCGAGATCGGCCCCGTAGGCGGCCATGATCTGCCGGCGTTCCTCGGACTTGTCAGACGGCATGACGATCGTCAGGTCGTAATCGCGGGCGGCCGCGACGAGCGCGAGGCCGATGCCGGTGTTGCCGCTGGTCGGTTCGACGAGCCAGTCACCGGGTTCGATCAGGCCGTCGCGTTCGGCGGCTCGAATCATCTCGCGGGCCGGCCGGTCCTTGGCCGATCCGCCGGGGTTGAACGATTCGATCTTGGCGGCGACCGTCGCGCCCTCCGGCGAGTCGACCTGGACGAGCGGCGAGCCGATAGTGTCCAGGATACTCCCTTTCATTGGCCAGCCATAGGGATTCGAGACGTAAACCGATACTGGACCTCGGCAGGACGTGCCGACTGTTTGAGCCGTCGCTCGAAACGGGACGTTGCGAACCGCATCGATCCGGAACGTCCCCACACGGATGACCGGTCGACGACGGGACGCGCCGGACCACACCCCGGCGAAGACCCTGCCAGAAACACCGCGGTTAAGCCCGCGGAGACGCAACCCGTGCGTATGAGTCTCGAGACCATGCGGCCGAACCCCACGTGGGACGCGGCGTCCTACGAGGACGCGGTCGACACGCTCGCAGCGCACGGCGACGAACTGGTGTACAAGATCTGGGGCGGTGACTGGTGCAAGGACTGTCGCGCCCTGCTGCCCGATTTCGGCGCGGCGCTCGAGGCCGCCGACGTCCCCGACGAACGGATCGAGGAATTCGCGCTCGACCGGGACAAACAGGGCCCGGGCGTCGAGGAGTACGGTATCGACCGCATTCCGACGATCGTGGTCGAGACCGACGACGGCGAGGAGGTCACGCGCTTCGTCGAGGAGGAGGCCGTGCCGCCGGCGATCTGGCTCGCCGACGAACTCGAGAGCGACGACTAGAACGGACTTCCGGACTCGTCCAGCGTCTCGCTCGAGCCGACGGACTCGTCGTTCTCGCCGAGCCACTCGAGCGCGTCGGCGACGTCGTGGGTCGGCGGCGAACACGTCCGATCGCGACAGACGTACAGCGTCGGCTCGTCGTCCCGCGCCTCGCGTCCCGCCCAGATCGCGGGGGCGTCGGCGAGCCCCAGCCGATCGAGCCACGCCTCGAGTCCGTCCGCGGTCGGCGGCCGAAGCGCGAACAGGCGGTCCGGCAGATACCGCGAGGCGAACCGGTCGCGCCACTCCTCGGGGAGGTCGTCGGCGGCGACGGTCACCTCGAGCGCGCCGGCCTCGAGTCGGTCGGCGGCGAGACAGAGCGTCGCGTGCTCGATCGCGTTGGCCTCGATCGTGTTCGCGTGGGTCTCGAGGACGGTCGCGGCGATTTCTTCGAACTCCTCGTCGACGGCTTCGCCGTCTCCCCGAGGGATCTCCGATCCCTCGCTGTCGGCGAACGTATCGAGCGCGAGCAGGGTCTCGACCGCCACGCCGGTCGCAGAGGGGGTCGACTGGTCGCCGAGCTCCTGGGGCCGGGTGACGAGCGACTCGCCGCTTTCGGGCGTGAAGTACAGCGTCCCCCGGTCGGCGTCCCAGAACTCGGCCTCGATGACGCGGGCCAGCTCGAGTGCGAACGCGAGGTGGTCGACCTCACCCGTGGCCTGATAGCAGTCCAGCGCACCGCGTGCGAGGAAGGCGTAATCCTCGAGGTAGCCGTCGACCTTGACGTCGCCATCTTTGTACCGCCGCGAGAGCCGACGCTCGTCGTCGTCCCAGAGCCGATCGCGGACGAACGCGAGGGCCTCGACGGCGGTCTCGGCGTAGTCGCCCTCGCCGAGTACCAGCGCCGCCTCGGCGTAGGTCGAGATCATCAGTCCGTTCCAGCCGGCGAGTACCTTCTCGTCGCGATCGGGCCGGGGACGCTCCTCGCGGGCCTCGAACAGCCGTTGGCGGGCCGCGTCGAGTCGCTTCAGGATCTCGCTCTCCGTGAGATCGAACTGGGCGGCGAGTTCCGACACACTGGCCACGCGGTTGGGCTGGTTTCGCCCCTCGAAATTACCCGATTCGGAAATGTCGTAGCGCGCACAGAAGAGGGCGGCGTCAGTCTCGGTATCGAGAACCGCCCGGACGTCGTCGGGCGTCCAGACGTAGAACGCGCCCTCCTCGCGCTCGCCGGTCTCGGGCGACTCGCTCTGTGCGTCGAGGGTGCTGAAGAAGCCACCCCCGTCGTGTGTCAGTTCGCGGTCGACGAACTCGAGGGTCTCCGCGACGACCGTGGCGTAGCGATCCGCGCCCGTCAGCTGGTAGCCCGAGAGGAACGCCCGCGGGATCTCGGCGTTGTCGTACAGCATCTTCTCGAAGTGGGGGACGGTCCAGTCCCGGTCGACACAGTAGCGGTGGAAGCCGCCGCCGACGTGGTCGTAGAGCCCGCCCGCGGCCATCGCATCGAGCGTCTCCTCGAACACCTCCAGGTACTCCTCCCCGTCGGTACGATCGGCCGCTCGTGCGAGAACGCGGAGCCGCGAGGGCTGCGGGAACTTCGGCCCGCCCGACCCGAAGCCGCCGGCACGGCGGTCGGCGCTGCGGAGGATCGCGTCGGCGGCCGTCTCGAGCACGTCGCTCGAGGGCGGTTCCGGGCTCCCACCGGCTGCCGCTCCGCCGGCGTCCGGGGTCTCCTCGAGTTGATCTCTCGCGGCGTCGGTCCACTGCTCGGCGCGGGTCTCCATCTCGGGGCGGTCCGCCTCGCTCTCCCAGGAGTCGCTGATGCGTTCACAGAGGTCGAGAAACCCGGGCTGGCCCTGCGTGCCCTCCCGGGGGAAGTAGGTCCCGACGAAGAAGGGTTTACCCTCGGGGGTGAGCCACGCCGAGAGCGGCCACCCGCCCCGCCCGCTCACGAGCTGGCAGACGGTCATGTAGATGCTGTCGACGTCGGGGCGCTCTTCGCGGTCGACCTTGATCGGGACGAAGTTCTCGTTGAGCACCTCGGCGACCGCTTCGTCCTCGAAGCTCTCGTCTTCCATGACGTGACACCAGTGACACGCCGAGTAGCCGATCGAGAGGAAGATCGGCACGTCCCGCTCGCGGGCGGCCTCGAACGCCCGTTCGTCCCACGGCTGCCAGTTGACGGGGTTGTCCGCGTGCTGGCGCAGGTAGGGGCTCTCCTCCTCGTCGAGCCGGTTGCGCTGGGTGGGGGAATCCATGTCGGACCCTATGTCCGCGGTTGCTAAAAGACACGGGCTCGGGGAACGCGACGATCGGATCGACCTCGAGTCGGTCGATCGATCGCCGTCGGTCGCTACTCGTCGTTTCCATCGGGTGCCGAATCGGCCGAACCGATGCGACGGGCCGTCGTTCGCAGGAGGGACAACTGCGTGCTGAACATTCGTGCGCCGGCTTCGAACGCGTAGCACGCGCCGCTCTCCAGCGATTCGCGCGTGAATACGATCATCGTCGACCGGACCTGTGCCCCACCGAGTTCGGACCGGACGACGTAGCCGACGTACTCGTCGGGCTGTGTCAGGACGGGAACCGTTTCGCCGTTCGGAAGCACGAGGAGTTCGACGACGGTCGGTGCCGGTATCCGATCGACGACTCGGACGGTCATCCCCGGCCGATACTCGTTCATCGGGACCAGCACGGATCGCTCCGCCTCGTCTCCCCCGTCCGACCGGCAGCCGTCGGACGAGCGTGCTTCGGCGGCGTCCCGTGAACGGATCGATTCGGGCGACTGCTCGCCGGCTGCGCCGGGAGTGTCCGGTCGCCGGTTCGTCGCAGTCGTCGCTGGATCGGTCCCCGAAACGTCCGCCCCGTTCGCGCCGCTATACTTTCTTTCAGTTGTCATATTTCGGTGGTGTATCAGGTTCGAGCGCGCTTCGCCGACTCTCGTCTCGATGGTCGCGACGCCTGCGCCGCTCGTCTCGTTCGTCAGCTGCCACCGCTCCGGCGGCCGATCCGTCGGTAGCCACGGTGGAGTCATCGTCGGACCTCGATAAAAAGAGAGGGTGAGACGCTACTCCAGCGACGTCGAGAGGAGGTTCAGTTGGGAGCTGAAGATCTGAGCGTCTTCGCCGAGCGTCCCGCTGTCACCGCTATCGTAACTCTCATCGCGGGTGAACAGGAGAATCGTGGGACCCTGCGGTCCGTTCTCGGCCTGGAGCCGGACGACGTGGCCGGTGTACTCGTCCGGCTGAGAGATTTCCGAGACGGTCTCTCCGTCGGCGGTCTGGAGGATCCGTACCGTCGTCCCCGTCTCGAGCTGTGAGACGACCTCGAAATCCTCGCCGGATTCGTAATCGTACGTGAACAATAGCACTTGTCCATCGTCATCTTGCACCATCGTTATTCACCTCCGTTTCCGCTGGCGGTCTCGTTCTCGCTGGCAGTCTCGTTTCCACCGTTGCCGCCGTCGCCGCCGTCGCCGCCGTCGCCGCCGCCAACCGACGTGGTCATGAGGTTCAGATCGGAACTCAGCACCGACGCGTCCTCGCCGAGCATTCCGCTGTCGCCGGCGCTCAGGCCCGCACCTCGCACGAACAGGAACGTCGTGATTCCGGATTCCTGTCCGATGTCGTACCGGATGATGTGCCCGGTCCACTCGTCCGGCTGGGAGATCTCCGGCACGGTTTCACCGTCCAGCTGTAAGATCTCGACCGTCGTGCTCTCCTGGAGCTGGGCGATGACGTCGAAATCCGCACCGGGATAGAGATCTGTCGCGAAGACCGCTATTCGGTCTTCCTGTGCACCGACCGTGGCCGTCCCGAACGCGCCCGTTCCGAGCGTCAGTGCGCCCGTCGCGAGGGCGCCCTTCGCCATGAACGACCGCCTCGAGTCGCCTGTCGTATTTTGTTCGCTCATTTTTCTCTCACACCCCGTAGCGGGGTGGACGGACCTTGACCGAGTTATCGAATAAACGCCGCCGACCGTTTCTTTCCGTATCAATTAATTTAACTAGCCTGGGAGTATCCTCGAGTGTTCGCGTTCGAAAGACGTTCGCTACGCCCGATCCCCCGTTTGCAGGGAGACACGTTCGCTGACAGTTCCCTGCTCGAGAAAACAGACCCGTGGACATCTGTCGCAGTTTCGAGAGTATCAGAAACGAGAACGCTTTCGGTTCGGGAGCGGAAAACAAGGATTACGTTGATCGTGGGACGGCAGAATAGTTGCGGTGGCCGACCGGCGTATATCGGCGAGTGGCGGGCCGGTACGGCCGTCGGAACTGACGGAGACGACGAACGCGCGCACGGTGTCAGTTCGTAATCACTGCTAGTCGTGAACGATCGGTCGGCGCGATCTAGTTCAGTTTCCTCGCTCGTGTCGGTCGGCGAACTAACTGCAGTGGCGCGAGGTGATCGGTCCGGACAATTGCCACATTCCGGGCGAACGGAGCGAACGTAACAGCGTCGGGACGAATCGCGACCGGAACGCGCGTTCCCGCGACAGTCAGGCGGTATGAGAGACGGGTCTCGGCGGCGAACGCTCGCCCGTCGTACCGACTTCGTGCGGTGGCGAGCTTCCCCCGAACGACACCCTCACCGTCGGGCTCGAGCCGAGCCGTCCCTGGATCGTCGTGGTTCGCGTTGCCGGCCGTTCGAGCGCCGATCCTGACGAGTTCGAGACGCGACGGCTCCGACGGCAGAACTCGACGGGGCGACCGACGTCCGAGGAAACTCTCCCTTTGGGACGGTAACCGTCGTCATATCGAGCGGTGTCCGGAAACAACACCGAGATACGTCACAAACGGTAGTGGACTTTATCGGTTCCCGCCGTCGACCAGTCTCGACCATGGTAGCTGATAACAATGGAGGGGTATCGCGCGACCGTGCGATCCGTCGTCGACAGTTCGTCCGCACGGCGGTGGCCGGAGTCGGGCTGGGAGTGATCGGCGGACGCTCGTCGGCGCAACGAGGGACGGACGATACCGACGCGACGGGCACCCCTGTCGCCCGAGGCGCGGCAGTCCGACGGGCCGACGACGAGGCAGCGGTCCTGTACACGTACCGGAAGCGGCGTGCGCTCGAGGTGCTCCTGTCCGATCCCGAGGTCCACGCCGCCGCCGAAGACATGATCTCGAGTTACGAGGCGTACGAACCGCTCTCGGATCGCCTCGACACGGTCAGCGTGCAGGGGTGTCCGGACGTCGAAATCGAGGGCGGCATCGAAGAAGGCCGGTTCGACGTCACGGCCGTCCAGCGACAAGTCGCCTACGGACACGTCGATCGGGGGACGGACGACCTCGTCGCGTTGACGATCACCGAACCGCAGGACGTCTCCTGGCGAGCGTGGGAGGCAACCGAACCGGAGACGGAACAGCTAGAGCGGGTGCTCGACGATTCCCGCGTTCGAGCGCTCGTCGACGACACCGACTGGTTTCCGCTGTTTACGATCTCCGAGTCGATCACGTCCGCCAGGGGGATCGAACACGGCGGCGTGAATCCGGTCGTTTTGTTCGTCGCGGATGCCGACTCGACGAGGGCGGTAGTCGCCTACGTGGATATCCGAGACGACGCCGTCGGCGACGTGGTCGACGTGAGTCCGGTGGACCGGTTCGTCGAGTATCCACCGCACGAACTGGCCGCCACCCTCGAGCCCGCGGACGAGACCGTCGTCGACGCCGTCCCTGACGTCCCGTTCGAGCGGCGACCGTGGTACACCGCGGACGACGGCGTCCACCGGACCGACGCGCCACCGGCGTCGTTCGACCGATCCGGATGGACCATCGACTGGGAGCCACCGGGACACCACGGCGTCGAGATTACCGCCTCGTATCGGGGAACGCCGGTCTTCGCGAGCCTCGAGTCGCCGGTGACCTTCACCGGATACGGCGTGCCGGAACGCGACGGCGAGACGACCCTGGACTGGTTCTTCCCGGATGGGGACCCCGTCTTCGCCGGGGAACTGCTCCGCTGGGACGTCCACAGCATCGAGTTCGGCGGGCCGGGACCGCTCGGCGTCGTCGAACACGCCGACGCGGATGACCGACCGTCGGGGTTCCGGTTCAGATCACACTACGAGACGGGGGCACAAGCGCCCGATGGGCAGGACCACCACTCCGGCTACCGGTTCGGCCAATCCAGCCACGAACTCGCCTACGACTTCTGGGCTGACGGCGTGGTCACGCCGGTCTGGCGACGACAGGGGCCGGGATTCGTTACCGAGTACGTGACTGCCGGTGCCGACGATGAGGACGACGCCACCGACGACGGTGCGGAATCGGAATCCGCCGTCGCCCACTACGCCATCTCGACGGTCACGATGGACCCCGTTCCGGGGACCACGGACGGTGTCGAGGTGGGCGTCGTCGACGAAACGGGGCGGTCGACACCCGAGACCGAGTTCTATCTCGCCGGCGAACCGGGCACAGTCGTCCAGTTTACGAACCCCGAGGGAACGGAGACGATCGAACTGCCGCTCGACGACGGCACGGAAGTCGTCGTCGTCCGTCGCGGTGCCGGCGAGATCCCCGGGCAACAGCGGCTCGAAAACCCGTCGGTGGAGTCCGCGTTCTATCATCCGGCGCAGTACATCGGAGACGAACCGATTCAGGGAGAACGCGTCGTCGCCTGGCTCCTGCGAGAGGCCGCGACGGCGGCGCTCCCCCATCCGACCGGAAGCACGTCGTTCGTCGCCCGGAACGTGATCTCTCTGTCCGGGTACTGACCCGCCTGTGGCTACTCTGTGAGCAGCCGGCGGAGTACGAGGTGGAGCACGCCGCCGTTCTCGACGTACTCGACGGCGGCGGGGGTGCCGACCTGCGCGGTCACGTCGAACTCCGTCGTCTCGCCGTCGTCTGCTTCCGCGACGACGGTGAGCTCGGCCATCGGCTCGAGGCCGTCCTCGAGGCCCTCGATGGCGAAGTGTTCGGAGCCGTCGAGGCCGAGTTCCTCCCAGCCCTCGCCGTCCTCGAACTGCAGGGGCAAGACGCCCATGCCGATGAGGTTGTCCCGGTAGATGCGCTCGTAGCTCTTGCCGATCGTCGCGCGGATGCCCAGCAGGTCGGTCCCCTTGGCCGCCCAGTCGCGACTCGAGCCGGTGCCGAGTTCCTCGCCGGCCATGACGATGAGCGGGGTGTCGTCCTCGCGGTAGCGCTTTGAGGCCTCGAAGACGGTGGTCTCCTCGCCCGTCGGGTGGTGGATGGTGTAGCCGCCTTCCTTGCCGTCTAACAGCTGGTTCTCGATGCGGACGTTCGCGAAGGTGCCCCGCATCATGACCTCGTGGTTGCCCCGTCGCGAGCCGTAGGTGTTGAACTCGTAGGGTTCGACGCCGCGCTCTTTCAGCCACTGGCCGGCGGGCAGGTCCTCGCTGAACGGTCCGGCGGGACTGATGTGGTCGGTCGTGACCGTGTCACCGAGCGTGAGCAGACAGCGGGCGTCCGCGATGTTCTCGACGCCGGGCTCCTCGAGCGGGAAGTCCGTGAAGAACGGCGGCTCGCGGATGTAGGTCGACTCGGAGTCCCAGTCGTAGACCTCGCCGGTGGGCGCGTCGAGGGCGTCCCAGCGCTCGTCGCCCTCGTAGACGTGCGAGTACTTCTCCTTGAACAGGTCCGAGGAGACGCTGTCGTGAATCGTTTCTTTGACCTCCTGTGGGTCCGGCCAGATGTCGTCGAGATAGACCTCCTCGCCGTCGTCGTTCGTCCCGATCGGCTCCGTCTCGAGGTCGATATCCATCTTGCCCGCGAGGCCGTAGGCGACGACCAGCGGCGGGCTGGCGAGGTAGTTCGCGCGGATCTTCGGGTGGATGCGGGCCTCGAAGTTACGGTTGCCCGAGAGGACGCTCGTGGTCCAGAGGTCGTGCTCGTCGATGGCGGCCTCGATCGGCTCTGCCAGCGGGCCGGCGTTCCCGATGCAGGTCGTACAGCCGTAGCCGACGACGTTGTAGCCCAGGCCCTCGAGGTCGTCGAGCAGGTCGGCCTGTTTCAGGTACTCCGTGACGACCCGACTCCCGGGCGCGAGGCTGGTCTTGACGTAGTCGGGCACGTCGAGCCCCTGCTCTAACGCGTTGCGTGCGAGCAGTCCGGCGGCGACCATCACCGACGGATTCGAGGTGTTCGTACAGCTCGTGATCGCGCTGACGAGGACGGAGCCGTGGCCGATCTCGACCTCGGTACCGTCCTCGAGCGTCACGGGGACCGTCTCGTCGAGACCGGGCTGGTCTTTCGCGACGAGCCCGCCGTCGCCTTCCGCGGCGCCCGAGTCAATTACACCTTCCTCCGCGAGCAGCGTGGGGAAGTGTTCGTCCAGATCGCCCATCGGGATCCGGGCGTGGGGCTTCTTGTGGCCCGCGAGGCTGGGCTCGACGTCGCCGAGGTCGAACTCGACCTCCTCGGTGAACTCGGGGTCGTGCTCGCCGAACAGACCCTGTGCCTCGAGGTACTCGCGGACGAGTTCGATGTGATCCTCGTCGCGGCCGGTGAGCTCGAGGTAGTCGAGCGTCGCGTCGTCGACCGGGAACATGCTGATGGTCGATCCCTGCTCGGGGGCCATGTTGGCGATCGTCGCGCGGTCGGCGACGGAGAGCTGGGAGACGCCGGGGCCGTAGAACTCGACGAACTTGTCGACGACGCCGACCTGGCGGAGCTTCTCCGTGATGTGGAGCACGAGGTCGGTCGCGGTCGCGCCCTCGGGCAGTTCGCCGGTGAGCTTGACGCCGACGACCTCGGGTAGCGTCATCGTGATGGGCTGGCCGAGCAGCGCGGCCTCGGCCTCGATCCCGCCGACGCCCCAGCCGACGACGCCGATGCCGCCGATCATGGGAGTGTGGCTGTCGGTGCCGACGAGCGTGTCGGGCAGGAGCCACTGGTCGCCCTCGTCCTCACGGGCGTGGACGACCCGTCCGAGGTGTTCCAGGTTGACCTGGTGGACGATCCCCGTTCCCGGGGGGACGACGTTGAACTCGTCGAACGCTTGCTGGGCCCACTTGATCGCGCGGTAGCGCTCCTCGTTGCGTTCGTACTCGAGTTCGACGTTCTGTTCGTACGCGTCCTCGCTGCCGAAGTAGTCGACCTGCACGCTGTGGTCGATCACGAGGTCGCAGGGGACCTCGGGTTCGACGATCGCGGGGTCCTTGCCGGCCCGGTCCGCGGCCGACCGCAGCGCGGCGAGGTCGACGACAGCAGGAACGCCGGTCAGGTCCTGTAACACGACGCGCGAGGGCTGGAACGGAACCTCGGCGTCGGGAACGTCGGGCTGCCACCCGGCCGCCGCTCGCACGTCGTCCGCGTCGACGGAGCCGCCGTCGGTCGCGGCGTTTCGCAGTACCGATTCGAGCAGCACGCGAACACTCACGGGCAGTTTTTCGAGGTCACAGAGGCCCCGCTCCTCGAGCACCGTGAGGTCGGCCATCTTGTAGGTCTCGCCGTCGTGGTCGAACTCCCGGATCGCGTCCGAGAACGTATCACTTCCCATATATGGGTTTGGAGGGGAGGGCATTTCAATCCCTCGAGAATCCCCAGCAAGGTCCCCCTATACCCCATATTTGACGGATGAGGTATGCCATTATATAATACCAGTTGTATGAAGGTGTTCGCTGTGCGATCGGTTCGGCTCGCGGGGACGACGTGGACTCGGCGCCGGCCGGACAGGCTCAGCACTGGGCGTCGCGACTGTTCCAGCGGCCGGACTGCCGTTCGAGCGGCCGGCGGGGAGCGCCCGGAGACCGGACGGTCGCGAAAGAGACGGCGGTCGGAGCGAGTCCCCGCTACTCGACCGTCGATTCCGCGCGGACGTACTCGCAGAACGCGAAGCCGTCGCGCTCGTCTCGAGCGACTTCCGTCCACGCGTCGCGGTTCCAGTCGGGGAAGACGGTGTCGCCGTCGGGTTCGTCGTGGACCTCGGTGACGACCAGTCGGTCGACCGCGGGCAGAAATTGGTCGTAGACGCTCGCGCCGCCGGCGACGAAAATCCGGTCCACGTCGTCGTGACGGTCTCGTGCAGCCGCCTCGGCCGTCTCGACGGCCTCCTCGAGTCCGTGGGCCGCCACGGCACCGTCCGGCGTCTCGAGGTCCCGGCTCGTCAGGACGACCGTCGTTCGGCCGGGCAACGGCTCGCCCAGCGTCTCGAGGATGCCCTCGTAGGTCACTCGCCCCATGATGACGGGGTGGTCCATGGTCGTCTCTTTGAAGTGCGTCATGTCGTCGGGAATGTGCCAAGGCATGTCGCCGTCCTTGCCGATGACGCCGTTGTCGGCGACGGCGACGATGGCGACGAGTTCGCGGTCGGTCTCGAGCGCCGGCGTCGCGTTCGCGCTCTCGGATGTCCCGTCCGCGGTCATTCGGCCACCGAGAACTCGATCCCGTCGTGGGACTCGTACCCCCGTAGTTCGACGTCCTCGTACGCCAGGTCGTCGATCGACGTGTCCGCCACCTCGAGCGTCGGGCGCTCGAGCGGTTCTCGAGACAGCTGCTCGAGCAGGCCCGGCACGTGATCGAGTCGGTCGTCGCCCTCGGCCTCGGCGGGAGCCTCGGACTCGAGCCACGCCTTGATAGCCAGATACTCCGCGCGCTCGTCGGCGTCGGCCAGTCTGGACTGGAGTGCCTCGAGGTTGTCGGCGTACCACTCACCGCGGTCGCCGCGACCGCAGTAGACGTGCGTGTCGACGACGGTGTGGGCGAACGTGCCCGGTTCGAATCCGGTCTGTTGTGCGATGACTTTGGTCAGGAGCGCGTACGCCGCGATGTTGAACGGAATTCCCAGCGCGGTATCGCCCGAGCGCTGGGTCAGGTGGCAGTTCAGACGGTCGCCCTGCACGTTGAAGACGAACGAGTAGTGGCAAGGAGGGAGCGTCGAGACGGCCGCGTTGGCGGGATGCCACGCGTTGACCACCAGCCGCCGCGAGTTCGGTGAATCCGACAGGGTGTCGATCACGTACTGCAGTTGGTCGAAGGTACGCCGACCGTCCGTCTCCTCGGACACCCACCGGTGGCTCTCGTCCGGCCAGGACTCGCCCTCGAGTTGCGCATCCTCGTCCGGGACCGGGAACCGTCGCCAGAAGCGGCCGTAGGCGGTGTCCAGTCGGCCTTCCTCGTCGGCCCACGCGTCCCAGATCTTGGTCTCCTCGCGGAGGTCCCGAATGTGCTCCTCGCCGGAGAGATACCAGCAGACCTCGTGGAGCATCGAGTTCCAGCGGTAGCCGTCCATCTCCTTGGTCGTGAGGAGCGGATACCCCTCCTGGAGGTCGACCTCGTAGTGCTCGCTGAACGACGAAATCGTGTCGACGCCGGTCCGGTTGGGCTTGTAGGTGCCCTCGGAGAGGACCGTGTCGACGAGATCGAGGTACTGTCGCATTGCCCGTACCGTAGCGACCGAACGACCATAATAACGCACCATCCGGAAGCCATCAGGCCGGAAACAGGATCGACGACGGTATCGTCGTTCTCAGACGCTTCAAACCCGTCGAAGGGAGCGGAAGCAACCAGTAGCGGATTTCCAGATACGGTCCATACTCGTTCCAGGGGAAAATCACCGTTCCGACACGGAGAGGCGGAGATCGTGTCGCTCGACATCGATCCAGAGACTATTCGTGTCCGAGTTCAGATGTGTAGTCGATTTCGTCATCCCGTTGGCCCGGACGGTGGCGTCGTACTCGTTCCCGGCCGCGAAGACGTCCCGGAAGGCCACGAGGTCGTCCGGTGGGAGAGTGACGATATCGTAGACAGTAGCGCTGTCTGCGGGATCGTCGATCGTCACTCGAACGTCGACGCGCTCGTCGCCATCGTTCGAGATCACGATATCGGACGTCGGTCTGTATCCTTTCCGGAAGCGGATTCCGTCCGACGAAATCGTGTACGCAAAGTCATCGTGCGGCGATTTGCTCGGCCGCAGTGTCCGTTCCGTCGCCGTTTCGTCGGTCGACACCGACACAATGTAGGGTTCCGGCCCTGCCGTGAACAAGCCCCTAACCGACGTCTCGTCGCCTGGTTCGGCCGAGACGGTCTCTTCCGCCGTCGTCCCGTTGGCAGCAGTCACAGCTACCGCCGCATCGACTGATTCGGTCAGTTTGTTCCGGATCGAAACGACGTATTCGCCCGCGATTTCCGTGAAGTGTACGCGGTCTGCCTCACGTTGCGTGTTGGCAGGTTGGAACCTGCCGACACAGCCGGAAACTGCACCGAGTACGAACGGGCCGCCGCCAGCGAGGAGGTTGCGCCGTCTCATACGGAATAATCGCATGCGCTTGTATTTATCTCGTGTTCAAATAATCACATTTCTGTCACTGGAACGGTATTCTACCCAGATCGGCCAGACCGATAGTCGCGAACCGCGATCGATACTGTCGGAGTGGTTACTGAACATCGAAATCGTGTCGACGCCGGTTCGGTTGGGCTTGTGTGCGCCCTCGCGGCGAACCGCGTCGACGAGATCGAGGACTGTTGCAGTAGCGTCCCGTTCGAGCCGATCGGGGCAACCCGGTTTCCGTTTCGGTCGGTTCGGGTCGTTTCACTTTCACTTCGGTATCCAAACCGTCTTTATCGGTGCGGCCGTTCCGACGAGCGATGACCGCTCGAGACGGCGTCTGCCTGCTCGCCCTCCCGCCGTCCGCGATTACCGACCACCCCGCCGCGACGCTCGCCGATCTCGAGGCGACCCTCGAGCCCGACGCCGTCTGGGTGCTCGGTCCGGAGCACGAGCCGCGAGCCTTCGCCAGGGCCAGACGGGCGTTCGACGCGCCGGCGTTTCACCCGCCCCTCGAGACCGGCAACGGACCGGCCCCGCATCGAGAACGGATCAGAGCCGCCGGCGGTTCCGACGGCGTCGAGATCTCCGTCACACAGGGGCTCGGATCGCTTCGGGCATCGTCGGAGACCCGCTCGAGCGACGGGCCGATCGCCGCCTCCCGCGTCGCCGCGGTCGTTTGCGACGAGGTCACGACGACCGTTCGACCGACGGCCCTCGAGACGCACCTCGAGGGCGCGGCGACGCTCGCGAGCGCGCTCCCGGCGGGAGCAGCCACGACCGTGCTGACGGGGTCCGAGCCGGCGGCGTACGACGAGCTCTGGCACCTCGAGCGCGATACCGGCGCCGTTCGCGGCGTCGACCACGAACGCCGCACCGGCGTCGAACCACGCGACGAGGACTGCGTCTCCGTCCGCGTTCGGGGTGCCGGTCCCGTCGAGGGGTACGGCCGCTCCCGATCGATCACGATGCTGACGCTCACCCCCGACGGCGTCGAGCGTGTCACGACGCACGACGTGACCGACTTCGGCCTCGAGGCCGTCTCCGGCATCGGTCCGAAGACGACCGAACGGCTCGCCGAGCGCGGCGTAACGACCCGCGCGGAACTGCTCGAGACGTCGACCGAGACGCTCGCGGGGTTGCCGGGCGTCGGTCGCGCTCGAGCGCGAACGATGCACGAGCACGCGACGGTGCTCGAAACCGGCGAGCCCCGTCGGCTCACCGACGAGTCGCTGCCGGGCGCGGACTGGTCGACGCCGCCGTTGTGCGTGGACATCGAGACCGACGGCCTCTCGCCGACGATCATCTGGCAGATCGGCGTCTACGATCCCGTTGCGGACACCTACCGGGCGTTCGTCGAGACCGACGATCCGACGGACCCGGCGTCGGTGCTCGAGGCGTTCTGCGACTGGCTGCTGGGACTGCACCCGAACCGCGCGCTGCTCACGTGGAACGGCTGGCGGTTCGACTACCGCCACCTGGGTGCCTTTATCGCCAGACACGTCCCCTACTACGTCGACGAGTGGGAGTCGATCCCCAAGTTCGATCTCTACCTCTGGGCCGTGCGAAACGAGAACGCCTTGCTACCCGGTCGGACGAACCAACTCGAGGCCGTCGCCGACGCGCTCGGCTACGAGAACGCGGCGACGGGCCTCGACGGTGCGGCGACGGCGGCGGCCTACCAGCGGTTCATGCGGACGGGGGCGGAACTCGAGTGGGACCGCCACGAGGCCTACTGCGAGGACGACTGCCGGGCGCTCTGGCACGTCTACGAGCAGTTGCGTGACGCGCCGACGGCCTCGGCGTCGCCGGTCGAGGATATCTCGGCCTCGAGTCGTTCCGATTCGAGCGGCTCGGCTTCGTCTCCGCCCTCGAACGCGAGCGTACCGGGGTCCGAGGCGACCGACTCAGGCGCGACGGGACGAACGGCACGACGCGACGCGAGCGGCGATACCGACAGCGAGCAAACCGGACTGAGCGATTTCTAAGCCATGAGCAGCGATCACGAGGATTCAGCCGAACGGCACGACACCGACGGAGCGGACATCCCGGTCACCGGTGACGAGTTGGTCGATACCTTCCCCGGCTACCGCGACGGGGACGATATCACCGTCCTCGAACGCCCCGGCCGCGAGGCATCGACGGTACCCAACGAGCGCGTGCTCCGTCCCGAACTGGCCGATCCGCTCGAGTACGACCTCTACTCGCACCAGGCCACGGCCCTCGAGGCCCTCGCCGACGACGAGAACGTCTGCGTCGCGACGAGCACGTCCTCGGGGAAGACCCGGATCTACGCGCTCCAGATCGCGAGGAACTACCTCGAGGCCCGCGCCCGGGATGCGGATGCCACGGCGTACGTCCTCTACCCGACGAAGGCACTCTCGCGGGATCAGGAGCGGGAGTTGAACGACCTCTTCGAGCAGTTGGGCCTCGAGATCACGGTCCGGGTTTACGACGGCGACACCGAACGCGGGAGCAATCGCAAACGAATCCGCGAGGAGGCCGACGTCATCATCTCGAACTTCGCGGGCGTGAACACCTACCTTCACGACCACGACCGCTGGGCGCGGTTCCTCTCGACCTGCGACCTCGTGGTGATCGACGAGTCCCACACCTACACCGGCGTCCACGGAATGCACGTCGCCTGGATCGTCCGCCGGCTGAAGCGCGTCCTCGGCTACTACGACGCCGACCCGCAGTTCGTGCTCACGAGCGCGACGATCGGCAACCCCGGCGAGCACTCGTCGGCGCTGATCGACGAACCCGTTACCGTGATCGACGAAGACGGCTCGCCGACGGGACCGCGGGAGCTGGTGCTCTGGAACCCGCCGCCGCGGGCCCGCGAGGACGAGCGAAGCGAGTCCGCGGATACGCGACCGGGAGCGACGCGGGCCGAGCGTGGCGAGGGCCGCGAGGACGCCATCGTCGAGCGCGTCCCCGCCACCGTCGAGGCCCCGCGAATGCTCTCGCATCTGACCTACCACGACGCCCAGACGCTGTTGTTTAGCCCCTCGAGGAAACTCGCCGAACTCTCGGTCAAGCGGGCGTCGAAACACCGCCACGACAACCGCCGCTACTACACGAACCCCGACCGCGGGAGCGCGATCGAACCCTACCACGCGGGCCACTCGCGGAAGAAACGCCACGGGACCGAACACCAGCTCAAGACCGGCGTGCTCGACGGCGTCGCCTCGACGAACGCCTTGGAGCTGGGAATCAACATCGGCGAGATGGACGCGACGGTGCAACTGGGCTACCCGGGGCAACGCCAATCGTTCTGGCAACAGATCGGCCGTGCGGGTCGCGGAACCAAGCGCGCGCTCTCGGTGCTGGTCGCCGAGCACCGCACGCTCGACCAGTACGTCGTGACCAACCCCGACTACCTGCTCGAGTCCGACGTCGAGGACGCGGTCGTCGACGTGGACAACGACGCGGTGTTCGCCCAGCACCTGCGCTGTGCGGCCGACGAACTCGCGGTCGCCGGAGCCGACGCGGGGACGCTCGCCGACCGCGAGCGTCTCGAGCGGGCGGTCGAGATGTGGCGGCGCGCGGGCCAGCTTCGTGGCACGCTCGAGACCGGCGTCTCCTACGTGGGTCCGCCCCGTCCCCAGCAGTCGATCTCGCTGTACGCGACGACCGGCGAGGAGTACGAGGTCGACCTCGCCGACGGCGTCGACGAGCACTACGATCCGGGGATGGAGCCGCTGGCGAGGGAGCGCGTGCTGCGGGACTTCCACGAGGGCGCAGTCCGGCTGCATCAGGGGCAGCAATACGAGGTGGTGGACGTCGACCACGATTCGCCCCGACCCTCCGTGACCGTCCGGCCGACGGACGTCGACTACTACACGCGGACGCGGACCGACGTGACGGTCCTCGATGCGACCTCCGAGGAGTCCCGCAACGTCGGCGACTTCACGCTGCACTTCGGCCGCGGTCGAGTGCTGGTCTATCACGGCACCTACGACACGGTCGCCGTCCACGGCGGCAAGCGGAAAGAGCAGGGGATCCCGACCGAGAACCCGCCGCTCGAGATGGAGACCCAGCTCTGCTGGCTCGAGGTCCCCCAGCGCGTCGAGCGGGCGCTGATCGAGAAGTACCGGGACGTCGAGGTGCCCGACCTCGAGGACGGGCTGGCGGGGACTGCCCACCTCGGCTACGCGGGCGGACTTCACGCCGCCGAGCACGCGACGATCGGCGTCGCCCCGCTCGAGTTGATGGTCGACAAACGCGATCTGGGCGGGCTGGCGACGCTGACGATCGACTCGCACCTCGCTCAGGGGAAGGGTAGTACAGACGCGGACGTAGCGTACGGAACTGCAGGCAGCGCGAGTGGCGGCGGCGCGCCGCGAAACATCGCCGCGGCCGAGGCCACGGTGCGGGAGATCGCCGACGGCCTCGAGCGAACGCCCGCGAGCGGGTGGTTCATCTACGACGGGATCGAGGGCGGTCTGGGCTTCGCGCGGGCGATCTACGAGAACTACGAGGCCGTCGCGGAGCGCGCTCGAGCACTGATCGCGAACTGCGACTGCGGGAACGTCGACGGCTGTCCGGCCTGCGTGATGGACGAGCAGTGCGGCAACGACAACCAGCCGCTGCACCGCGACGCGGCCGTGGACGTGCTGGATCAGTTGCTGGACGACGCGGACGCGGGAGCGCTCGAGGCGTACCTCCCCGACGAGGAGTTCGGCGGGGACCGGCGGCCGCCGCTGTTCTATGCCTGAGATAAGATCAATAGAGTACCATCTTTCTGGGGCCGAGTACAGGATATGCCCGCACACGGAACCACGTCGCTCGAGCAGGTCGGTGCCTTCCTCGTCAGGGTGCTCGTGAGCGGCCTGGCCTGCTATCTCGCGATTCGCGTCGCTGACGGATTCTTCGCCCAATTAGCTGCGGCCGTCTTCTTCACCATCGTGCTCACCACCCCGTGGGAACTGGTGAATCGGCTCGGCGGACGCGAACCGAGCGATGGCGAGTGACGTCGCTGCGCTCGAGGGTGACGGGCCAACGATATCGGCGGATTCGTCCCCGAAGCCGCGTTCCTCGCCAGACTCGGAGCGGCCGTGATACTCACTGCGAGTCTCGACGGTCTGCGATGGCCGCCAGGGGCTCGACTGGCGAGTAATCGACGGCCGCTCGGGGCGCTCGAGACCCGTCAGTTCGCGTCGTCACCGGCTGTTGCCCCGCGGTCCTCGAGTCCGGTCGGCATCTCGAGCGTCGAGTGCACCGTTGGCCCGTTCAATCGGAGCTCGGATACGCCAGTCTCCAGAGTCCCAACGGAACGAACAGCGAGAACGGGAGTAAAAACGTGACCGGGACCAGCGCGATAACCGACGCCCACGGCCTGAAGGTGAGGATGAGGGCCCCGGCGAGCCCGACGCCGAGAACGACCGCGGCCCACGCGAGCCGTCGATCGATCGGGTCCAGTTCCATCGTCCGTACTGGGATCTCGAACGCGGAGACGAACGCGTCGGAATCCGACACGGGGCCGAGATCCCGCTCGAACTCGTCGTCACCCCACCCCATCGTGACGGCGAAGGTCCGCGTCCCGAGCAGGTGATCCGGGAGGTTATCGACGACGACCGTGGCATCCCGTACCTCGTCGGGGAGGACGGACCACTGCGGTTCGTCCACCAACGTATCGTACGCGACAAGTCGGTCCTCGTACCGGCGATACTCGAGCGGTCCGTACCTGAGAACGATCTTCACGAACTCCATCGCGGGTTGCAGGAGGAGCAGGAACGCGAACGCGACGCCAGTTCCGACCACGACCGCCAGGGGAGTGTCGTCACCGGTGAACACCGCGAGCGAGACGACCAACGAGATCAGAATCCAGGGTGCGAAAAATACGGCTCCGAAGAGCGTGTGGTGTGCGGCGGTGTACAGAACGGCGGTGTCGTCGGTCGAAATCCGCACGTCGGGGCCACCTTCGGGTACCATCGGTGGATCGACCGGCTTCGTCGGATCGTTTGGACCGGCGAGCCAGCCGAGGAGTCGTCCCGGCTCACCGTGGGCAGCGCGAAAGGTAGCCCAGTCGACGAGTAGCTTGCCGAAGACAAATCCGGCGAGGAGAGCCACCCCGCCGACGTCGTCCGGACTCACAACGACCATGAGGACGACCACCAGGAAGAACGTCTGGCCGACGTGCGTCTGGACGACCTCGTAGGCAGAGACCGTCTCGTAGCGGCCGCCGCGGAGATAGTCTCGCCACACGTCGGCCGAGGTGGCGGCCACGAGGGCGACGACGCTCATCACCACTTCCGATCGTAGGAGCACGTCCTCGACGGGAATCACCTCGCTGAGGACGCTTGCGCCGAAGACCGAAACCCACGCGAACCCGAGGAGGACGGTGCTGACGAACGGCACGTTCCGCGGATAGATCGGCGGGAGCCACGATACCAGTTCCACGCTGCCGCGTCGCTGCTTCAGTTCGTCCGAGACGTTTGGATCCTCGTCGTCCGTTTTCGGCGGCTGCTGGGCGAACAGCGCTTTCGCCGCCGTGAGCGGAAACGTCAGGAACATCTCGAGCACGTAGACCGTCACCAGTATCGCCGCGTCCCAGCCGAACGCGAGGACGCCGACGAGCGGAAGCAGGTTCGCGAAGAGGAGAGGGACGAATCCGATCCAGGGAACGGAGCGCTCGAGGGTGCGTGGGGAGACCATCGAATTCGGCGTTCGGGTTCGTCGCCGAGCTTTGTAATTCTGCTGAACTGTCGATCGAAATCGGCGTCGCTCGGGCGAACGCGCCTCGGTCGCGACGACGGAGACGGCTCGAATTCCGCGACCGCCCGGGACCGGAGCGGATCGGAGACGCGTGCGGAGTCCGACGGGATCGCTGGTCGCTGACGCGATTGGTCACCGCGGATACTGGACCGACCTGCAACAGCCGACCGGAACCGGTCGCGATGGTCCGGCGGAACGGCCGACACGGCACGTCCGTACATCGGGCCGTGTCACCGCAATAGGTGACGCTCCGCGACTCGGTCCGGCATCGTGTCGCCGGAAGTGACCACGACCGTGCATACTTTCAGCTCGAGGAAAGAGCAACGCTTACAGGTTCGTGCGTTCCGCTATCGACCATGCGAGAGAACGTGCTCCTGATCGGCGGCGGTGGCCGCGAACACGCCATCGCTCGCGCGCTCGAGGACAGCGAGGCCGACCTGTACGCCTGCGCCGGCAACCGCAACCCCGGAATCGCCCGCATCGCGTCCGGGTTCGAGACGCTCGAGACGACCGACCCCGAGGCTGTCGTCGACTACGCCGAGGACGTCGACGCGACCATCGCCGTCATCGGCCCCGAAGCGCCGCTCGATGCCGGCGTCGCGGACGAACTCGAGGCCGCGGGGGTCTATCCGTTCGGTCCGAAGAAGGCGGACGCCCGCATCGAGACGGACAAGGCCTTTCAGCGACGGTTCATGCAGGAAAACGACGTCCCGGGCTGTCCCGATTTCGAGACGTTCGACGACCCGGCGGCCGCCTGCGACTACATCGACGAGTACGACGGCGACCTCGCGATCAAGCCCGTCGGCCTCACCGGCGGCAAGGGCGTCAAAGTCATCGGCGATCAGGTCACCGCCGAGGAGGGCAAGGAGTACATCCGCGAGTCCGACTACGACCGGATCGTCCTGGAAGAGCGACTACTCGGCGAGGAGTTCACGATTCAGGCGTTCGTCGCCAACGGCGAGTTCCGCACGGCACCCGCAGTGCAGGACCACAAGCGCGCCTACGAGGGCGACGAAGGCCCCAACACCGGCGGCATGGGCAGCTACTCCGACGCGACGAACGAACTGCCCTTCATGACCGCGGACGATTACGACGACGCCGTCTCGATCATCGAGGCCACCGTCGACGCGCTAGACGACTACCGCGGGATCCTCTACGGCCAGTTCATGCTGACGGCTACCGGTCCCCGGGTCGTCGAGTTCAACGCCCGCTTCGGCGACCCCGAGGCGATGAACACGCTGCCGGTTCTCGAGACCGACTTCCTCGAGATCGTAACTGCCGCTCGCGACGGCGACGCACCGCCGGCACTCGAGTTCGCCGAGCAGGCGACGGTCTGCAAGTACGCGGTGCCGGAGGGGTACCCCACCGACCCCGAGGCGGGTGCGAAGGTGCAGGTCGACGAGGAGAGTGCCGGGGACGCGTTGCTCTACTACGCCAGCGTCGAAGAGCGACGCTCTTCGAGTTCTGATGACGTGGACGAACGCGACGACGGGATCTACACGACGACGTCCCGGTCGTTCGCCCTGGTCGGCGTCGCCGACTCGATCGCCGAGGCCGAGGAGATCGCCGAAGACGCGCTCGCGGTCGCCGGCGAGGAGGGACTGCGCGTCCGCCACGACATCGGCAAAGCGGACCTCATCCAGCGCCGGATCGATCACGTGAACGAGCTCCGCGGCGAGTAAATCGAGATCGAGACACGCGGGCGCTCGCATCGCGCTGTTTCTCGCTGATCGCCGGGCATCTCGGAACGGCGTCTCCGTTTTGGGCACTTCGAGGCGTCCCCGTTCCGTACGTCTCGTACCGCCAAGCGGCGCTCCCGTCGCCGCGTCGACTCGTCGTCACGCGGACGGGACGTCGGTCGTTCGTCGCGCTGACTGGTCGGCGCCAATAACTGTCAGTTTACCATTCACTAGCGTGGAACGAAGTATCTGGGAGTCCCACGGTACGACGGAGCCGATCGCCCGCGATCACGCCGATCTGTGCAGATTCCGATGGCAATTATCGAACCGCTCGGACACCACGAACTGTTGCTCGTCATCGTCCAGCTCACGCTGTTGCTCTTCGTCGCGAGAGCGCTCGGCGAGGCGTTCAGTCGAATCGGCCAACCGACGGTCGTCGGCGAGCTGTTCGCGGGCGTTCTGCTCGGCCCGTCGGTGCTCGGCCTCGTCGTACCGGGCGTCTACGAGTCGCTGTTCGCGGTCTCGGAGAGCCAGTTCCACCTGCTCGAGGTCATCTCGTGGCTCGGTCTCATCCTGTTGCTGATCGTCACCGGCCTCGAGACGGACATCGATCTCATCGTCAGCAAGGGGCGAACGGCGGTCATCCTCTCGCTCGGCGGGATCGTCGTGCCCTTTACGACCGGATTCGCGCTGGGCTGGGTACTGCCGGTATCGTTCGTCGCGTCGCCGGGCCAGCGGCTCGTGTTCAGTCTCTTTCTCGGAACCGCGATGAGTATCTCCGCGATCCCCGTCATCGCGAAGGTGCTCATCGAACTCGACGTCATCCGTCGCGACATCGGCCAACTGATTCTCGCCGCGGGGATGGTCGACGACACGATCGGGTGGATTCTGTTGGCCACGGTCGCCGGACTCGCTCGAACCGGCGTCGTCGATATCGGATCGGTCGCGACGACGATCGTCTCGGTGCTCGTCTTTCTCGGCGTCTCGCTTACCGTCGGACGTCGGTTCGTCGCGGCACTCGTTCGCTGGGTCGGGACCGTCTTCGGCAGCGAGGTCGCGCTGGTCTCGACGGTGATCGTGCTCGCGTTCGCAGCGGGCGCGGTCACCCAGTACATGGGGCTCGAGGCGATCCTGGGCGCGTTCGTCGTCGGAGTGCTGGTCGGCCAGGTCAAGCGCTTCCCCTACGAACTCCGACACACGCTCGAAGTGATCACGCTCGCCGTCTTCGCGCCGCTGTTCTTCGCGATCGCCGGGCTGCGAATGGACGTGGCCGCCCTGTTCGACGAGACGGTGTTCGCCGTGGGACTCGTCGTCCTCGGGGTGGCGTGTTTCGGCAAGTTCGCCGGGATCATGGGCGCGTCTCGGCTCGCCGGCCTCTCGAGGTGGGAGGGAGTCACGATCGGTGGCGGGATGAACGCTCGCGGGGCCATGGAGATCATCGTCGCGACGGTGGGACTCGGCGCGGGCATCTTGACGACGGACATGTACAGCATTATCGTCGCGGTCGCCATCGCGACCTCCGTGATCGCACCGGTGATCATGCGGTGGTCGATCCCGAAGATCGAGATGAGCGAGGACGAACGCGAGCGCATCGAACGCGAGGCGTTCCTCCGGGGGAGTTTCGTCAACACCCTCACGAGAATTCTGTTGCCGGTCGGTGGCGGTGCGGACGGCCGGTACGCCGCCCGTCTCCTCGATCCGCTCGTTCGCGATCGCGATATCGACCTCGACGTGATGTGCGTGAGCGACGGTTCCGGTGCCTCGGACGGACGGTACGACGGCTTCTTCACCGGTCTCCGAAACGATCGCTTCGCGCCGACGCGAGCGAACCACGGGTCCGGACGGCCCACCGCCGTCACGTCCGACGAGGTGGATCGTGTTTTCGAACCGATCGAACGCCGGTTACGCGACCGGAGGCAGCCGTCGAGAACGTTCGTTCGCAACGCCCGGGGAACGGTCGCCGAGACGATTCTCGACGAGCTGGACGCCGGGTACGATCTCGCCGTCCTCGGCGAGTCGGTCGTCGGCGACGAGTCCAACGAATCCCTGTTCGGTACGACGGTCGACCGCATCATCCAGGGGACGACGTGTCCGAAGATGATCGTCAGTACACCGTTCGAACCGGCTGCGTCGACGGATCGGGCCGACGAGCCCATCGACCGAATTCTCCTCCCGACGGTCGGGACGGTGTCCAACCGCCACGCCGCCGAGATCGCGTTCACCGTCGCCGCAGCGGAAAACGCGCTCGTCGAGATCGTTCACGTCGTCGACGAACCCCCGTTCGACGACCGGTTCGCCACTCGACCAGATCCCTCCGAGCAGGTTCGGATCGGCGAACAGATCGTCGAGCGGGAGGCGGAGTTCGGCAGACGACTCGACGCGACGGTGCTGACGAGGGTGACGATCTCGGAGACCCCCGAAACGGAGATCGTCGACCTCGCCGACCGGACCGACGCCGACGTGATCGTTATGGGCGCGAACATGCGGCCGATCTCTCGACGGGTGTTTCTCGGCCATCGCGTGGAGTACGTCGTCCGGAACGCTCCGTGTCCGGTCACGATACTCAGTTCGCTCTGAGCGTTCCGACGCGGACGAGACTGGACGGCGCTGCGAGCCGACCGGCCCGCTCGTACACGGATCGATTCGGCGGGGGCCGTCGGTGTCGGTCGACCGTTACGGGCCCTCGTCCGCGACCCGCTCGAGCGACTCGAGCAACAGCCTCGTCCCCAGTTCGATCTCCCGTTCGGTGACGTCGAGCGGCGGCAGCAATCGAAGCGTCTTGTAGCCGCAGCCGAGGGTCAACAGGCCGTGGTTGAACGCGCTCTCGAGGACCGCGTCCCGGCGCGCTTTCGTATCGAACTCGACCGCGAGCATCAGCCCGCGACCGCGGATGTCGACAATACCGGGCGCGTTACCGTCTTCGACGGCGTCCGCGAGTCGGGTCCGCAACTGCTCGCCTCGCTCGCGGACGTTCGCGAGCAAGTTCTCCTCGTGAATCGTGTCGATCGTGAGCACGCCCTGCATGGCGGCGATGAGATCGCCCGCGCCCCACGTCGAGGAGAGGCGGCTCTTTTCGGCGGGGAAGACGTCCGACCGCGAGATCGTCGCGCCCACACGGAGCCCCTTCGCGCTGGTGATGACGTCCGGCGTGAGATCGAGGTGATCGACCGCCCACAGTTCGCCCGTCCGCCCCAGCCCGGACTGTATCTCGTCGGCGATAACTGTGAGATCGTACCGGTCACGGAGCGCCTCGAGGTCGCGGGCGAACTCGGGATGGGCGACCCGATAGCCGCCCTCGCCCTGAATGGGCTCGAGGATCAGGTAGGCGACCTCGTCGGGGTCGACGACACCCCGTTCCGGGTGGAGCGCGTCAGCGACGACGTTCCCACCGGGGCCGTCGGTTCGCCAGCGGGTTCGGTACGCCTCGTCGGTAGCGGGATAGGGAACGCTGACGACGCCCGGAACCTCCGGAAAACCGCTTCGGTGGGCGGTCTTCGAGCGGTTGAGCGAGAGCGCGCCCAGCGTGCGACCGTGGAACGCGCCGTCGAAGGTGAACGCCCGGTGACCGCCCGCGGCGTAGCAGATTTTGATCGCGTTCTCGATGGCCTCCGCACCGGAGTTCGAGAGGAAGACCCGATCCATGTCGTAGTGGTCGGTCATCGCGACGAGGCGGTCCATCAGCTGCGTCGGACCGGGGAAGTCGGGATCGTCCGGTCGACCGCCACCGCCGCTGACGTAGAAGTCCTGTCCAGCGATCTTCAGCGGATCGACGATGTCGAACTCGCGGAGCTTCGTCCGGATCGTCGGGTTGTTGTAGCCGAGCGGGGCGGCCGCGACGTGACTCGTGAAATCCAGCAGGACGTTGCCGTCGACGTCGGTACAGAACGGGCCCGTCGCCTCACCGCCGGCGTCCCAGACGAACTCGTAAACGTACGTACTCGGGGCGGCGTACTGGTGGTGATACTCGACCCACTCGCTCGCTCGTTCGCCGGGGATCGAGTCGACCTGTGGTTCGACCGTTGCTCGGTCCATACAATATCTTCGGCAACCGTCGGATAAACGTAGTGAGTCCGGGCCGCCGAAACGGTCGCTGCACGGCGACGGTGACCGTCGCCTTACACGGCGACGATTGCCGCCGCGGCCACCCCGCCGCCGACCAGCAGAATCGTGCTGTAGGCCGCGATCCGGTTCCGGAACCCGTCGTTCGACGAGGTCGACGCCAGCAACGCCTTGACCACGATACTCGAGACCGTCGCGAGGAGGATGGCGACGGTCGCCTCGGGGGCACCGAGTTGACCGCCGCGATAGAGGACGACCGCGGAAGTGGTCGCGCCGGCGCTCGAGACGAAGCCGCTGGCCACGGCCGTCGCGTAGAAGCCGAGCGTCCCGAACCACGTCTCGGCCAGCGATCCGAACACGAGGACGACGAGGAAGACGGCCCCGAACGCGAGGGCGTTCTTCAGCGAGAACGGGCTCTCGAGTTCCATGGGGCCGGACTCGCTCCAGTCGGCCGTGAGGGCGGCGATGGCGAAGGCGAGCAGGATGACGGCACCCAGCGGAACGACCGCCTCGACGAGAATGCCGGTCTCACCGCCGGCGGTGAAGCCGACCGCGATCGCGAGGTTACGGGCGGCCATGGCGGCGTTCGCGAGCAGGATCGCGGCGACGGCGTAGGACGCGGCCTCGGGGCGCTGGTTGACGTGATCGAGCATCGTCCCGACGACCGCCGTCGAGGAGGCCAGCCCGCCGAAGAATCCGGTGATCGCGATGCCGCGGCCACCGTAGGTCGAGACGATCGCGTAGTTCGCGATACCGATCCCCGCCACGGCGACGACCATCAGCCAGATGATCTGGGGCTCGAGCGGGATGGTGATGCCCGCGACCTCGGGCTCGTACGTGGCCGGGAGGAGCGGATAGATGACGAACGCGAGGATGGCGAACTCCGTCGTCGATCGCATCTCCTCGCGCGAGAGCCCCCAGGCGAACTCGTGAAGCTCCCGCTTCAACACCAGTAGCAGCGACGAGAGGACGGCGACGGTGACTCCCTCGATGATGAAGCCGGCGGCGACCAGCACGCCGATACCGTAGGCGACGAGCATCGAGACCGAGGTCGTCAACGAGAGCCCCGTGTCGGCCGGGTCGTCCTCCGTGAGCCCCTGCACGGCGAGCAGGACCCCCTGGACGATCACGAGCAGTCCACCCAACAGGAGCAGACTCTCGCCGATACCCCCCTCGCGAACGAGCACCGTAAACACCGCACCGAGCAGGCTGATCAGCGAGAACGTGCGGATACCCGCGGACTTCTGGGACCACTCGCGCTCGAGGCCGAGGAACATACCCAGTGCGCCGGCCAGCGCGAGCCGAACGACCGTTTCCTCGAGCGGCGCGTCGGCGACCTGTAACGCGACCTCGTTCACTCCAGACCGTTCACCGTGCCCGCATATAAGCAACGCGCCGGCGGCGGACAAACTGGTCGCTCGGTCCGATCAGACTCTCGAGGCCCGACGGGCGCAAAAGTGGGAGTCGCCGCTCGGAGGGATGACGGGCGGCGGTCGCGCGACCGGAGTCGGCGTGACGGTCGGCCTAGAGGTCGACGTACTGGGACTCCCAGTCGCGGCGCGCCTCGAGTTCGCGGCGGCCGCGACGGGTGAGCGTGTAGAAGTTCGTCCGCCGGTCGCGACGGCCCTTTTCGACGAGCCCCTTGTCGACGAGGGTGTCGAGGTTCGGGTAGAGCCGACCGTGGTGGATCTCCTTCTCGTAGTAGTCCTCGAGTTCCTCTTTGATCGCCAGTCCGTGCGGCTCCTCCTCGCCAGCGATGACGTAGAGCAAGTCACGCTGGAATCCTGTCAGGTCGTACATTGGGGAAGTACCAATCGCATTTACTGTCGAATTTTAATAAGGCTATCGGGTTGTTTCGACCGAAAGGAGGCTATTACCAGCGAGAGGACTCGTTTCGAGTGGAGACGATCCATAACACCCGTGATGGATCTACCGCTGTAACTCACATAATGAGCGATTCATGTTTACAGTTCGTTGATTACGTTTCGGTACAATTATATCGTTCGAGCGCGATTATTGCGCGCTAATCGAACTCGATGAGAACGGACGCATCGCTCCGACACATAGACACGTCGAAACAGGAAAGCAGATCGCGTGGCGGAAAAGTGCCACGCGATCGCTTGCCGCCCTGAATTGGTCCCCGCTGACGCTTCGGCCCTCCAAGCGAAGCGTCACGTGGATGATTCCGCCGAGAGGACTTAAAGGTAACGACACCGGTCACCTCGTCGCAGTGCGTCGGGCCGGTCCCGGCGTCCGCGGGCGGCTCAGATGTGTTCTTCCTCGAGCACCCAGCCGATCGCGCGCTTGTAGTAGGTAAACATCTGCCTGACGCCGTCGTGGCGCATCTCGTCGCTCTCGAGGTGTTCTTTGAGGAACTCGTACTGCTCGCGGATTTCTTCTTCGTCACGCATACTCGTCACTACCGACCGAGGGGGCAAAAAAGTCGCCACGGCGAGCAACTCCTCACGCCGCCCGGCCCGCCACCGCCTGGGCTCGAGCGGGGGCAGCGAATCCCGAGCGATCGCGAACCGCTCGCCAGACGTGTTCGCAACGGGACAGTTTCACGGGCGGCGACGACGGTCTCCTGTTCCGGTCGACAGTCTGCCACAGTGGTGTCCGACTGTCGTCGCCGTTTCGGTCGGGAAGGCTGTGGTTTCCGCGTGAAACGATCTCGGTCGATCGTTCCCACCGCGACGGCGGCCGCTCGAGGCGCGGTTCGGCGCGCTGACCGAAAACGGGCGTCGATGCGTCCGTCCTCGAGGTCGATACAACCGGTCGATGGGACACGGCTCCGACTGTGGAGCCGACGGACCGCTTACGAACTATTCTCGTCGCCGCTTTCGTTCCCAGTCGTCGTTTCGTTGTCGGTCTCGTTACCGCCGGCACCGCCCTCGCCGAACGTCAGCGTGACCTCCTCGTCGTCGCCGTCGATCTCGACGTCGCCTTCGGTCTCTTCGCCCTCGTATTCGGCGGTCACGGTGTATTCTCCGTCCTCGAGTTCCTCGAATTCGACTTCACCGTTCTCGTCAGTCTCGTCTTCCATCGGGAAGCTCTGCCCGCCCACGTCGGACGTGCTCTCGTTACCCATCGTCTCGTTGCCCGACTCGTTGCCCATCGTCTCGTTGTCCGACTCGTTGCCCATCGTCTCGTTGTCCGACTCGTTGCCCATCATTCCGTCGGACTCGTTATCCGACTCGTTGCCCGCTCCGCCACCGCCCAGCCCCGCTTCCTCGAGGGTGACCGTCGCGCCTTCGACGGGCCCCTCGTCGTCTTCGACCGTGACGGTCAGCGTATACGTTTCGTCCGCACCGCCTTCGGTCTCGTTGCCGGTTTCGTTCTCACCGGTCGTGTCGTTCTCGGATTCGTTGCCACCGGGGCCGCTGTCGGCGCAACCGGCCAGTGCCAGTGCGCTTGCTGTTCCTGCCGCGGTTACGAACGTCCGTCGGTTCAGTCGGTTACGGGACATATACCTTGGTTTGACGTTCCGGCTGGTTTCGATGTGGCCTGCACCTGCCACCCGTTAATCACCTATTGAACGACACCGACGACCCGATGACCGTCATCCGTCTCGCACCGTCAACGGATCGGAATGATCACGACGGGCGACACTCCGCGAGCGCGAGCCGTGGCGGGACTCGAGGTCCGATCGCCGTCGCCGCTCCCGTCTCGACGGGGTAGCGGGAGGGCCTCGAGTGCTGCCGGGTGGTTCGGTCGCGGGCCGCGATCCGTCGCCACCGACGCACGGTAGGTCCGGTGAGATTTTTTGTGTGCCCCCCGTAGCGCCGCCCATGAAGATCCGGGGTGAGCGCGAGTGTACGGAGTGTGAGACGCGCTGGTCGTACTACGAGACCGGGAGCGTCGGCTGCCCGGCCTGTGGCAGCCTGCGAAGCGTCGGCGTCGACGAACGCACCGAGCACACGGACCTGCAGGTCGCGTTCGATCTCACCCCCGTACGGAACGCGATCGACGAGGCCGATACCGACGACGTCGCCGTACGGGCCCGCGACCGCTGTCGCGAGTACGTTCGGCGGCGCGGATTCGTCAACGCCGGTACCCTCCGTGAACTCGACGACACCTACCTCGCCGCGATCGAACTCCTTCACGTCAGCGACATCGTCGCCCGCGAGATCAGTCTCGAGGACCGTGAAGAGCTGTACTTCCTCTCCCTGCTCCGGGACGCAGACCAGGGTGAACGGCCGTCCGCCGCCGACGTCCCCCGATCGCTTCGGGCGGCCCGCGGCCTCGCGTACGCGAACGCCGTCCGGGAGTACCGCCGCGACGTCCGAACCTGGGCCGAGGACCGCGACCTGACGGCGAGCGAACGGAGCGCGCTCGAGACGCTCGGCGAACACGTTACGCGTATCCGAATGCTCGACGGCGACGTCGACCTGCGGACCGCCGAGCAACTCGTCGACGCGACGCGCGAACTCGCGAACGGGCTGCGCGGCGACGAGGTCGCCTTCTCGCAGGCCGAGGAGCGGTTGGACGCCCTCTCGGCCGGTCCGGACGGGTGATCTCGGGAAACGACCAAACGGGGATCGCGTCTCGAGTCGGTACTTCAGGGCAAGTCGACGTCGACGTCTTCCTGCAGGCTCGCCGCCTTGACCGTGTTGTAGAGCAACATCGCGCGGGTCATCGGGCCGACGCCGCCCGGAACGGGCGTGATCGCGCTCGCTTTCTCCCTGGCGCTCTCGAACTCGACGTCGCCGACGAGTTCGTACCCCTTCTCGGTGTCCGCGTCCATCCGGTTGACGCCCACGTCGATGACGACCGCGCCCTCGCCGATCATCGAGCCGTCGATCAGTTCCGGTGCGCCGGCGGCTGCGACGACGATGTCCGCGGCCCGCGTCTTCGCCGCGAGGTCGTCGGTCCGTGAGTGACAGACCGTCACGGTCGCGTTGCCGTCGTCGGCCTTCTGGATCAGGAGGTTCGCGAGGGGTTTGCCGACGATGTCCGAGCGGCCGACGATGGTCACGTCCGCCCCTTCGGTGTCGATATCCGCGGACGCGAGTAACTTCTGGACGCCGTGGGGCGTACAGGGCCGAAACCGGGCGTCGCCGGCGACCAGTCGACCGACGTTCTCGGGGTGGAAGCCGTCGACGTCCTTGATCGGGTCGACGCGGCGGATCACGTCGCGGTAGTCGACGTGGTCCGGCACCGGGGCCTGGACGATGTAGCCGTGGACGTCGTCGTCGTCGTTGAGGTCCGCGATTGCGTCGTATAACGCCTCCGGCGGCGCGTCGCCGTCGACGTCGACGTGGTGGCTCTCGATGCCGACCTCCTCGCAGTCGCGCTGTTTCATGGTGACGTAGGTCTGGCTCGCGGGGTCGTCGCCCATGAGTACGGTCGCCAGCCCCGGTCGCGCACCGGCGTCGGCGAGGGTCTCGATCGCGTCCGTCAGATCGTCTCGGATCTCGCTCGCCACGGCGTCGCCGTCGATGATCGTTGTCATTACTGGAGTGGGCGACCGCGAGGCTCATTAATCTCCGGATTCGTGCTCAGAATCGAGCCAGCGCCGACCTGAATGCGCACGTTCGTGGATACGTCCTCCTCAGAATCGGTCGTCGAGGAACGACCTGATCGCATCGGTAGCCGGCTCCGACCGCTCGAGATTCGAGGTGTGTCCCGCGTCCGGAATTAGCTCCATCTCGGCATCGGGCAGCTCCTCGAGCATCGGTTCGGCTCGTGAGGGATCGATCGACGGGTCCTCCTCACCGTGGACGATCAGGACCGGGACGTCGATCTCCGAGAGGCGGTCGGTTACGTCCGACCGCTCGAGCCAGGAGTGGAGTTCGTGGTAGACCGCAGCGCCGGGATACGTCGCCCAGCGGTCAACCCACGCCTCGACCAGTTCGGGATTCTCCTCGCGGGTCGTATCGCCGAAGAGGTAGCCCGTCACACCCTCGGCCAGTTCACGCGGGGTGGCCTCGTGGGAGCCGTCCAGGGGCGCGACGAGATCGCCGTAGATCTCCTGCTCTTCGGCCGTGTGCGGGGCGGCCATCGAGTCGATCAGCACGAGTCCGTCGACCCGCTCGGGATACTCGAGCGCGAATCGCAGTGCCATGAAACCACCCATCGACATGCCGGCGATGACGGCGCTGTCTTCGCCGATCCCGTCCAGCACCGCCGCACAATCGTCGGCCAGCTCCCACAGATCGTAGCCGGGGGCGTACCGGTCGGTTCGCGCGCGAAGATCGTACGCGACGGCCCGGTACTCGTCCTGCAACGCCTCGATCTGGGGCGCGAACATCGTTCGATCCATCAGCGTCCCGTGCGCGAAGACGATCGGCTGCCCCTCGCCGACGTCGGTCGTCAGCGCGTCGGTCCGGGATCGATACATCTCGGTCGCGGATGCGTCCGTCATGTGAGATCATTCACGTGAAACGATCTGAAAAAGATACGGCATGCGGAAACACACACCACACAACGACCGACGGGACTCGGCCGGATCGGCGTCCTACCCGAGTTCGTGGCGAACCGTATCGCTCGCGATAGTCGCGCGCGCACCGTGTTCGTACCCGTCGCGGATACCGTTGGTGACGTACGCGAAGGCGAGGTCGTTCACGGGGTCGGCCCACCCCATGATGCTCCCGAGTCCACCGTGGCCGAACGTGCTCGGCGGCGCGGTCACGCCGTAGGAACTGTGGACCAGTCCGCCGAGGAAGAAGCCGAGCGAGAACCGACCGGGCGACCCGCCGCGGACGGGATCGGACTCCCGTTCCGCCTCGAGCGAGGTCCACTCCCGAACCGTCTCGGGGCTGAACAGCCGCGTTCCCTCGAGTTCCCCGCCGTTCAACAGACAGGCGTAGAAGCGAGCCATGTCGCCGGCGGTGCCGACACCGTTCGCGGCCGGGACGACGGCCCGGTGGACGGCTTCGCTGTTGAACTGCTCGGCGACCTGTTGGTTGTAGGCCGCGTCCGCCGGCGCGGGGTCCTCGATCTGATCGTACGGTTCGAAACCGACGAGCGTCGCGACGTCGTCCGGGTCGCCGGCGGGGAGCCCGATGTGGGTGCGGTCCATGCCGAGCGGTTCGAAGAGCTCCTCGCGCGCGAATCGATCGATCCGCCGCCCGGTCACCTGGCGGACGAGTTCGCCGGTGAGCCAGCCGAAACTGAGGATGTGGTACTGCGCCCGCTCGCCCGGCGCGTACTCGAGGTCGGCCGCCTCGAGCCGTCGAGCGATCGCGTCGGGATCGCCCCAGATCGACGGCTCGTCGTCGATCGCCGGGAGCTGCGACAGTCCCGCCCGATGCGAGAGGAGGTGCCGAACGGTCACCGCAGCCTTCTCCGACCCCGCTTCGGCGAACGCGGACCAGTGCTCGACGATCCGATCGTCGTACGAGAGTTCGCCGCGGTCCGCGAGCAGGTGGACGCTGGCCGCGGCATACGGTTTCGTCGCCGAAAACAGGATGTGACGAGTCTCGGTCGTCGCTCGAGGGACCGCCCTCACCGTCCGGTTCGCCGCCGGTCCGGGACGCACAGCCGGCGAGGGCGGCCGCGCTCGCCGCGCCCACCGTCGAGAGTACCGTCCGCCGATCCACCGCATTCCGTTCTCGTGTCATGCGGACGAACACCTCGACTCGATGTCGTATGACTACTGTCAACGTACCCTGTCACGGTTCGCGGTACTCCGGCACAATCGGACGGACGGTCTCGGTACTGGACCGGTTCCGCGCGGCAACGAGACGACGAACCGATCAGTTCGTCTCGCTCCGATCGGCCGTTCCGGCTCCGAAATCTTCCACTCCGCGGTGTCGCGTGCGTCGATCACGAGCAGGGCGTACTCGTCCACCGGACTACAGGGGTATTCCGGGAGAGCCGTACAGCGGAATCGGGACGAAAAGCAGCTCCATCGGCAGTTCGAAGGCGACTCCGCGATCGGTTGGGGTCGCAGTCCTACTCGTACAGCGGGTTCTCGTCGCACAGCGTCGCGACTTCCGCTCGGACGTCTTCGATCACGGCCTCGTCCTCGGGGGCGTCGACGACGCGGGCGATCAGATCGCCAACCGTCCGGCAGTCGTCCTCGTCGAAGCCGCGCGTGGTCAGCGCCGGCGTGCCGGCGCGGATCCCGCTCGGGTTGAACGGCGAACGCGTCTCGCCGGGCACCGTGTTCCCGTTGAGGACGATGCCGGCTTCCTCGAGGGCGTCCTCCGCGTCGCCGCCGGAGGTGTCCGGGTGACTGTCGCGGAGGTCGACGAGCACGAGGTGGTTGTCGGTGCCGTCCGAGACGAGCGAGAGCCCGTTCTCGGCGAGGCTCTCGCCGAGTGCCTCGGCGTTCGCGACCGTCTGCTCCGCGTAGTCCTCGAACGCGGGCTCGAGGGCCTCCTTGAAGCCGACGGCTTTCCCGGCGACGTTGTGCATGAGGGGGCCGCCCTGTCCGCCGGGGAAGACGGCGGCGTCGATGTCGTCGGCGTACTCCTCGCTCGTCATGACGATGCCGCCCCGTCCCGCGCGGATGGTCTTGTGGGTCGACCCGGTGACGAAGTCCGCGACGCCGACCGGCGAGGGGTGGACGCCCGCGGCCACGAGTCCGGTGATGTGGGCGATGTCGGCGAGGTGGAGCGCGTCGACGTCGTCGGCGGCGTCCTGAATGCGCTCCCACTCGATCTCGCGCGGGTACGCGGAGTACCCCGAGACGATGATGTCGGGATCGAACTCGGCGGCGTGGTCCGCGAGGTCGTCGTAGTCGATGTAGCCCGTCTCGGGATCGACCTCGTACTGCTCGACCTCGTAGAGCTGGCCCGTGAAGTTCGCGGGGTGACCGTGGCTGAGGTGGCCTCCGTGGTTCAGATCGAGCGACAGGATCTTGTCGCCGGGCTCGAGCATCGCGAAGTAGACCGACTGGTTGGCCTGCGTGCCCGAGTGGGGCTGGACGTTGACGTGCTCGGCACCGAACAGTTCTTTCGCTCGGTCGATCGCGAGCCCTTCGATCTCGTCGGCGTACTGGCAACCGCCGTAGTATCGCTCGCCCGGATAGCCCTCGGCGTACTTGTTCGTCAGGGCGCTGCCCTGGGCGTCGATGACGGCCTCGCTGGCGTGGTTTTCGCTGGCGATCATCTGCAACGTCTCTCGCTGGCGGTCTACCTCGGCCTCGAGCGCGTCTGCGACGGCGGGGTCGACGTCCCGAACCTTATCGTGGTCCATGTCCGAACTGCGGTCTGGCGGCTGTATAAGTGTACCCTTCCCCGGCAAGTCGGGCCACTATCGTCGCGTCGATTCCGGCGGCTGTCAGACGGACGCACGACGCCCTCCCCGACTACGGCCCGATACAACTAACTTGTCCCAGTGACATTCAGCCAACCGAATGATCGAGTGGGCGGTAGACGACGACACCCTCCACGTCACCGACGCGGACAACGCCGAGCTAACGGTCGACGGTGACGGACTTGTCGTCGGCGACTCCGGCGCGGACATCCCGCGTCCGGTCGACGACACGGTCGCCCTGACGGCGGACGAGCTCCGGTTCCCGCACGCGGTCGTTTACGCGTTTTCCCTCGGACTCGAGGACCAGTACGAACTCGATCCCAGCGGGGATCCGCTCACACTGTCTCCCGACGAGTACGTCGTCGACATCGACACCGACATCAAGGCCTACCTTCGGTTCTCCGGCGCGGCGACGATCGCAAAGACCGACGACTACGAGGAAATCGTCGTCTCCTTTCCGGATCGGACTCGCGTCATTCTCGGCCTCCGATGCCGGCACGAGTTTCCGGCGGGGACGATCACCGTTCCCGACTCGCCGTCGGCTATCGCCGACGCCATCACGCACATGGCCGCGTCGCACAAGACGGACAGTCCGGACCGGTCGTACCCCACGCTCCGCGGCCATCCGTCGTTGATCGAACGCGGCGACCGCCTCGAGATTTCCGACTACCTTCGGGCCGATACGCCCGACCACGGGATCGAACTGGTCGTCCCGCCCGACTACGAATCGCTGTTCGTGACCGCGCCGCTGGCGTACTATCTGCAGGCGGCCGTGCGGACGACCGACGAGGGAATCGGGAACGGAATCGGGTCGGACCCCGACGGGCCGCGACTCCGGCTCGTCGACCGCGCGGTCGAAATGGAGCTCTCGACGATGCCCGACCTGGAGCGTGACGTCGAGCGGCTGCTCCGAAAGGTCTTCTTCCTCGACTGTCTCGTCCGCAACGCCGGTCCCTACGGGACGACCCTCTCGGAACTCAGCCTGCTCGAGGCGCTCGATATCGATGCCCGCACGTTGTACGACGCCTCGCCACAGGACCGCCTCGCGACCTATCTCGACGTGCCGTACGCGGCGATCAAACACCGCCTCCCGGAGTGGCACCTGTCGACGTACGTGACGCCCGCCTACGACAGCGTCGAGACACTCCCGTTCCTGCTCGACCGGCTGAGCATGATCTACACCCCACGGACCTCTACGCTCGAGGGCCAGGAACTGGTCGAACGGTCACTCGAGGACTTCTATCGGGGAGCGGACCCAACCGAGGCCGACGCAGAACCCGTCCGCGGCCCCGACACGCGGGCCAGCACCGGGCAGGTCGCCTCGGTAGACATCGTCAAACCCGATCTCCGAAGCGGCCGAACCCACGGCTGGCTCGCCGAGGGCGTTCCGATCGACGTCTTCAAATCGGCACCCGAGGCCTACCGCAATCGCCTCGACTTCCTCCGGAAACCGAGCGACTCGATCTCGATCTGCGTCGTCCTGAACGATCCGGAGATGGCCGGCGAGCACGACGACGTCGCCGAGATCTACCGCCAGCGATCCGAGGAGCTATCGATCGACCTCACCGTCGAGGAATCGCTCGGGACGGCCGCTCTCGCACGGGTCTTCGAATCCGATCACGACTTCGTCCACTACATCGGTCACTGCGAGACCGACGGCCTGCGCTGTCCGGACGGGACGCTCGCTGTCTCGAGTCTCGACCGCTGTAACACGCAGACGTTCTTCTTGAACGCCTGTGGCTCTTTCTACGAGGGCATGCGTCTGATCGAGAAGGGCAGCGTCGCCGGTGCCGTCACGTTCACCAAAGTCCTGAACGACCACGCGATCAAGGTCGGCTCGACGTTCGCCAAACTGCTGGTCCACGGGTTCAGCATCGAACGCGCCATGGGCCTCGCGCGCAGGCGAATCATGATGGGGAAAGACTACGCCGTCGTCGGCGACGGCACCCACTCGCTCACACAGGGCGAACACCGGAATCCGACGACCGCGACGCTCGAGGAACTCGACGCCGACGGCGACGGCCGACGGTACCTGCTGAACCTGGACTGTTATTCGACGCGCGTGACCGGTTCGTACTACTTTCCGCACACCGAGACCAACGAGTACGCCTATCTCTGTGGTAACGAGTCGAGTTTTACGCTGACGGAGCCGGAGCTTGCAACCATGCTCGAAGAGACGGAAGCGTCGGTCATCTACGACGGCGACGTGTACTGGTCGAAAAAGCTGAGTTCCCGGTTCGATCGATAACCTGTTCTACGGTCCGCCGTACGTACTGACGCGCTTGGCCCGCAGCCCGAACCGTCGCATTATTCGGTCCGTCTTCCTCCCGATTGGAACTTCGTCGACTAACTCGTGAGCGACCCACCACAATCGATTGCGTCGAACACCCATACGATATCGTAATAACACGTTTCATGTATATAGTTATTGTTGTTTTCATGATATGAGGGTGTTTTTTCGACGGATTTCCGAGCGCTATTAGCTATCGTGACTTTCTAGGCTTACATGCGTGTAAGAGATAGCTATCATTCGTCGGCGAACTAACGAGTTATGGGACAAAAATTACCGGTACAGTCGCTGGACGAGAAGTTCTGGTGTGCAAACGGCCACCAAAATTAAGTAGGTCGCTCTCGATTACTTCTGTATAGGCATGACCTCGAATTTACTAAACCACCAGATTGACGATATCCTCGGGTCGGTTCTCGAGGACGCGACCGGGGATATCTACATGGTAAACCCGTCGCGGGACGCCATCGAGGAGTTCGTTTCCGTCGCGACCGCGTTCGACGGCGAGCTCCCGTCGGTTCACATGCTCGCCGACGAGCGAACGCTGAAAGACGTCATGGACGACTTCATCGTCGCTTCGAACGCCGCCGACCTCATCAGCGAGGGCGCGCTTTCGCTGCGGACGCTCGAGGAGGCACCCGAGAACTCGCTGCTCGTCAGCGAGGACCGCGTCGTCGCCATCGTCCACGCCGGCGACCGCGTCGGCGGGCTCATCACCGACGACGACAGCTTCGTCACGGACACGTACGACACCTACGCGGGCCGCTGGGAGGACGCCGCCGACTTCAATCTCCGGACCCCGCCGATCACGGACGTCCGCGAGACCCTCGCCGACGAGATCAGCCCCGACGCCGAGGACGACTTCACGGCCATCCTCAACTCGCTCGAGACCGCCCGCGGCGACGGCGACGGACTCGACGAAGTCACCATCTCGCTGCTCGTCGCCGCCAAGAACGAGGCCCTGCTCTACGACATCAGCAAGTGGGGCGAGGACGTCGGCATCGCCTCCAAGGCGACCTTCAGCCGAACGAAGACCAAGCTCGAGGACATGGGCCTGATCGACACCGAGAAGGTCCCGATCGACGTCGGCCGCCCGCGCCTGCGTCTCAAGATCGGCGACGAGCGCCTCGGCGAGGCCGACAACGGCCAGCTCGCGACGGTCGCGCAGTCGATTCTCAATTAAGTAGCGTCTACTATCGAATCCCTCCTGATATATTCCTTTCAGGGATTCGACGTGGAAGATTACACTTCCAGTGGCAAAGCTAGTTCAAGAGCGTAAGCACAAACACGTATATGGATTATTTACAATAGGAAAGAAGAAATTAATAATCCACGAAACTATGGCCCCAATATATTTTGGCGATATCTTTTAATAATATTTGAACATATTTACCTATGAATGGCGCCTCGAAAAGTACGCCATTTGCTTCGACACAGAAACTATGTCCCCGAAGAAACAACACATCGACCGGCGATCGTTCGTTCGAACCATGGCCAGTGCGGGAATCGCTACGCTTGGCGTTGCAAGTTTCAGCACCTCTTCCGCCGCTGCCGCATCCGTAGGCGACGAGTGGAGTCGTAACGAAGAAACGGTTTACGAATATGGAGGTATTGATACTTATGACATTCTATACGGACATGATCTTCAGGTCAACTATCTAGAGAAGAATCACTCAAGCGCGAACGAAGCGTTCTACCTGACCTTCGAGATGCTGGGTACGGGATATGAGCGCCAGCGGGCCCATGGCTCAAATGGTGAATGGAAAGCAATGAACTTCAACATTGTCGAAAGAATTGGGTTTGAAGTCTCGACACCCGACAGCGGAGTCGGAATTTATCAAACTCCGGCGCAAGAGGAGATGTCATCCGCAGCAGGAATCCCCGAGGAAGATGCCTATACATATAACGAACTTCTCGCGGACGCTGCGCTTGCGATCGCTACTCGCGGCGCGTCCAAAATGGTTGACCGGGATATTTGGATCCACGCTGCATCGGATATAGTGAGTGCGTTCGTTCAAGAGACCAAAGATACCGACAGCACATCTACACTCGCCTCTACGTGGACGAACCAGGATGTCCTCGATTTGCTCTCGCCTCGGCCCAGACACACGATGACCTGTTACACCAAGTTCCGGGTGGAGGTCCCTGATACGTTTACCCACGCTAATCTCGCGCTCAACAACTGGTCTGAACCTACCTCGTCTGGTAGCGGAAGACAAACCGCTTCTCTCGATATCACTGTCGATCTGGACAACTCGCCTGGTGGCGGCATCAGCTAGAGTTCTTTGCCCAACTCTCCGAACATTTCCAAATAAACCTATTATTCCTAACTTCAGCCATTTCGTCGTGCCGTCGATCAAATCAGTTTTGACAGCGCCAGCGGCTTCAGGGTCCCACACCGTTCCGCGAAAACGCAAGCACAAAGACCCACACGGGACATCATATGAGTATGTACGAGGCCGTCCACGCCCACCCCGACGGAGAGAGCACGGTCGCCAGATTCGCGAACCGGGCGGCCGACTACGGCTACGAGGGCGTGGTCGTGCGCAATCACAGCGACGCGCGAGCCGAGTACGATCCCGAGGAGATCAGCGAGGAGTACGGGATCGACGTCGTCGAGGGAGTCGAGATCCGGGCCGACGATCCGCAGGAAGCGAGCGGCTCGGTCGGCAACTTTCGGTCGTCACAGACGATCGTCGGGATTCACGGCGGGACGACGACGATGAATCGGTTCGCCGTCGAACAGACGAAAGTCGACGTGCTCGCCCACCCGATGACTGGCGACGGGGACGTCAATCACGTCCTCGCGAAGGCCGCCGTCGAGAACGGCGTTCGCATCGAGTTCGACCTCGCCGGGGTGCTCCGGGAGAGCGGCGGCCACCGCGTCCGCATCCTGCAGTCGTTGCGAAAGCTCCGGGAGATCGTCGACCACTACGACGCGCCGTACGTCGTGAGTGCCGATCCGACCTCCCACCTCGAGTTGCGGACACCCCGTGAACTGAAAGCGCTCGGCGAGCAGATCGGATTCACCCGCGAATTCGTCGGCGACGGCCTCGCGGAGTGGGGACGGCTAGCCGAGCGCAATCGGCACGTCGACTCCGAGTCGTTCATTGAGCCGGGGGTCCAACGAGGGAGATATGAAGAGGACTCTTGAGGAACACGCAGCCCGGTTCGACGAAAAGGCCGGCGAGTACGACGACTCGAAGTCCGACGAGTACCACGCCTGTGCGAATCTCGTCGTGGAACACGCCAGCCCCGGCGAAGACGATGTCGTCCTCGATCTGGCAACCGGAACCGGTGCGATCGCGCTCGCGCTCGCCCCCGATGCGAAGCGCGTCGTCGGCCGGGACATCAGCGAGGGCATGCTCGAGGAAGCCGAGCAGAAAGCCGCAGACGAAGGACTCGAGAACCTCTCGTTCGGTCACGGGAGCTTCCGGGAACCGAACTACGACGGGCCGGTCGACGTGGTCACCTCGAACTTCGCCTTGCACCACCTCTCGGACGAGGAAAAGCGCGAAGCGATCGCGGTCATCGCCGACCTGGAGCCCCGGAAATTCGTCCTCGGAGACGTGATGTTCTTCGGAGAGCCCGATCCCGACGAGCCGTTTTACTCGCCCGACGTCGACGATCCGGCAACCGTCGGGGTGCTCGCGGACGCCTTTACCGATGCCGGCTTCTCGCTGACTGCCGTCGAGCGCGTCCACGATCAGGTCGGTGTGCTGGTCGCAGAGCGAAGTTCGACCGCAGGCGACGCGGTCGGCGAGGAATGAAACACCTCCCGAAACACCTCCGGCCGCGCTGGCGGTATCTCGCCGTCGAACTCGAAACGTGGCCCGACGAGCGGATCGACCGACGGTCGTTCCAGCGGGACCTGTGGTACGCGGGCCAGAACCTGCTGGGCGATCCGGGCAGCGCGGACGCCGATCTCGGCGTCGTCAGGTTCGACTTCGCCGACGGACGGGGGGACGCAGTCGTCAAAGTCCGCCGCGGGGAGACCGAGCCCGCACGGGCGGCGCTCGCCTGTATCGACGAAATCGACGGGGCTCCCGTCGGGATTCGGGTCCGCGGTATCAGTGGCACGATCCGGGCGGCTGAAGAAAACTATTTAGGACGCGACGGGCAAGATTCCGAAGAGAGAAACGTCGTGTTCGGGAACGAGGAGCGAGTCGCCGTCCTGCGGGACGGCGTTGGGGACGTGCGGCTCGATGAGACGTTCGTGGGCGCGACAGACCTCGATTACCATTTAGTGTGATACTATGCAGGGACAACAACAACAGCAGGCGTACGACCGCGGCATCACGATCTTCTCGCCCGACGGCCGACTCTACCAGGTCGAGTACGCTCGCGAGGCGGTCAAGCGAGGAACGGCGAGTATCGGTGTCCGAACGAACGACGGCGTCGTGCTCGCCGTCGACAAACGAGTCCCCTCCCCGCTGCTCGAGGACTCGAGCGTCGAGAAGATTCACAAGGCCGACGACCACGTCGGCATCGCCAGCGCGGGCCACGTCGCCGACGCTCGCCAGCTGATCGACTTCGCGCGCCGCCAGACGCAGGTCAACCAGCTGCGCTACGGCGAGCCGATCGGCGTCGAGACGCTGACCAAGGAAGTCACCGACCACATCCAGCAGTACACCCAGGTCGGCGGCGCCCGACCGTTCGGCGTCGCGCTGATCGTCGGCGGCATCCAGAACGGCGAACCGCGCCTGTTCGAGACCGACCCCTCGGGGACGCCCTACGAGTGGAAGGCCCTTGCCGTCGGCTCCGACCGCGGCGAACTCCAGACCTTCCTCGAGGAGAACTACGACCCCGAAGCCGATCTGGACGGCGGTATCCGGCTCGCGCTCGACGCGCTCGCGTCCGTCAACGAGGGCTCCCTGCTCCCCAACGAGGTGGGGCTGGCGACGATCGACGTCGAGACCGAGTCCTTCGAGCAGTTCGACCAGGATCGAATCCAGTCACACCTCGAGGAGAACGACCTCCTCGATACGGGCGAGGACGAGGCCGACGACGACGAACCCGCCGAGTAATCGAGGCCCGATTCCGTTTCCGACCGCTGTTTTCCCCACCGGACCCGTCCGGGCGCGCGAGCAGCGCGTACGATCGCTCCGCCGAACGACCGCGTCTCGACACCACGCGGCACCGTCGGATCGAGTCGGGAAACACTCTTTTAATTGGCGAGGGAACCATCCGGTATGATTTCGCTCGACGAGGCGGTGACGGCGCGACTCGAGTCCCACGGGGCGCGCTTCGAGGTGCTCGTGGATCCGGACGCAGCGCTGGCGATCAAACGCGACGAGTTCGACGGCGACCTGGAGGACGTGATCGCCGCCGAGGACGTCTTCGAGGACGCCTCCCGCGGTGATCGCCCCGCGGAGGCCGACCTCGAGAAGGTCTTCGACACGACGGACCCGCTCGAGATCATTCCCGAGGTGATCACGAAAGGGGAGATCCAGATCACGGCCGATCAGCGACGCGAGATGCAAGAACAGAAGCGAAAACAGCTGATCGACACCATCACGCGCAACGCGGTCAACCCGCAGATGGACAACGCGCCCCATCCCCCCGAACGCATCGAGAACGCCCTGGAGGAGGCCGGGTTCACGGTCGATCCGATGGAGCCGGTACAGGAGCAGGTCGACGACGCCCTCGACGCGCTCCGACCGGTGATCCCGATTCGGTTCGAGGAGATCACCGTCGCCGTGCAGATACCGGCCGAACACGCGGGCAGCGCACAGGCCAAGATCCGCCAGTTCGGCGACCTGGAGCGCGAGGAGTGGCAGGCCGACGGCTCGTGGATCGGCGTCCTCACGTTCCCGGCCGGCATGCAAAACGACTTCTACGACACGGTCAACGAACACACGAGCGGCGAGGCCGAGACGGAGATCGTCAAGGACAAGGACGATCTGAAGACGCGGTAGCGACGGGGCCGCGTGGCACCGCTATCCGCGTTTGAACCCGATCAGGAAGCCGCCGGTGAAGCCGGCGCCGATCGAGAGCGTCGAGACGATCGACTCGAGCCAGTGGATATCCGCCGCACCCTGTGCCCGTTCCTGGGTTTTCAGGACCCCCGCCGAGAGTCGGTTCCAGTCCACGACGACGATTCCCTGCGACTCGAGGTAGCGAAAGACCATCAACTGGACGCCGACGATGATCGCGAGGAGTTTCGCGATCTTCTTCGCGGCGAACCCGATGACACCGCCGATGACCGCGCCGCCCCCGAACTCGAGGCCGAGCGTCGTCGGATCGAGATCTATCATTATGCGTCCCAATTCGAGTCGGCTCCTATGACTGTTGTGATCGGACACACGCTCGGGACCGGCGAGCGACCCGACCGACGATCGCTGGCTCGCGACTCCCGGGTCTCGACGGCTCGAGTGGCCGAGCGAGCGACCCGTGATCCAGCATCGGGCACGGGATTGAAGACGGTTCGCCGCGTACGGACGACTATGACTCACGTGCGTCCAACGGAGGTGTGTGACCGGCATCGTTAGCGTCTCCGGGCCCACGAATCAGTGCCCGAACCGTCCGTGCGGCCGGCGCGTGCGTGCGACGGGTCGCAGGAACGACGAGCCGCGGCACTCGAGCGAACAGGGCCGATCGCGCCCGGCGGACACACAGTCACCCCCATGAACACGATCATCGCGAAACGCGTCGATTCCGGCACGGCAGACACGAGTGAGATTCGCGACCTGGCCCGCGCGGCGGGATACACCGTCGTCGGCGAGGTCACCCAGTCACGGCGGGCGGATCCGGCCCTCCAGATCGGCGAGGGGAAGGCCGACGAGCTGGCGGCGTTGGTCGAGGAGACCGACGCCACGACCGTCATCTTCGACAACCGACTGGGGCCGTATCAGATGTACAACCTCGGACGGCTCCTCCCAGAGGGCGTCGAAGTCATCGATCGCTTCACGCTGATTCTCGAGATCTTCGGGCAGCGTGCGCAGACGCGGAAGGCCCAGCTCCAGGTCGAACTGGCCGAACTCAGGTACGAACTCCCGCGCGCGGAGGCGAAGACGAGCCTCGCCAAGCGCGAGGAACACCCCGGGTTCATGGGTCTCGGTGAGTACGACGAGAGCCGCGAGCGGGACATCAAGGCCCAGATCAGCCGGATCAAGGACGAACTCGAGCGGATCGAGCAGACCGAGCAGCACCGTCGGGAGCGACGGCGCGATTCCGGGTTCGATCTGGTCGCGCTCGCGGGATACACGAACGCGGGCAAGTCGACGCTACTGCGCCAGCTCGCGACCGATCTCGAGGTCGACGAAAACGAGGAACTGCACCCCGATCTGGATACGACGGCGGAGTCCCAGGACAAGCTGTTCACGACGCTGGGGACGACGACCCGCCGGGCGGACATCGACCGGCGGGACGTGCTGGTGACGGACACGGTCGGCTTCATCAGCGATCTGCCCCACTGGCTGGTCGAGTCGTTCAAGTCGACGCTGGACTCCGTCTACCGGGCGGATCTCGTCTTGCTCGTCGTCGACGTCAGCGAGCCGATCGACGAGATCCACGAGAAGCTGGTCACCTCCCACGACACCCTCTACGAGCGCAACGAGGCACCGATCGTGACCGTCCTGAACAAGATCGATCAGGTGACCGACGAAGAACTCGCGGAGAAACGCGAGGCCCTCTCGTCGCTCGCGCCGAACCCCGTCTCCGTCAGCGCGAAGGAGGGTCTCAACGTCGATACCCTCCTCGATCGGATCGACCACGAACTCCCCGACTGGGAGGCAGAGCGACTCATGTTGCCGATGACCGACGACACGATGAGCGTCGTGTCGTGGATCCACGACAACGCACACGTCGACGACGTCGCCTACGGCGACGAGGACGTCATCGTCTCCTTCGAGGCCCGACCCGCGGTGATCTCGCAGGCGCGCTCGCGCGCGAGCGAGCTACGGACCGCCGCGGCGGAATCCGCGTAGTTTCTTCGAACGGTATTTGACTGTCGCTCGGGATGGCTTGGACGTGCCATCACGTTCCCAATCTGACACCGACGACCCGCGATCGTTTTACGACGAATACGGCGACGACGAGTGGGAGCGACTCGAGGACGGTCTCGACGGTCGACTGGAGTTTACTGCCACCGTGGAGACCGTCGCGGAACACCTCCCGCCTACTGGCCGTGTGCTCGATGCCGGCGGCGGTCCAGGACGGTACAGTCTCTGGCTCGCCGAACAGGGATACGACGTTACGTTGGTGGATCTCAGTCGGGGGCAGCTCACCATCGCACGAGAGCGGGTACGCGAGTACGGTGTCGAGTCCAACGTCACGCTATCGCAGGGAACCATTACGGAGCTTGGTCTGGCTGCGAATACGTTCGATGCGACGTGCTGTCTCGGCGGACCGCTTTCTCACGTGAGAGACGAACCGGACCGCGTACGTGCAGTTCGTGAACTGCAACGAGTGAGTCGAGCCGGTGCGCCGGTGTTCGTCTCCGTGATGGGGCTGCTCGGTGCAGTACAGCTGTACCTCCTGACGGGCCACAATCTCGAGGCACTCCCAGCGCTGCTCGAACACGGTGATTACGATTCCGAGCTGCTCGAGGAATACGGCTACGAGAACGAATTTACGGCGACGCACTTCTTCCGGCGGGACGAACTGCAGTCGCTCCTCACGGAGAACGGGATCGACGTGGTCACGATGAAAGGATTGGAGGGTTTGGCTTCGCCACTTCACGCCGATCGACTCAGAACGGGTCTCGAAGCGATCTCGGATGCCGAACGCGAGGCCCTCGAGAAGGTCGTTCGACGGACCAACGCTGCGTCGACTGTAACGGAACTGTCGATTCACATGCTCGCCGTCGGAGAAGCATAGACCGGCCGAATGCGAACTGTACGTGACAAACCGGCTCGCGTGCGTTCGGTCTCGAAACCCACAGCGGCCGTCGATCGCTGTCGCGACCCTCACTTATAAATCGCTGACCTGAGTCCGGGTAGGATATGGAACGTGTTGCGATCATCGGTGCCTCGATGACCCAGTTCGGGCAACGCGAGGGGGAGTGGATCATGGATCTCCTCGCGGAGGCTGGAATCGAGTGTCTCGAGGATGCGGGTGTCGACGCTGACGACGTCGACCACCTGTACGTCTCGAACATGGCGAGTGGCGAGTTCGAAGGACAGACCGGCGTGCCGAACGCGCTGGCACACGACCTCGACGCGATGCCGGCGTACACCCAGCGCGTCGACCAGACGAGTTCCAGCGGCGGTGCCGGGATCTTTGCGGCCTGGCAGTCGGTCGCCAGCGGGGCCAGCGACATGACGCTGCTCGTCGGCGGCGAGAAGATGACCCACAAGACGACCGGGGAAGCCACCGACGTCATCGCGTCGCTGACCCACCCCGTCGAGTACAAGACGGGCGTCACGCTCCCGTCGTTCGCCGGTCTGACGGCGCGCCACTACCTCGAGCGGTTCGACGCGCCCCGCGAGAGCCTCGGGAAGGTCGCGGTCAAGAACCACAAAAACGGCGTGGACAACCCACACGCCCAGTTCCAGAAGGAGATCGACCTCGAGACGGTCCTCGAGTCACCGATCGTCGCCGACCCGCTGCGGCTGTACGACTTCTGTCCGATCACGGACGGTTCGGCGGCGCTCATGCTCTGTCCCGAGTCGGTCGCACAGAAGTATACGGACGAGTACGTCGTGATTTCGGGGATCGACGGCGCGACGGATACGCACGTCGTCCACGAGCGCGAGGACCCGACCGTGATGGGCGGCGTCGTCGAGAGCGGCGAGGGTGCCTACGAGATGAGCGGGCTCGGCCCCGAGGATATCGACGTGGCCGAACTCCACGATATGTTCACCATCCTCGAATTCCTCCAGATGGAGGGGCTCGGCTTCGCCGAGCAGGGCGAGGCCTGGACACTCGTCGAGGACGGCTACACGGACCGCGACGGTCAGTTACCGATCAACACCTCGGGTGGGCTCAAATCGAAGGGGCATCCGTTGGGGGCCAGCGGTGTGGCACAGGGCGTCGAGATTTACGAACAGCTGGTCGGCGAGGCCGGCCCGCGACAGGTCGACGCGGACGTGGGGCTGTGCTGTAACGTCGGCGGCTTCGGCAACTGCGTTATTACTACGATTATGGAGGCTGCACGATGACGATGGACGCGACGCGCTACGAGGACGGATCGATCAGTTACCCCGGCCACCCGCGTGGACCGGGCGGATCGGAGCCGGTCGAAACGATCGATCTCAGCGAATACACCGCCGAGATCGTGACGTGGACGACCAGTACCGCGACGCCACCCGGCGTCCGCGAGCCCAATCACCTCGCGATCGTCGAGTTCGACGTCGACGGCGAGTCGGTCCGCGCGATCGGGCAACTGACCACCGGCGACGTCGAGACGGGCGACGAGGTCCGACCGGTTTACGTCGACGAACTCCGCGAACCCGGTGCGGGTATCAGGGTGCCCGAAAGTCAGGAGTGGGACGGGTATCGGTTCGAGCCGGTGTAAGTCGTCACAAAACAGCTCTCCGCGGAGACGGGCGCTTCGTTCGTCGCCGAAACGGCTGTCCAGCCGTCGTCGACTACCGTGCTCTCCCCATACCTGCCCCGACAGCCGTTCGCGGCAATTGCCGAGAACCCCTCGAGGGAGCGCGACGGCCTCCGTTCGGTTCGATTGATTCGTTGAACGGTTCTCTCCCTTAGTTTTAAACCACCGTTCGTGGTCAGCCATCGGCAGAGGGCACACAATATATGGAACGTGTTGCGATCATCGGTGCCTCGATGACCCAGTTCGGGCAACGCGAGGAGGAGTGGATCACGGATCTCCTCGCGGAGGCCAGCATCGAGTGTCTCGAGGACGCAGGCGTCGACACGGACGACGTCGACCACCTGTACGTCTCGAACATGACGAGCGGCGAGTTCGAAGGACAGACCGGCGTAATGAACGCGCTGGTACACGACATCGGTGCCATGCCGGCGTACACCCAGCGCGTCGACCAGACGAGCGCGAGCGGCGGTGCCGGGATCTTTGCGGCCTGGCAGTCGGTCGCCAGCGGGGCCAGCGACATGACGCTGCTCGTCGGCGGCGAGAAGATGACGCACCGATCGACGTCCGAAACGACCGATATCATCGCCTCGGTCACACACCCCGTCGAGTACAAGACGGGCGTCACGCTCCCGTCGTTCGCCGGACTCACCGCGCGCCACTACCTCGAGCGGTTCGATGCGCCACGCGAGAGTCTCGGAAAGGTCGCGGTCAAGAACCACAAGAACGGCGTCGACAACCCACACGCCCAGTTCCAGAAGGAGGTCGACCTCGAGACGATCCTCGAGTCGCCCATCGTCGCCGACCCGCTGCGGCTGTACGATTTCTGTCCGATCACGGATGGGTCGGCGGCGCTCATGTTCTGTCCGGAATCCGTGGCACAGGAACATACCGACGAGTACGCCGTCGTGTCGGGCGTCGACGGCGCGACGGACACGCAGGTCGTTCACGAGCGCGAGGATCCGACCGTGATGGGCGGCGTCGTCGAGAGCGGCGAGGGTGCCTACGAGATGAGCGGGCTCGGCCCCGAAGACGTCGACGTGGCCGAACTGCACGATATGTTTACTATCCTCGAATTCCTCCAGATGGAGGGGCTCGGCTTCGCCGAGCAGGGTGAGGCCTGGACACTCGTCGAGGAGGGAGACACCGAGCGAGACACCGGTTCGTTGCCGACCAACACCTCGGGCGGGCTCAAATCGAAAGGCCATCCTCTCGGCGCAAGCGGCGTGGCACAGGGCGTCGAAATCTACGAACAGCTGGTCGGCGAGGCCGGCCCGCGGCAGGTCGACGCGGACGTGGGACTGTGTTGTAACGTCGGCGGCTTCGGCAACTGCGTTATCACCACGATCATGGAGGCTGCAAAATGACGATGGAGGCGACGCGCTACGAGGACGGATCGATCACCTACCCCGGTCATCCGCGCGGTCCGGGCGGGTCGGAGCCGGTCGAGACGATCGACCTCAGCGAGTACACCGCGGAAGTCGTGACGTGGACGACCAGTACCGCGACGCCACCCGGCGTCCGCGAGCCCAATCACCTCGCGATCGTCGAGTTCGACGTCGACGGCGAGTCGGTCCGCGCGATCGGGCAACTGACCACCGGCGACGTCGAGACGGGCGACGAGGTCCGACCGGTTTACGTCGACGAACTCCGCGAACCCGGTGCGGGTATCAGGGAGCCCGAAAGTCAGGAGTGGGACGGGTATCGGCTCGAGCCGATCTAGCGGTCCCCGCCCCTCGTCGCGTTACGTTTCGTCGCTGCCGTTTTCGCCGTCACCGGTTTCGTCGCCAGCAGCCCCGGGATCGTCATCTTCTGCAGTCGGTTCGCCGGAACCGCTCTCGTTCGCGTCGCTCCCGTCATCGTCGTCGGCGTACTGGTCCCGTAGCGTCTCGAGTTCGGCGTTGACGTCGACGGCGGAGTCGGGATCATCGGTGCGGTCCGGTTCCGTCTCGGCGTCGGGCAGAGGCCCCTCTTCGATATCGATCGTGACGGGTTCGTCGGACGCCGCGCGATCCGAATCCGTCGCACCTCCCTCTCCGTCGACGGCGTCCCGGAGCCGGCTATCGACGTCGTCACGGAGGGCGCGAGCGTCCGCAAGGAGGTCGCGGGCGTCTTCGTCGGCGGGGAGCCCGCCGGTAGAGGCTGCCCGCTGGAGTTCGGCCAGCACGGTATCGAGCTGGGAGAGCGTCGTTCGGCGGAGTTCGCTCGCGCGCTCGCTCGTCGCCTCGGCGGCGGTCGCGGTTCGATCTCGAGCCTCCCGCTCGGTTCGGACGACTTTCAGGCTCCGCTGGAACGCCTCGAGCGCGCGGACGCTGGTCTCGAGGACGGCCAGCGCGGCCGGCAGGGCCACATCGTCGGTGAACCGCAGCAGCTCTCGAGGGGTCGGCGGTCTGAGCGGCGGCCGGCGGCGCGGCCGCGAGCCGTCGAGCTCCGCGCGGAGGTCGTCGATCGTCCGCGCCAGTTCGCGAACGGCGTCGACGAGTTCGTCGTCGTGATCGGCCATACCGGACTTACGACCGCCCGTTTGAAAAACGGGCCGATCGGACGGGCCGTCCCGATCGTCTTTTCAGAGCGCGAAGGGGCCACAATTTTTATTGCGATACCGACTGTTTCGTGGAACTGAATGGAAGACGAGCGAGGGGGAGCCGTGCCGGATAGTGCGACGTTCGCACGGACGCTCGGCACGCTCAAACGGGAGGGGAGCAACGTTCTGCTCGTCGGTTCGGAAGCGACGGGGACGCACGAGACGGCCTGTCAACGATTGGCGGGGGCGACGAAACGGGACTCGCGGTATCGACTGTTCGTCACGGACGAACGCGGGGTCAGCTGCGGTGGCGACCACGAGACCGACTGCGTCCACACGATCGATTACTCGAGTACGGTCGACGATCGAACGCCGCTGGGAGCGCTCGGGATCGAGGTCGTCGAGACGATCGACGAGTTCGCCGACGATGCCGACGGATTCGAGCCGTCGGAGCTTCGCGTCTGCGTCGACTCGCTGGTGCCGTTACTCCGGGAGCACGACCCGCAAGCGGTGTTCAGGCTGCTCCACATGATAACGTCACGAATCGACCAGGCTCGCGGCATGGGCCACTATCACGTGCCGCTCCCGCGGGATCACGACGCCGTCAACCTCTTCGAACCGATGTTCGACGCGATCGTCACGGTTCGGTCCCGCGGTGGGACCGAGGAACAGCAGTGGTACCTCCGGGAAACGGAGACGACCACCGACTGGCTCGAACTGTAGCTTCGCGGGGCGTCGACGTTCGATACGTAGTCGTACATGTCTCGAGTCGTGTACGATCGTTGAAGCCAACGGAGTGGGCGTAGAAGCGCCGATCCGTCCGTCTTCTGTCGATGAAACTCCAGTGTTATCGGTGTTACGGCACAAGGTCTATATATCGAACGACCTATCCGTTCAAAGAGTAGCATACATGGTCGAAGCCAGTACTGAGCTTCTCGTCGGAGCCGCCGTTACCGTTTTCCTCGCGCTCTTGTTCTTTGGCGTCGTCGTCCTCTGGGACGTGGCACTCGCCCTCCGAAGCGTCGGCGACAAGATCGACAAACTCGAGGACAATATCGACGACGATCTGACCGATATCGCCCACAGTCTGGACGGGATGTCGAACGCGCCGGGCGGTGGTGGCGGGACGCAACTGCACCTGAACGGCGGCACGATCAGCTCCGGACCGGGAGCGGACCGGCCCCAGCAGGCACCGCAGGCGGGACCGCAACGGCAGGCGCGTCCACAGCAGGCCGCTGCGGGGCAGCCGGAGCCGCCGGATGGCGCGGGGCCCCAGCCGCAGTCGAACGCTCACCAGCAGCGACAGCAGTCCCAAGCGGCCCAACGGGACCCCGAGGCGGCCGAAGGGGCGACCTCGAGCGCGGGGGCCGCCGATCCCGACGCGGAGGAATCGGATCGACGGACGGCGGCGTCCGCCGCGCCCGACGACCCCTCGCGAGGGACCGACGAGTCGGACGGTGACGAATCCCCGGCGGACGCCCCGTCGCCGGACGAAGAATCGGCGGCGGACACTGCCGAGGAGGAGCGGTCGGCCCACCCGCGCGCCGAGGGTAACCGCGGTCGATTCATCACGTCGCCCGATCGAACCGCATGGTACGCCACACCGCTGGACCGCGATGCGATTGCAGCGGCCGGCCCGTCGATCGCCGGCGCGCTTCCCGACGGCTCCGACTCGGGGATCGACGAATCCGAGATCATCGCCGCGGGACCGGTCGACTCGGCCGAGTCGGTCGAGGGCGGTGAGAGCGCTGGAGCGACCGATGCGGCGGCTGCGATGCCGGACTCGGAGGGCGATGCGACCGATCGGACGGCAACCGACGCGGAACCGGACGATGAGCGTACCGACGGTGTAGAACCGGGCGACGAATCGAGCGTGGACGACGAACCGGGTGCCGACGAGGTGCCGGCATCGGAGACGACGGCCGAACTCGCAGCAGGTCGCGAGGCGGCCGACGACGACGGGATTCCCGAGTCGCCGGACGAAATCGACGTGCTGTCGTTCGACGAGGCGGCCGACGACGAAGCCGCGGCAGACGGGACGCAGTCGGGAGCGGAAACGGACCTCGGCGACGAAGACGAGTCCGACGACGCCGACGAGGGCGACCGGTCCGATTCGCTCGAGTCCGTCGACGAACCGAGCGACGCGGCGCTCCCGGCCGAGGCGTCCGAGACCGAGTCCGACGGCCCGAGCGACGAACCGCCCGCAGACGGGCTCACCGAGCTCGAGTTCGACGAGAGCGAGTTCGAGACCGACGAGGACGACGTGAGCGTCGAGGAGGCCGTCGACACGATGAACGAAGACGCGCCGGCTCCGGAGCTCTCGAGCCACCGGTTCGACGTCACCGCGGCGGAGACCGACGAGGGAACGGTGGTGGTGACCATCGAGTTCGATACGGAGACGGTCGACATCACGGGCTCGACCGAGCGACTCCTCCAATATCAGATGCAGAGCTTCGCGGATCGGGAGTCGACGCCGGCGGGCGACGTGACCATCGGTCGGGACCGGATCGATATCGAAATCGCCGACTCCGACGGCACCGCCGTCCAGCAGTGGGGTGAAGCGGCGGTCAGCATCATCGATCGGACGCTGTACCTCTCGGACAACAGCGACGACAGCTAGCGGGATCGCGTCCGACACGATCGCTTCGGTGCGGTCGAACCGAGCGTTTTTACTCACCCCTCTCCCTTGAACGGGTGTGCGAATCGAGAACAGTTTCATCCCCGTCCGCGGCGTCGGTGAAACCACCGAACGACGGCTCTGGGAGAACGGGATCACCCACTGGGACGAGTTCGACGGCAGCGTCGTCGGCTCGACGCTGGCCGACCGCATCGAGACCTTCATCGACGACGGCCGAACGCACCTCGAGCGAGGGGACATCTCCGTCTTCGCGGACGCGCTTCCCGCGGCGAGCCGCTGGCGGTGCTACGAGAACGTCAGCGACGAGACCTGCTTCCTCGACATCGAGACCACCGGTCTCGACGCCTCGTGTGACGATGTGACGACCGTGAGCCTGCATCGTGGCAGCGAAACGAAGACGTTCGTCAAGGGCCGCGATCTCACGGCGAATCGCCTCGAGCGGGAGCTCGCCGAGTCGGCCCTGCTCGTCACGTTCAACGGGCAGCGGTTCGACGTTCCGTTCCTCGAGACGTGTTTCGACGTCGACGTCGACGTCCCTCACGTGGATCTCATGTACCCCTGCAAGAAGATCGGCCTCGACGGCGGGCTGAAAGCGATCGAACGGGAGCTCGGCATCGACCGGGACAGGCCGGATCTCAGCGGCCGCGACGCGGTCCGCCTCTGGCGCGAGTACGAACGCGGTGACGAGGGCTCCCTCGAGACGCTCGTCGAGTACAACCGCGCCGACACCCGCAATATGGAGCCGCTGCTGGAGATCGTCGCGGACCGGCTTCACGAGAGCGTGTTCGAGGCGGCGACGGCCGGCGACTGAGCGGGTGCCGTTGTCGTTTTCGCGGCCCGTGACGATGCGATGGTCGCAGCGTCGAGCGATGCGTATACGGCGGCCAGTGCTGTAACGCTCTCACATGGAAGACTACAGCTACGAGACGGCCGTCGACGTTCGGCTTCGCGACGTCGATTTCATGGGCCACGTCAACAACGCGATCTACGCGACGTACCTCGAGCAGGCTCGCGAGGACTACTTTGCCGACGTACTCGACGTCTCGCTGGTCGAGACGGACACCGTACTCGTGAGTCTCGAACTCGAGTACGCGCGGCCGATCGAGGCCGACGACGAGGTCACCGTCGCGCTTCGCGTCCCCGAGCTCGGAACCTCGAGTCTGCCGATGGCGTACGAAATTCGGTCGAACGGAGAGCGGGCGGCGACGGCGCGGACCGTTCAGGTACTCACCGACCCCGAGACGGGCGAGTCGCGGCCGATCCCGCCGGAGTGGCGAACGCGTATCGAGCGCCGCGAGTAGCGGAGTCGGCGATCGGAGTCACTCACTCGAGGTCGCCGTCGAGATCGGCGACCTCGACCTCGCCGTCGCTTCTGACGACGACGTGATACCCACAGAAGGGGAATTCGACGCGGCCGGTCGGTCGCTCTTGGCCGTTCGATCGCATTTCGAAGAGCGAATCGAGGGCTTCGGGATTGACGACGTCGTAGAGGGCCTCGTATTCGGGCGGCTCGAGTTCCATCGGATCGACTCCTTCCTGCTCGGCGACGGCGGCAATCACGTCGAAGCTAATAGACTGCCCGACTGTCGCATCCGATCGATCGACTGAGAGTAGCATTGGCCGGACTCTTTCTTCGGTCGGATATAAATCCTCTGGCCCCAATCCGAGCTTGGGCCCCATTGTTGGTGCCCAACGCATATATTTGTACACTGGCGTATTTGTTTATAGGATATTTATATCTAATTTTGTCTCATTCAAACTATCTAAAACTGTTCAGGAAGTGATAATCGCCGTGCAATCGGTGGTTGTCGTCCGAGTCGGTGTGACAGTCGCCGGTTCGAGACCGCGATCGGTGCGCAGGTCACATGTTCGGGGAGAGCTACTGGACGATCCGAAACGCAGTCGGAGACACGATGAATCCATTCTCGCGCGGACGATCGGCGTCCGGATCCGCCGACGATGGCGGCTTCGACGATCGGGGAACGTTCGTTCCCGAACACGTTCCGAAACCGGGGGCGTTCCTCGCGGGCCACGACGTCCTCGAGGGCGAAGATCACGTCGCGTTCCACGACGTCACTCGAGCGCTGTTCGAAGAGCGGGGCGTCTACGACGCCACCTTCGGCTACAATCTGGCGCGGCTCAACCTCGATCGGCGACACCCCGACGCGGGATACCGGTACGCGGTCGACGCCGACGATCCGACGGTCCTGCGGGCGGAGTTCAGCCCCACCACGGAGTTCTGTCCGCAGGCCGAGGCGCTCGTCACGGGGTCGTTCCGCGCGTGGAACGGGCTGTCCGATCGCCACGAGTACGCCCTCGTGCGCGTCCGCGTTCGCCCGACCCACCACCAGTCCGACTCGCTCAACGAGGCGCTCGAGGACCTCGAGACGCGGTATCGCGAATCCGGGTCGGTACCCGACGCGCCCGCCGGCCGGAGCCCAGACGGCGGGTCCGACGACCGGGCTCGAGGGGCGGACGACACGACCGCACAGTCGCCTTTCTGACCGACGATGGTGACGGGGAGCGGGAACGCGACCGCGATCGTCACGCGGTGGTCGCGCGCGTTCGTCGCGGCCGGCGTCGGGTTCTTCGTCGCGTGGCAGATAGCCGTCGCAGTTGGGCTGGCGCGAGCGGCGACCGTTCCGCTCGGCGTGTTCGGATTCGTCTTCCACGTCGTCTTCGGCAAGGCGTACACGCTCGTTCCGTCGTACTTCGCGCGCGAACTCGCCGTCCCGCACGCGCCGGCGATCCACCTTCTGTTCGCGCTGGCCGGCGCGATCGGTGCGTTCGCGGCCGGTGCCGGAATCGGCCCCTCGACGGTCGCGCTCGCCGGCGCGGCGAGTTGGCTGGTCGGCTGTCTCGTCTTCGTCGCGACCCTCTGCTGGACCGTCCGCGACAACCCGACGGGGCGCGAAACCGGTACCGGCACGACCGACGCGCACCGAAAACGAGTCGACCGGATCGCAAACGCCGCGATCCCGTTCGTCGTCGCGTACCTGCTCGTCGGCTCGTCGCTCCTCGTCGCGGCCGAACTCGGCCTCGAGCCGCCGCTGTCCGCGGGCGGACCGGCGACGACCCACCTGTTCGCGGCCGGAACGGTGGCGCTGCTCCTGTTCGCGGTCGGATTCCGGCTGTTACCGCGATTGCTGGTCGCCTCGACGCGGCCGTCGCTGGTCGGTCTCGTCCTCGTCGCCGGAATCGGCGGCCCGCTGCTGCTGGCGGCCGACTTCCGCGGGGGATCGCCGTTTCGCCTCGGTGCTGGTCTGCAGGCGATCGCACTGATCGGGTTCGCCGCGGCGGTCGTCGATCTCTCCCGCCAGAGTGAGCGCCGACGCGTCGGCCGACTGGCGATCCTCGCCGCCGCCGGCTGTGGCGCTCTGGTCGCCGCGCTGGGGCTCGCCGTCGCGTTCGCACCCGCCTCGATCCTCCCGCCGGCCGCGTTCGACGCCCACTACCGGCTCGCCGTCGGTGGCTTTCTCGGGTTGACGATCGTCGGCGTCAGCTACCACTTCTACCCGCCAGCCGTCGCCACCGTTCCCGGGATCGGTGACCGGTCCGCGAGCGCATCGATCGCCGCGCTGGTCGCCGGTCTGGGACTCGAGGTCGCGGGGCTGCTCGCGTCGGTGCCGTCGCTGGTCGGTCTCGGCCGCTGGTGCTCGGTGCTCGGCGCGGTCCTGTACGCCGCCGTCTGCTGGACGATCTTCCTCGAGCGGGCGCGGTGAGACGACCGGGCCGCGTCACTCCGCCCGCGCCTCGAGCCAGCGGACGGCGGGCGTAGCGGTGATGCCGTGGACGACGATCGAGATGAGGACGACCGCGCCGACGGTGGCCCACAGGAGGTCGGCGTCGGGGAACGCGCCCTCGTTCAACCCGTGCGCGAGGTAGTAGAACGAGCCGATTCCCCGCACGCCGAAGAACGCGATGGTCGCCCGCTCGGCGGGGTCGCGATCGAACCCGAGAAACCCCACCAACCCGGCGAGCGGACGGACGAGGAACACGATCGCGACTGCCGCGGCGATCGCCTCGAGTGTGAGCGGTTCGAGGAGTCCGCCGACGATCGCGCCGCCGAAAAAGAGCATGACGAGGGCCATCATCACCTGCTCGGCGAACTCGCTGACCTCGTGGAGCGACCGGTTGTAATCGTGCGTGCGCTCGTAGTGGCGGACCATCAGTGCGGCGACGAAGACGCCGATGAAGCCGTAGCCGCTGACGAGTTCGGTCGCACCGTAGACGAGCAGGGTACCGGCGATCGCCTCGAGTCCCCGGACCGACTCTGCCACAGGGGTATCGGGCTCCGTGGCGAACACGAGCCGCGCGGTCGGATAGCCGAGGACGATGCCGACGACCACGCCGACGACGATCCGGTAGCCAACGTCGACGAGCAGCCACTCGCCGAGCCAGTTCCCCGGGGCAACGCCGACGAGCGCGATCGCGATCGCCAGATTGGTGAACGGAAAAGCGAGTCCGTCGTTCAATCCGGCCTCGGAAGTGAGCGCGAATCGGACCTCGTCTTCTCCTCCGGCGGCCTCCGTCATGCGTTCGTCCTCGCTCCCCATCCCCGGCCCGCCGACCTGCACCTCCGACGCCAGTACGGGGTCGGTCGGCGCGATGCACGCACCCAGGAGGACCGCGGTCGGCACCACGAGGCCGATCCACCGGCCGAGCAGGGTCGCTCCGGCGATCGACAGCGGCATCGTGATCGCGAGCAGCCGCCAGGTCGACGCCCACGCGCGCAACCCCGGGACCCGATCGATCTTCAGCCCGACGCCCATCAGCGCGACGATGACGCCCAGTTCCGCGAGGTGTTCCGTGGTCGTCCCCTGCTCGAGCGGATCCGGCGGGGGCAGTCCGATCGGGAGTCCGAAGACGAGCATCCCGAAGCCGACGAAGAAGATCGGGAGCGAGATCGCGCGGTCCGAAACGAATCGAGGCAGGACGGCGACGCCGAACAGCGCCACGCCGACCACGACCAGGCCGACGTTGTACAGCTCGAGGACCATCTGGAACGACCGGTTCTACGGACAATCGATCCTTTATCTCGATGCCGGCGTGTGCAGAACGAATTCATATGCCTCGAGACGGCGAGTCGTCACGTATGGATGGGAACGCGACGGGGGACGGGAACGAGACGTCGACGCGGCGGCGGCTCCTGCAGTCGGGAGCGGTCGCCGCGACGCTCGGCCTCGCCGGCTGCATCGAGGAGATGGGAACGGAATTCCCGGAGAACGAGGAGTGGCCGACCGCGGAGTACGTCCCCGCCCTCCCCGTCGAGGAGCGAAGCGCGATCGCCGAGGAGCGGATTCCGGAGCTCGCGGGGGCAGCTATCACCGATCCCGAGACCCTCGCGTCGACGCTCGAGGAGTACGACATGACCGTCGAATCGGTCGAACGCGAACGCGACGTGCTCTCCCTCGAGTACGTCAACACGGATCGGTACGACGAGGGGAACGTCCACGACGTCTCCCTGATCGCGGGCGGCTACGCGGCGCTGGTCGACGCCGGCTACGACGCGGTCGCCCTGGGCGCGACGATTCTCGACGATGCCCCCGCGTCGTACGGGTCGGCGACGGTCGAGACGCCGCTAGCGAGGGAGTACAACGAAGGGGCGCTGACGGCCGCCGAGTACGGCGAACTGGTGGTCTCGACGATCGAATCGCAGCGATACGAACCGGAGGTCGACGTCTCGCCGAAGGAGTAGGCTCGCCTCGAGCCCGTGCGCTCTTACCGGTCCGGCGACGCGTCGATGTCGGGCTCCCCGCCGCTCGCCGCCGGCTCGTCGCTCGACTCGAACCCGCTCGCGAACACCCCGGCGATCCCGTTCGGTCCGTGCCGGTGGATCGTCGACAGCACGTTCACCACGAAGAGTATCGCGCCGAGCGTCGCGAGGACGCCGCTCGCGGTGCCCGCGAGGGCCGGGAGGCCGACCAGCGGCGTCACGGAGAGTCCGGCAAACCCGGCGAGCGTCAGCCGGAAGTCCGCCCGCTCGAGGCGGTCGTCGTAGAGGTCGTCGATCATCGGGACCCGTTCGAAGCCGAGCCGATCGCTGTAGCGTTCGATCCAGATGATGAACGGAACGATGTGGTACAGCGAGCCGATGACGACGAAGCCGAAGACGCCGAAGAGCAAGAGCGGCCGGGCGTCGGGGTGGCCGAACAGCGATCCGTACGCGAGCGGATCGGTCCACCACGTCGGCGCGGCGAGCGCGATCCACGCGAACAGCGACGCGACGACGACCCAGTACCGGTCGATCATCGGCGATCGCCCGACCGTCGCGCCGGCCAGGAGACGGCCGACGACGACCGCGACGGCGGCCAGTCCGACGAGCAGGGCGACCCCACCGACTCGGGCCAGCGGCTCGACGCTCAGCCCGCGACCGAGCGCGAGCGCCGCGAGCCCGGCGGGGTAACACAGTTGCTCGAGTGTGAGCAGTCCCTCACCGAGTCGGTCGGGGTCGGCCTGCGTGAACATCTTCGCGAGCTGGAAGAGCGCGCCGACGACCGTCGCGAGCAGGGCCCCGAACAGCGCCAGCGTCGCGTGGACGAGATGGAGTTCGAACCGGGAGAGCGGGAGCGAGTCGAACACCGGCGTCGTGAAATCGACCGCCAACAGGAATCCGAACGGTGCGACGAGCCCGAAACACGCGAGCGCGAGCGCGAAGTGTCGCTCCGTGAAGTCGAACGGGCGGGCACCGGCCAGCGTCCGCCCCACGTTGTAGACGAAGAGCCAGAATCCCGCGAGCATGAGCGCGCCGGCGACCGGGAGCCACGCGAGCGTGCCCGCGAGCAGCGCCGCCGCGAAGCCGATCAGACCGGCGGTGACGAGCCACAGTTGGGCGACCGCCAGCCGTCGCGAGTGGATCGTCGCGCCGGACCAGACGGGAACGAACTGGGTCATCGCGCCCATGATCGTCACCGCGACCCAGCCGACGAGCAGGGCGTGCAGGCGTGCCAGCCCCGACAGCCCGGGCAGCGTCGCAGCGGCCACGGCCGTTCCGCCACCGACCCCGACGACGAGGAACCCCAGCGCGAGCACGAAGTGCCGCAGCGGGATCACCATCGGCGGCTGCTGGTCGGTCCGTAACCCGCCCGGTATTCCGTTCATGTCTCGCGGTTCGGCCCGGACGGCCGTCCCGTTCGTCCCGAACACGTTCGGAACGTAGCGTTTGGCGGCTCGCACCGTACCATCGGGTGAGCCATGGGAACCGACCGAGCAACGACCGCCGATCCGAAACCCGCCGCGACGGAACACCGAGAGCCGGACACGACGACGGTCACCGTCCGCTGTACCGGCCACGTCCGCACCGCCGTCGGGAGCCACGAACTCGAGTTCACCTTCGAGGGGGACCGACTCAGAGACTTCCTCGAGTCGTTCTTCGACGAATACGATCTCGAGGACATGCTCATCGCCGAGACCGAAGCGGACGCGGCCCACAGCGGCTGGGCACCGGTCCCCGACGACCTTCCCGGTACCTGGCGCAAGAATCCGGAGGGCGAGCAGACTCGCCCGTACGCGCGGGTCTGCGTCAACGGCCGGTTCAACGAACACCTCGGCGGGTTCGAGACCGAGCTCACCGACGACGACCGCGTCGCGCTGATCTATCCGTTCATGTTCTGCTGCTGATCCGGCGTCGACCGCGGTGGCGGACGGCCGAAAACCCGAACGAGTTCGTCTCAGCCCTTAGGTCCGTCGGGAGCCGATGGACGACCATGACCGAAGACGTCTCCGGCGTCGAACCCGTCACACGCAGGGACCACGACGCGTCGTGGTCCGCGAACCTCGAGGGGCCAGCACACGCCGCGAACCGGTCACTGGTGGTCGCACAGTCGAAAGACGCGATCGAGGCGACGACCGCCGGTTCCCACGTCAACCTCGTCACCCACGGCGAGCACGGCCGTCCTGAATCGTATCTGTGGCCGGAACTCGAGGCCGAATTCGACGGAATTCGCCTCGAATACGTCGACCGGTGTGGCTGCGGCGGACACGTGACCCGTGTTCACGTCGGCGACGAGTGAGCAGTCGGTCCCTCGGTCACGGGATCGCCCTGCCCCGTCGAACGCGCGGACCGTCGCGTCGTTCGTCGTGGGTTCGCCCCACCCCTCGTCCTTGCAGTCGTCAGCCGGCTGACTATCCGGCTCCGCTCGCTACAGTTGGCAATGACTTCTCGGACTCGCACGATAGAGGAACCGGCCACGTGCCGCGTGTGCGGCACGGAGAACGACCACCACTACACGTACTGTCGGAATTGCCTCGCGGGGCTTCCCGCGCGGCCCGACTCCCGCCGCTGAACGGACCCCCGGGAGGACCGTTGTCCGCGAGCCGGTGCCGTCGTTCCCGAGCGCCCGCGAAACGGGGGCGCGGTCTCAGTCGGCGACACCGCCGACGGGCGGCCCATCGCCGTGAACCTCCTCGTCGCGGAGATAACACTGCGGATCGGGCGCGAACAGGTCGCCGGTCGTCGCCAGCGCTCGCAGCCGCGACGCGCCGCGACAGATCGACCGATACTGGCAGTCGGCGCACTTGCCGTTCAGACGGTCCTCGCGGTTCCGGAGCGCCTCGAGCAGCGGGTTCGACTCGTCGTCCCAGATTTCGCCGAACGGACGGTCCCGAACGTTGCCCAGACTGTATCCCTGCCAGAACTGCGTCGGGTGGACGTTGCCCTGGTAGTCGACGTCGGCGATCCGCTCGCCCGTCGGGTCCCCGCCGTTTCGCTCGAGGTACTCGTACACCGCCCGTGCTTTCCCCGCACCGAATTTCTCGCGCGCGTACTCCACGAGGAAGGCCGCGTCGGCATAGTTGCCGACCAGCAGGGTCTCGATCTCCTCGCCCCGGTCGTGATACTCGAGTGTGAGATCCGCCAGTCGCTCGACCGCCTCGCGCTTCTCGCGAGGCGTGAGATCGGCGTCGACGATCTCGGCCCCGCGACCGCCGTAATCGAGGTGGTAGAAACAGAACCTGTCGAGCCCCCTGTCGACGAGCAGCTCGACGACCCCCTCGAGATCGGGCGCGTTCGCCTCGGTAATCGTGTACCGCAGGCCGGTCTTGAGGCCGGCCTCGAGGCAGTTCTCGATGCCGCGGACGGCGGCGTCGAACGCGCCGTCTTCGCCCCGAAACCGGTCGTTTCGCTCCGGGAGACCGTCGACCGAAATCCCGGCGTACTGGAGCCCGGCGTCGCGGAGCGCGTCGGCCTTCTCGCGGGTGAGCAGGGTCCCGTTCGAGGACAGCACGGGCCTGAGTCCTCGGTCGGCGGCGTATCCGACGAGTTCGACCAGATCGTCGCGCACGAGCGGCTCGCCACCGGAGAAGAGGACGACGGGTGCGCCGTAGTCGGCGAGCTGGTCGAGGAACGACTTCGCCTCGGCGGTCGTGAACTCGCCGGTCGCGGGCTGGGTCTCGGCGCCGGCGTAGCAGTGCGAGCAGTAGAGGTTACAGCGGCGGGTCGTGTTCCAGACGACGACCGGCCGCTGCTGTTTCTCCTCGGTTATCTGTGGCTTGTCCGACCCGTCGGCGGCATCGTAGCGCAGGCCGTCGCCCTCGGCGTCGAGATCGCAGAGCAGCTTGCTGATGGAGATCACAGGCTGTTCACCTCGGAGACGCCGGCGGTTTCCTTGTAGACGCGCGGTTCCTCGCTCTCGGCGTCGTCGCCGTCGCGATCGTCTTCGTCGTCGCCGGCGTCGTCGGCCCGCTCCGCCGCGTCGTTCGCGAGCCCCCGCGTCGAGTACCGTTCGACCGCCGCTGCCGGACAGAGCCAGACGTCGACGGCGTACCAGCCGAACAGCCGGGACGCGTGTTCGTGTGCCTCCGTTCCGTTCGCGGCGGCGACGCTGCCGACGTGGTGCATCGGATCGTCCGCCTCGGCGCGGACGAAGACCTCCCACTGCCGCGTCGGGTTCCCTCGATCGTCGCTCTCGACGGGTGACCGGCGTGCTTTCTCGACCATATCGACACCTTCGAGACGGGACCGAAGGCCGTTCCGCGACCTCCCAGCGCGCGGGAATACCTCGCCGATCGGTCGAACATCTTCCCGTCTTCCCGCCCGACGGGAACGAGAGCCGCGTTTTCGGTCGTCCGATGCCCAGCCTCGAGCATGCGCCCCGGCGATCTCGACACGTCCGAGCGACCGTTCGTCCTCATCTGGGAGCTCACGCAGGCCTGTGGGCTCGCCTGCGATCACTGTCGGGCAGACGCTCAACCCCGACGGCACCCCGACGAGCTCTCGACCGCCGAGGGGAAGGCGCTGCTCGAGGACGCTGCGAAGTTCGGCGACGGGCAGCTGGTCGTGCTCTCCGGCGGCGATCCGCTCGTCCGCGACGACGTCGCGGAGCTGATCGCCCACGGCGACGACCTCGGGTTGCGGATGACGATCACGCCCAGCGGCACGGGCTCGCTGACCGCCGCTCGGATCCGGGAAATGGCCGACGCGGGGCTCAAGCGAATGGCCGTCAGCCTCGACGGTGGCTCACCGACCGCTCACGACACCTTCCGCGGCGAGGCAGGCAGTTTCGACGAAACGATCCGTGCCGTCGAGGACGCTCGAGCGGCGGGACTCCCCGTTCAGGTCAACACGACGGTCTGTCGGGAGACGGTCGACGAACTCCCCGCGATCCGCGACCTGCTGACCGAGATCGGGGCCGTCATGTGGAGCGTCTTCTTTCTCGTCCCCGTCGGCCGCGGACGACTCCTCGAGCCGGTCGGGCCGGAGCGGGCCGACGCGGTGATGGAGTGGCTCCACGAGGTGAGCGAAACGGAGCCGTTCGGCGTCAAGACCACCGAGGCCCCGCAGTACCGACGGGTCGCGATGCAGCGACGGGCGGGCGCAGCCGGTACCGACGACGGATCGCCGGGCCCGGGTGCCGGCATCGAGCGCCGGACCGGCATCGTCGCGGGTGACGGCTTCGCGTTCGTCAGCCACACCGGCGAGGTGTTCCCCTCCGGGTTCTTGCCGGAGTCGGCCGGCAACGTCCGCGATCGGCCGGTCACGGAACGCTATCGGGAATCACCACTGTTCCGGTCGCTGCGCGACCGCGACAACCTCTCGGGCAAGTGCGGTGCCTGCCCCTATCGGCACGTCTGCGGCGGGAGTCGGTCGCGCGCGTTCGCCCACACCGGCGACCCGCTCGCGAGCGATCCGCTCTGCCCGTTCGTTCCCGAAGGGTACGAGGGCCCCCTTCCCTGGGACGACGGCGACGGCGAGCCCCGCGGCGTCTCGAGCGGGGACTGACTGCCGACTGGCCGGTCCGAATCGGCGGTTCGCAGCCGAATCCGGACGATCGACACGGCCCCGGACGCCGCGAACGGTGGCTCGGTGGAGCCGCCGCAACGATACGGGGCTCGTCCCGACCGCTCGCGGTCGAGCGCACGCGACACCGGGGTGGGATGAGCATCGGATCGACGGCCAGCCTTCGCCGGTCGCGTCTTCGAGGACGACCGTCCGGCGAGTACCCTGCTCGCCGCCGTCTTTTTCATGGACCGTTTCGACGTGAGGTCGTAGCCGGCCGACTCCGCCCCCCACGCCGTCGCGAAGCCCAGCGCGAGCAGGCCAGCGAGATCGTGCGAGATGGGCCCGACGGCGAGCCGCCGACGTCGGACGTGATCGACGCGGTCCTCACTCACCTGATCGAGAGCGAACAACACAGCCAGGTGGCGCGCGACGAGCATCACCCGAACGTCATCCAGTCGATCGCGAATACGTCCGTCATCGGCCTTCGATATCGGACGAGAATCGAAAGCCGCTGGCGACAATTGTGTTCGAGGTATTCACCCCAGATTCGATCTGGGAAAACTACCTTTTGACTATACTCGCCCATACTCACCAGAAGAGGTACGTTGTTCCATTCGTAACAGTATATGTGGAAGAAAACAACGCCGGAGCGTTTGAAACCATATTCTATCTGGGTATTGCAGGTATCGTATTATTCGAAGCTATTTTCGGATTCCCGTACAAAACAGTAGTTTTCATGTTCATCGGGGCTGTTATGGTTATTTTTGCCGTATACAAAATCACACGCGACAAGAATTCAGAAGCGGCACAAAATAGGGCATAATATTCCAGATTGTCATTCTATATCGTGCTAGTGTCGATGATTGGCGAAACTAACGCATAAATTTCCCGACTATTTATATATTGGTAATTAGAAGGAAAGCAGAAGCGAAAATAATCCTTCAGATTACAGTGTCCAGCTGCCCGTCAGTTCCCGTCGCCCGCTCGCAGAGTGCAGGGCCTCGAGCCGGCGGCGCGTGCAGGTACACCGTGACCCGAGACCGCCGTCGGCGTTGTGCCGAATGCGTTCGCGGCCGCGACCGGGGCTCCGACTGCGAGCCGCCGGTGGCGACTGCGATCGGTCGCCGTTACTCGAGGACGACCAGCGTGTCGCCCATGTCGACGCTGTCGCCTTCCTCGACGGCGATCTGGGTGACCGTCCCGCCGCGGGACGCCACGATGTCGTTTTCCATCTTCATGGCCTCGAGGACGACTAACACGTCGCCGCTGGCCACGTCGTCGCCCTCCTCGACCTCGATACCGAGGATCGTCCCCTGCATCTCGGCGTCGACGGTCTCGCCCTCGCCCTCGAGTTCCGCACCACCGTCGCTACTGGAGCCGCCGGACGGCTCCGGTCGGCTCGCCTGTCCGCCGGCGTCGACGTTCCCGGTCGGGATGGCGGGCGCACCGTGTTCCTCGAGTTCGACTTCGAAGCGCTTGCCGTTGACCTCGACGGTGAACTCGCGCTCGACAGACTCCTCGTCGTCGCCGGCACCGCCGTTGCCGACGTCGCCGCCCCACTGTTCCTGGGCCTCCTCGATGCGGCTCTCGTCGAGTTCCTCGTCGAGGTACTTCGTGGTGTGCGTGCTCCGGACGAACTCCTCGTCGGTAAGCATCAGCCGGTGGAACGGGATGATCGTCGGGATGCCCCCGATCTCGTACTCGCGGAGAGCGCGCAGCGAGCGCTCGATACACTCGTCGCGGTCCTCGCCCCAGACGACGAGCTTCGCGATCATCGAGTCGTAGTCGGTGACGAGGTCGTCGCCCTGTCGGAGGGCGTCGTCCAGGCGGACGCCGACGCCGCCCGGCGGGTCGTACGTCTCGAGCGTCCCGCCGGTCGCGGGCGCGAAGTCGTCGGCCGCGTTCTCGGCGTTGATCCGGAACTCCATCGCGTGGCCGTCGATGTCGACGTCGTCCTGATCGAAGTCGATCTCCTCGCCGGCGGCGATCCGGATCTGCCGTTTGACGATGTCGATACCGGTGATCTCCTCGGTGACCGTGTGTTCGACCTGGATCCGCGTGTTGACCTCGAGGAAGAAGAAGTTCGCGTCGGGGCCCAGCGGGCCGTCGCGTCCGGGCTCTTCCTCGACGAGGAACTCGACGGTTCCGGCGTTGGTGTAGTCGGCGGCGGCGACGCCCCGACGGGCGGCCTCGCCGATTTTCTCGCGGAGTTCGTCGGTCAGCGCGGCGGACGGCCCCTCCTCGATGACCTTCTGGTGGCGGCGCTGGAGCGAACAGTCGCGCTCGCCGAGGTGGCGCACGTTCCCGTGCTCGTCGGCGACGATCTGGACTTCGATGTGTCGGGGCTGCTCGAGGTAGCGCTCGAGATAGACGGAGTCGTTGTCGAAGTAGGCCTCGCCCTCGCGCTTGGCGCTCTCGAGTTGTTCCTCGACCTCACTCTCGTCCCAGACGACCTTCATCCCGCGGCCGCCGCCGCCGCCTTCGGCCTTGATGGCGATGGGGTAGCCGTACTCCTCGCCGAACGCTGTGACCTCCGCCGGGTCGGTGACGGGGTCGGTCGTTCCGGGGACGATCGGGACGTCGGCCTCGTTCATGATCGTGCGGGCCTTGGTCTTCTCGCCGAGGGACTCCATCGCGTCGCTGGACGGGCCGATCCAGGTGATCCCCTCCGCCTTCTCGACCTTGCTCGCGAACTCGGCGTTCTCCGCGAGGAAGCCGTAGCCGGGGTGGATGGCGTCGGCGTCGGCCTTCCGCGCGGCCTCGATGACGGCCTCGTGATCGAGGTAGGAGTCTGCCGCGCGCGCCGGTCCCACGTTGTACGCCTCGTCGGCGTAGCGCACATGCCCCGAATCCGAATCGGCCTCGGAGTAGACGGCGACGGTCCCGATGTTCAACTCTTCACACGCCCGCATGACTCGCACGGCGATTTCCCCGCGGTTCGCCACGAGAACCTTCCTGAACATTCCTGTGGGAAACGTCGGCAGGGCCCTACCTTACTTTTTCGCAACTGATTCGACAACGCGACAGGTATTGCCAGCTTCACAAGGCGAAGCCGCCGATAGCAGCGGGTCGGTCACCCTGACCCCGAGCGCGGGGGACGATCGACGGTACCGAACCGACGGAGCGCACGAGCGCGGGGCCGCGAACGTGCCACGCGGCTGCCGCCGTCTCGACCCAGACGTGGACTCGCGTTCCCCGGGTCGAACCGTCATCTATCGTGACCCATGCTAGTTATGGACAACTGTTATCCGGTCCGAACCCCTGATACACACGATGTACGAGTTTACACACGGTCCACTACAGACGCAATCGGTGCTCGAGGATCCGCTGGTACTCGTCGGGCTCGCGGGACTCCTCCTCGTCGTGATCACGGTCTGGCAGATGATCGAGATCGTCGACGCCTACGACAGGGCCGCGCTGACCGTCTTCGGCGAATACCGGAAGCTGCTCAAGCCCGGACTGAACATCGTGCCGCCGTTCGTCTCGCGGATATACACGTTCGACATGCGAACGCAGACGCTGGACGTCCCCCAGCAGGAAGCGATCACCCGCGACAACTCGCCGGTGACCGCCGACGCCGTCGTCTACATCCGCGTGATGAACGCCAAACGCGCGTTCCTCGAGGTCGACGACTACCAGCGGGCGGTCTCGAACCTCGCACAGACGACGCTGCGCGCCGTGATCGGCGACATGGAACTCGACGATACGCTGAGCCGGCGCGAGATGATCAACGAGCGAATCCGCACCGAACTCGACGAACCCACCGACGAGTGGGGGATCCGCGTCGAGAGCGTCGAGGTCCGCGAGGTCACGCCGTCCGCGGGCGTCAAGGGCGCGATGGAGGAACAGACCTCCGCCGAGCGCCGCCGTCGAGCGATGATCCTCGAGGCGCAGGGCGAACGCCGCAGCGCCGTCGAGAAGGCAGAGGGTGACAAGCAGTCGAACATCATCCGCGCCCAGGGTGAAAAGCAGAGCCAGATCCTCGAATCACAGGGTGACGCCATTTCGACCGTCCTGCGTGCGCGCTCCGCCGAATCGATGGGCGAACGCGCCGTCATCGACAAGGGCATGGAGACGCTCGCGGAGATCGGACAGGGCGAGTCGACGACGTTCGTCCTCCCGCAGGAACTCTCGTCGCTGGTCGGCCGCTACGGGAAGCACCTCTCCGGCAGCGACGTGAAAGGCAACGGGGCGGAACTCGACAGCCTCGAGTTCGACGAGGAGACGCGCGAACTGATCGGACTGGACGACATCGCCGACATCATCGGCGAGATCGACGAGCAAGCCGAGATGGACGTCGAAGCGATGGAAGAGCAGGCTCGGGCGATCAAAGAAGGCCAGGACGTCGGAATGGAGGCCGAAAATCCGATCACCATGTCGGGCTCTGATGACGAATCGGAACCGGACGCTGACGCGGAGTAGGCGTGGCCCTCGGGTGGGAATCCCCCGTCGTCAGTCGTCACTGCTCGAATTCATCCGTTCTTCGATCTCGTCGCGGCCCTCCTCGAGCCACGCCGGTTCGGTCGGTTCGACGGCCGTGATCTCCTGTGTGAACTCCTCCGTGACGAATCGCCGATCGCCGTCGGCCGTCAGCTCGCCCTCGAGCGCGTAGGCCGTCAGATGGCCGTCCTCGGCGAGCGTGAGCGTGAACGAGACGTTCTCGTAGTGCCCGAGCTTTCCGCGTGGCCCTCGAGGCGATACCGCTCGTCCGACTCGTTCTCGACGGTCACGGTCTCGACTTCGTCGTAGGCCTCTTCCAGCGGAATGGGCGGAGCAGGTTCGATGGCTCGCGTCGAACCCGGCGTGTACGTGACCGTTCCGGACTCGTTCGTTCGAACGATCGGCAGTTCGGTGTCGATCCAGTGACCGTGGGTTATCGTTTCGGCAGCTCCGAGGGAGCTGGTTCTCTCGACGCGTGCGGGTGATCCGCTCGGCGCACTCGAACGATCTTCCCGGTGGCGTCACTATCGGTGGAACGGACGTCGCGATCGGGCTGCGCCAGAAACGTTGTTTTCGACCGTCGTCAGAACTGTTTCGTCCGTCCCGCGGCCGACCACGGGTCGGTCGGTGCATCACGCGGAACACGGACGGTCCGGTGTTGCTGTGCGCGAACGCGGCCCGCGAAGGCCCATCGCTTGTCGTCCCACGTCTCCTCGCCCTCGGCCGCCGCCGCGGCAGCCGCGAGCGCCCGATCGTGGAGGTGCGCGCCGACGGCGGCCGCGATCGCTGCGGCCTCCTCGTCGTCCGCGTCGTCCGGCAGGTCGAGGGTGACGTCCCCGGGCAGGACCGCCTCGAGTTCCGACGACTCGTCGGTGGCGGCGGTCTCGTCGGCCGACGGCGTCGCGCCGTCGGCGGTGGTCTGTCGTGAGGTCATCTGACTACAGCGGGATGTTGCCGTGTTTCTTGTCCGGGTTCTGTTCGCGCTTGGACTCGAGCATCTCGAGGTCGGCGATCAGTCGCGGCCGGGTTTCGGTTGGAACGATGACGTCGTCGAGGAAGCCCTTGTCGGTAGCGGTGTAGGGGTTGGCGAACTCCTCGCGGTACTCGTCGATGAGTTCGTCGCGGAGTTCGTCGGGGTTGTCCGCCTCCTGGAGTTCCTCGCGGTAGAGGATGTTGACCGCGCCCTGCGGACCCATGACGGCGATTTCGGCGGTCGGCCAGGCGTAGTTGACGTCCGCGCCGAGGTTCTTCGAGGCCATGACGCAGTACGCGCCGCCGTAGGCCTTCCGGGTGATGACGGTCAGCAGCGGGACGGTCGCCTCGGCGTAGGCGTAGAGCAGTTTCGCACCGTGGCGGATGATCCCGCGGTGTTCCTGATCGGTCCCGGGCATGTAGCCGGGGACGTCGACGAAGGTGACGATGGGGATGTTGAACGAGTCACAGAAGCGGACGAACCGCGAGGCCTTCATCGAGGCGTCGACCGTCAGCGTCCCGGCGTTGACTCGCGGCTGGTTGGCGACGAGACCGACCGATCGCCCGTCCAGGCGACCGAAGCCGACGACGATGTTCTGGGCGAAGTTGTCCGCCACTTCGAAGAACGAGCCCTCGTCGACGACGCTATCGATGACGTTCGTCATGTCGTAGGGCTTCTGCGGGCTCGGCGGGACGATGTCGGTGAGCGCCTCGTCGCGGCGGTCGGGGTCGTCCCACGGTTCGACGCGCGGCGGGTCCTCGACGTTGTTCTGGGGAAGATAGGAGAGGAGCCGCTTGATGTCGTCGAGCGCCTGCTCTTCGCTCTCGCAGGCGAACTGGGCGACGCCGGTCTTGTTGGCGTGGGTCATCGCGCCGCCGAGTTCCTCGTGGGTGACCTCCTCACCGGTGACGGTCTTGGTGACGCCGGGACCGGTGATGTACATGTGGCTCGTGTCCTTGACCATGAAGATGAAGTCGGTGATCGCCGGCGAGTAGACGGCACCGCCGGCACACGGTCCCATCGTCGCGGAGATCTGGGGGATGACGCCGCTGGCCTCCTGATTCCGGCGGAAGATCTCGGTGTAGCCGGCGAGGCTCTTGACGCCCTCCTGAATGCGAGCCCCCGCGGAGTCGTTGAGCCCGATGACGGGCGCGCCGACCTCCATCGCCATGTCCATGACCTTGCAGACCTTCTCGGCGAAGACCTCCCCGAGCGAGCCGCCGAAGACGGTGAAGTCGTGGGCGAAGACGAAGGTGGTTCGCCCGTTGACCTCGCCGTAGCCCGTGACGACGCCGTCGCCGGGAATTTTCTTCTCCTCCATTCCGAACTGGCTCGTCTGGTGGGTCCGGAGCTGGTCGAACTCCGTGAAGGACCCGTCGTCGAGGAAGTAATCGATCCGCTCGCGGGCGGTCATCTTCCCCTTGTCGTGTTGTTTCTCGATCCGCGCTTCCCCGCCGCCGTTCCGCGCTTCCTCGCGGAGCTCCTCGAGTTCCTCGATGCGATCCTCCATCGTCATAGGGAAACCCTCCCGTGCCAACTCATTGCCCGAGGCAACGGTCACCTGCATAAAAAGCGTTCTGTAACTCGTATTATTTCCCATGAGGGTTTGAGTGTTCACACATAGCACGGAAATGTAATCGAACGAATGATTGTTTGCTGGTTCCCCCGCAAACCCTCCGCGTTCCGGATAGGAACTGTATTTGCGATTCACCAAAGAGTCTTATATTAGAAATTACCTTGTAACGCCATAGCAATGGGATTTGATCGACGACACGTACTAAAGGGGCTGGGTGCTGCAGGTATCGCTAGCGTTGCTGGATGTATCGGTGACGGGGTCGGCGGCGGGGGCGATGCCGACGCGATGGTGGGCGTCCTCCAGCCGGTTACGGGCGACCTGGGGAACCTCGGCGCGCCGATCCGGGACGCGGCGATCCTGCCCGGGACGCAACTCGAGGACAGCGACTTCACGATCGACATTCGCGAAGAGGACACGGAGTCACAGCCGGACGCCGGTGTGAGCGGTGCGAAGGCGCTCGTCAACGCCGGTTATCCGGCGATCACCGGTGCGGCGTCCTCGCAGGTGACGATCACGGTCGCGGAGGACACGCTGATTCCCAACCAGGTCGTGGGGATCTCCCCGGCGAGTACCGCGCCGACGATCACCAACCTCGAGGACGACGACTTCCTCTTCAGGACCTGTCCCAGCGACGCCCTGCAGGGCGAAGTCATGGCGAACGTCGCGTACGAAGAGCGCGGGCTCGAGTCCGCAGCATCGTTCTACCTGAACAACGACTACGGACAACAGCTCTCGGACTCGTTCGTCACCGCCTTCGAAGAGCTCGGCGGGACGGTCTCGAACACCGTCTCGTTCGAGGCGGAACAGCCGTCGTACACGTCCGCGCTCGAGAGCGCGCTGGCGGACGATCCGGACATGATGATCGTCATCGGCTACCCGGCAAGCGGCGAACAGATCTTCCGGGACTACTACTCCGACTTCGACAGCGGGCAGACGATCATGGTGACCGACGGCCTCCGCGACGGCGACCTCCCCGGCAACGTCGACAATTCGATGGACAACGTCGTCGGGACGGCCCCGCTGGCCGCCGGTCCCGAACAGGACGCGTTCACGGAGCTCTTCCAGGAAGAGTACGGCGACGACCCCGGCGTGTTCACCGCGCAGGCCTACGACGCCACGGCCGTCAACATCCTCGCGAGCATCGCCGCCGGCGAGACGGACGGGCCCGCGATCCGCGACAGCCTCCGTGACGTCGCGAACCCCGACGGCGAGGAGGTCGGCCCGAGTAACCTCGAGGAGGCCGTTCAGCTGGTCGACGACGGCGAGTCGGTCAACTACCAGGGCGCCTCGAGCAGCGTCAATTTCGACGACAACGGTGACATGCAGGCGGTCACCTACGAAATCTTCCAGTTCGGCGACGGCGGCGTCGAGACGGTCGAAGAGATCGATTTCGAAGCCTGATCGGTCCGGCTCGCGATTACCCAATTTTTTCGAGAGACGAAGCGAGAAGAGCCATCGGTACCGCGAGAACGCGGCCCGACCGAAACTCGCACGATCCGCGGCCGGTCCGTGTCGGCGCGGCCGAACGGCCGCGCTATCCGCCGAGGAAGTCCTGTCGAACCTGCTCGTCGGCCAGCAGCGCGTCGCCGCTGTCGACGTACCTGTTCCGCCCCTGGACGAGAACGTACCCCCGGTCACACCGGCGCAACGCCTCTTTGGCGTTCTGCTCGACGAGCAGGATCGCCGTCCCGTCGTCGTTGATCTCGTCGATCCGGTCGAACATGTCGTCGACCAGATCGGGCGCGAGCCCGGCGCTCGGTTCGTCGAGCATGAGGAGGTCGGGATCGAGCATCAGCGCCCGCCCCATCGCGAGCATCTGCTGTTGCCCGCCGCTCATCGTCCCCGCTTTCTGGGACTTGCGCTCCTCGAGAATGGGGAATCGGTCGTAGATCCCCCGCAACCGATCCTCGGGAAGGTCGTCGAGAATGTAGGCCCCCATCTCGAGGTTCTCTTTGACCGATAGCGACGCGAAGACGTTGTCGTTCTGCGGGACGTAGCCGATCCCCGTCGCGATGATATCCTCGGGGCGGGAGGAGCTGATCTCCGCACCGTCGAACTCGATCGAGCCGCCCATGTAGCTTGTCAGCCCGAAGATCGACTTCATGACCGTCGATTTCCCCGCCCCGTTCGGACCGACGATCGTGACGTACTCGCCGCCGTCGACGGTCATGTCGACGCCCTCGAGGATCTGCAGGTCGCCGTATCCCGCGTCGAGATCCGAAACCTCGAGCAGTCCCATCAGACGTCACCCCCGAGGTAGGCCTCGACGACCGCCTCGTCGGCCTTGATGTCCTCGGCCGTCCCTTCGGCGAGAACCGATCCCTGATGCATGACGATGACGTGTTCGCAGTGATTCATGATGACATCCATATCGTGTTCGACCAGGAGGAAGGTGTAGCCCTGCTCCTGCAGTTCGTGCACGTGCTCCAGGAGCTTCTTCTCGAGCGACGGGTTGACTCCAGCCATCGGCTCGTCCAACAGCAGCATCTCCGGCTCGGTCAGCAATGCCCTCGCGAGATCGAGCAGTTTCCGCTGGCCGCCCGAGAGGTTGCCGGCGTACTCGTGGGCGAGGTGGTCGATCTCGAAGAACTCGAGCATCTCCCAGGCGCGGTCGCGCGTCACCGCCTCCTGTTCGACGACCTCGCGTCTGGCGATCGGCATGACAGAGCGCCACAGCGACTCCCCGAGCTGCGCTTTCGGCGCGAGCATCATGTTCTCGAGAACGGTCATCTCGGGGAACTCGCGGGCGATCTGGAACGTACGGACGAGTCCGCGGTTGGCGATCTGGTGGGGTTCCCGGCCGGTGATCTCGTCGCCGTCGAAGACGACGGACCCCGCGTCGGGGGTGTGAACGCCGGTGATGCAGTTGAACGTCGTGGACTTCCCGGCCCCGTTCGGCCCGATCAGTCCCGTAATCGTCCCGCGTTCGACCGCGAAGCTCGCGCCGTCGACGGCGGTGATGCCGCCGAAGTGTTTCTCGAGCTCGCGGATCTCGAGGATGGACGAGTCGGTCGATCGGCTGGTCGGTTCGGCGGTGGCCTCGCCGCCGTCAGCGGGGCGGGACTCCGTATCGACGTCACTCATCGGTCTCACCTCCGTTGGTTGCGGCGGGTCGGCGTGAGAGGTCGGTCGCGGCTGCGATCTCTTTTCGATGGCCGAGCAGGCCGTCGGGGCGTCGGATCATGAGGACGATGAGGACGAGTCCGATGAAGATGTATCGTATCTCGTCGAGACTGCCGATGGCGTACCCGAGCAGCGGCAGGGGGTCGCCCGAGGCCAGCGGGACGAACGCGTCGTAGATGGTCGGCGGTGCGCGGACGTCGACGAGCGCTCGGACGATCGTTCGGAGGAATCGAGGGCCCTGATAGAGGAACGCGGCGAACGCGAAGCCGCCGACGATGCTGCCGGTGTTCGAGCCCGAGCCGCCGACGATGAGTGCGACGAAGATGTAGAACGTCACGATCGGCATGAAGCTGTTCGGGCTGATCTGGGTTCGGCTTCCCTGCCAGAGGATGCCGGCGAGCCCCATCAGCGCACAGCCGAGCATGAAGACCTTGATCTTCGTGCGGTTCGTGTCCTTGCCGAGCGAGCGGGCTGCGAGTTCGTCCTCGCGGATCGCCTTGAGGATGCGACCGAACGGGGAGTACGCGATCCGGGTCAACAGCACGTAGAAGGCGACGACGAACGCGATCAAGATGAGCGTGTAGACGCCGTTTCTGATAATTGACGGCTGGATTCCGAGGAGTTCCGCGGATTCGAACAAGACGGCTCCGAGCGTCGTCGGGTCGCCAGTTCGGTCAGCGCCGACGTACAGCAAGTAATCGGCGACGACGTCGGTCGACGGGGCGCGGATCCCGCTGCCACCGCCGGTTCCGAGGGCGTAGCCGGCGATCTCGAACTCCTGAAGCGATCGCGAGAGCAGGGCGCGACGAATGATCTCGGAGAGGCCGAGCGTGACGATCGCGAAGTAGTCCGCTCGTACCCGCAGGGCCGGCAGGGCCGCGACGAAGCCGACCAGCGAGGCGGCGATCATGCCGCCCACGACGCCGACGATCAGGGGGAGTCCCAGCCCGGGCGGTGAGCCGTCCGGAGCGGCGGTCAGCATCCCCATCGTGTACGCGCCGACGGCCATGAAGCCGGCGACGCCGATGTTGAACAGGCCGGTGTATCCCCAGTGGAGGTTCAACGCGAGCGCGGCGAGCGCGTAGACGGCGGCGAAAAACGTGATCTGCTGGAGCTGCCCGACGATCAGGTTGGTGCTGACGCCGAACACGATCCCGATGACGATGAACAGGGCGTACGTCGCCAGCACGACCCCGCCGATCAGTAGCAGGTCGACCGCCCACTGTGGCAGTCCCAGCTCGGACACGCGGTCGGATAGCCGCTCTTCGAGCGCGGTCATGCCGTCTCCACCCCGCTAAACAGCCCGTCGGGCCGGAATATCAGGACGACGATCATCAGCGTGAACGCTGCGATCTCGTTCATGTCCGACGGAATCCAGACCAGCGAGAGATTGATGGTGATGCCGATGACGAGCGATCCCGCGATTGCCCCGTAGATCGACCCGATGCCGCCGAGGATGACGGCCGCGAAGATCAGGAGCAGGAGGAACCAGCCGAGATTGATCGAGACCTGGCCGCGATCGAGGACGATGAGATAGCCGGCGGCACCGGCCAGGCCGGCCCCGATCACCCAGGTCGCGAAGATCACGCGTTCGGTCGGGATGCCCGTGATGAGCGCGAGGTCCTTGTTGTCGGACATCGCGCGCATGGACTTGCCGAGTTTCGTGTACTGCAAGAGCAGGTGAATGCCGAGCATCAACGAGACCGCCGAGACGACCAGCGTCAGCTGATGGAGGTCGACGCCGCCAGGTGACGGTGCCTGGGCCACGACGCCGCGGGTGTCCGTCGTGTAGAACACGGCGAGGAGATATCGTAACGCGAGCGCGACACCGACGCTGGCGATGAGCAGCGCGATACCATCCTCGTCGCGCAACTTCCGGTAGACGAGTCGATCGATCGCGAGCGCGACGAGCACCGTGACGATCACGGCCGCGACGAGTCCGAGAACGATCGCGAGCGGTGCGGCGAGTACGTCCATCCCCACAGCCCCGGGCTGTGCACCGCCGTTCGCTCGAAGCAACAGTCGACTGCTCAGGTCCGCGACGCCGATCCCACCGACGAGGTAGGCGACGGTCCACCCGGAAAACGCGCCGGTCGTGATGAGATCGCCGTGCGAGAAGTTCGCGAACCGAAGAATGCTGTAGGTCATCGAGAGCCCGATCGCCGCGAGACCGATGTACAGCGAGTCGACGATCCCCGCCCAGAGATACGATCCCAACCGCGCGATCGACAGCTCCCCCGTCACGAGCAGGCGGACCAGATCGAGCGCCAAAACGGCGATCCCGAGCAGCAGTACCGCCCCCACCATTTCCTGGGCTGTCGTGTCAGACAGCCTCCCTCTTACGTTACCGGTACTCATACTTGTTCGAGTGTTACACCGGGGGTTGAAATACTTCACGACAAATCGACTGCATTGACGGCGACTAGGGGCGAACCGAGCGACGGGATCTGCGCTCTGTCCGGACGGCAACCGATCGAGTTCGAACCGGCCGTCGTCTTGTTCAGTTTGTATTCATTTATAGAATGACATTCCGGCGAACAGGGTCCGTCTTCAAACTGAATGTTGTCGAGCGATAGAGGAATTAAAAAATAATGAATACAATGCTCAAATGTAAGGTTTTAGGTGCACGGGACTGTCCTCTCGGACATGGCACAACGCGAGTCATGGGCGACACGAACAGGCTTCATCCTCGCCGCAGTCGGAAGCGCAGTGGGATTAGGAAACATCTGGCGGTTCCCGTTTCAGGTTGGACAGGAAGGTGGTGCAGGGTTCGTACTCATTTACCTCCTGTTTATCGCGTTAATCGGGTTCCCCGTGATGCTTGCAGAATTCGTCATCGGTCGCCGAACCGAACTCAATCCGGTCGGTGCGGTGAAACAGCTTGCAGCAGGACGATTCCGATATGCCGGATGGCTCTTCTTCACAACCGGTTTCCTCATTCTTTCGTACTATAGCGTCGTCGCAGGATGGACGTTCCGATACGTACTCCTGGGACTGCAGAACGACTACGTTGCTGATGTCGCGGGTGCCGAGCAGCAGTTCCTCTCCGTGGCGAGCGGACTAGATGCGGTACTCTTCCATGCCCTGTTCATGCTGGCGATAATCGTTATTGTCGGTTTTGGTATCCGGCGTGGAATCGAACTCGCAGTGAAAGTGATGGTTCCTGCAATTATCGTTATTATGATTGGAATGGCGATCTATGCCTTCACCCTCGAGGGATCGGGTGAGGCGTACGCGTACTACCTTTCCCCTGATTTCGGCTACATCGGTTCAGAGTGGCAAAATATACTTCCTGCAGCTGCTGGGCAGGCGTTCTTTACTCTTTCACTGGGAATGGGTGTGATGATCACCTATGCCTCATATCTCGGTGAAGACCGAAACCTCGCCGAAGACGGCCTGATTATCGTCGGGTTTGACACTTTCATTGCGTTACTCGCCGGTCTCGTCGTCTTCCCGATCTTCTTCAGCGCGGGAGTGAACCCCGGTTCCCCCGGTGCCGGTGCGGTTTTCGTGACACTCGCCGCTGCGTTCGGGGAAATCTCGTTCGGTGGACTCATCGGCGCGATCTTCTTTTTCACTGTCGCCATCGCCGCTCTCTCGAGCGCAATCAGTATTCTCGAGGTGGTCGTTTCCTACCTGATCGACGAGCACGGAATGGACCGACTGTCGGCGACCACGATCATCAGCGTCGTTATTTTCCTCGTCGGACTTCCAACGACGTATGATATCGTCGTTCTCGACCTCTACGACAAACTGGTCAACGATATTTTGCTCGTGTCCGGCGGCTTCCTGATCGCACTCTTCGTCGGGTGGGAAATCTCCGACTTTGCAATCGACGAACTCGAACAGGGTATTGGCGACCTGGGATCGTGGGGTATCGCCTGGCTGTGGTTGCTTCGCATTCCAGCGGTCATCGGTCTGTTAGTAGTCGTCCTGCTGGGTATCAGCGGCTATTACGACTTCCTCACGGGAGACTTTGCGGGGTGGCTCGAACAGACCGTCTAGATCGGAATTTCTGATTTATGCGGATCTGACCGAATATAGGTAGAGAGTGATATATGAGCGTATCAGCCAGTGAGATAATAACCCGGATTTTAATTAATTTCTCCATGTGATTTCGCCAAGCGTTATCTCTAGTTCTCCACCATAAGGTTGTTCTTAAAAACCGAGTATTTGTTAACTCAAGAATAGATTGATTCAGGCTTCGCCGTATACCGGCACGGCAGCGCCGCTCGTCACCGTCGCCCCGTCGCTACAGAGGAAGGCCATCACGTCCGCGATCTCGCTCGGGTCGACCCACTCGTCGTGATCGGCGTCGGGCATCATCTCCCGGTTCATCGGCGTATCGATCACGCTCGGCATCACGCAGTTTGCCCGCACCGTTCCTCGGTTCTCCTCGGCGAGCGTCTCCGTCAGTAGCCGGATGCCGGCCTTCGTAATCCGATAGGGGCCGTCCCCCTCGCCACCCTCGAGCGAGGATCGGGCGCTGATACTGACGATCGATCCCTCGCTCTCTTGCAGGTGGGGCAGGGCGTGTTTGGACGCGAGGAAGGCCGTCTTCAGGTTGACGTCCACGAGCATCTCGAACTCCTCGAGCGCCGTCTCCTCGACGTGATCGCCGCCGCGCCACGTCCCGGCGATGTTCAGCAGGTGATCGATCCGGTCGTGGTCCGCGGCGATGGACTCCAGCAGCCCCGCGACGTCGTCCTCGTCGGTCAGGTCCCCCTCGTAGAACGCGAGAGCGGACTCCTCGCCGGGATCGCGCTCGAGCAGGCTGTCGTCGTCGGCCGGCGCGACGACGTCGACGGCACAGACGGTCGCGCCCGCCTCGAGGAAGCGATCGACGGCGGCGCTGCCGAGCGCGCCGCTTGCGCCCGTAATCACCGCGACGGTACCGCTGAAGTCGACGTCGAACGCAGTCGTCACTGCCATACCAGACGGTGTGCGGGCTGGTCGCATCAAAGGTGGGGGCCGTTTCCGACCGGGTGAGTCCGACGAGGAGTCTACGACCGATTGGTCGGCAGGGCGGCCCGCCTGAACCAGAAGTCCGCGACCGCTTCGACCATCTCGGCGTACTCGTCCGGATCGGTTGGTTTCGTAAGATACGCGTTCGCCGCGAGGTCGTAGCTCTCGTGGACGTCCGCGACGGTCGCCGATCGCGTCAGGACGAGCACCGGAAGCCGGGCGAGAGAATGCTCGTCCGTGAGCGTCTCGAGCAACTCGAACCCGTTCATCCCCGGGAGTTCCAGGTCCAGCAAGACGAGGTCGGGGATCGCCGGCGGCTCGTCGCCGCGGTCGGTGAGGATCGTCAACGCCTCGTCACCGTCGGTAGCGAGGCGAAGCGACGTTTCGACAGCTACCTTGTCGAACGACTCGCGAATGAGCCGAGCGTCCGAGTCGTCGTTCTCGACGAGGAGTACGTCGACCGGCTCGTCGCGTCGGCCACTCATCGGGGGATCACGACCGACCAATCGGTGTCTGTCTCATCCAATCGAGTAATCGACTCTATCTAGCCAGGGTGTTCGCTTAAACGTCGTTGCTAAGTGCTTTGGAACTCGCGCGATATCGTGTCGTCACCACGGCGACTACAGTGAGCGGCCGAGCGACGACTCGGAGGACCGTCGCGTCTTCCGGTGGCCGACCGAGCGGTCGCAGATCCGAGCGACAGCGAGAAAAGTACGTACTCGAGTCCGGGTCGCAAGCCGACAGGTCACCGGGGGCCGCTGGAGTCCGAGGCTGGATACGGCCTAGTGCTCACGCTTGAGCAACCCGGGCGTTACCGAACAACCACACGGGCTGGCGGTGCCCGTGTGGGGGCCGACGGCAGTGACGACGGCGACCGGTTCGCCGCAGTTCGGACAGGCCGGGCGCGGCGGCGTCTCGTCGTCCTCGCTGGCCTCGAGATCGCTACGCATCGCGACCAGACTCCGGTGGCCGTTTCGAAGGTGAGATCGGTTGCGTCGTGCGATTCCTCCGCCGTGCGGGACGTTTATGTCCCGGTAGAATGTACGGAATCATGCTTCCTTGCTCCCGGTTCGGGGATTTGGAAGCCGAGTCTCGGGTGACCCAATCACCCGGGGTGTTCGCGTACACCACCGCTCAGAGACGCGGCCTCCACCCTAATTGCCGAACTATCCCAACTTATATCTATTGATTACTGTATAGAATTTACCTGGACGGCAGCGCACGAGCGGACGCGGGCCCACGCCGAACGTCCGAATGGAGTCGCCGCTGTCCGAACGAGGGACCTGCGTTCCAGAACCGACCCTAGTCCCCGACGGTCGTCACGGACACCGTCCGCGTTCGCGGCCCGTCACACTCGACGAGCAGCGCCGACTGCCACGTCCCCAGCGCCAACTCACCGTCCGCGACCGGGATCGTCACGTCGGGGCCGACCAGCGCAGCCCGCAGATGCGAGTCCGCGTTGCGGTCTAGCTGGTCGTGCGCGTGGCCCTCGTCGGGAACCAGATCCCGCAGGAACGACTCGAGGTCGCCGCGAAGCCGCGGCTCGTTCTCCTGGACGACGAGGCCCGCGGTCGTGTGTTCGACGAAGGCCGTACAGGTCCCCGACTCGAGGTCCTCGGGGACGGCCGCAGCGATGCGATCGGTCACGTCGACGGTCGTCAGCCGCGACTCGGTCTCGACGGTGAACGCCATAGCCGGTCCCACGGCCGCGAGAATAGAGTTCGTTCCGGTCCCACCGCGGACCGCAGGACTACTGCCTCGCCGAGAGCCGCTCGGCGGCCCACGACGCGCGATCGCGAACGTTCGGCGCGGGGTCCTCGTACGCGAGGGTCGCGAGTCGGGGCGCGGCCGCAGCGACGCGTCCGTTCCCGAGCGCGATGCAGGCGTTCGCCCGAACGCGTGGCTGATCGTCCGCGAGCAACTCGAGTAACTGGTCGCGAACCGGCTCGACCGCGGCGTCGGTCTCGGTGGCGACGCGAGCGACCGTGATCGCGGCGACGGCCCGCGTGTCCGGATCGGGAGACGAGAGCGCCGGCCCGAGGTCGGCACAGATCGGCTCGACTGCGGCGGGATCGCGGCGGGCCACGTCGTCGAGACAACCGATCGCGTCGCGGCGCAGGGAGCTGTCGTCGTGATCGACGAGCGCGGCGACGTGTGTCACGAACCCGAGAGCGGGAAGCGACGCGTCGGAGCGGGCGAGCCGACCGAGCGCCCGGAGCGTCGGTCGTCCGTTCTCGACCGGATCGGCCGCCAGCGCGCCCGTGAGTACGTCTACCGCGGGTTCGACCGCCGTCGGCTCCGCCCTCGAGACGTGTGCCAGTACTCGGAGCCCCCGGCGATCGTACCCGGACCGTCGCTCGAGCACGTCGGCGATCGCCGGGACGTGATCGGCGACGACGGTCGGCCGTTCGTCGGCGACGGCGGCGAGACAGCGAAGGAGTTCCTGCGTTACCGGCTCGTCGGCGCGTTCGACGGCAACGTCGACTATCGTCGCGGTCGACGGTGCAACGTCGGTCGGTGCCTCGGCCGCCAGATCGGCGAGACAGGCGGCGACCGCCACTCGGAAGTCGATGTCCGGCCGCTCGAGCAGCGCTCGGAGCTTCGGCACCGTCGGGACGTACGCCGCCGTCCGTCCCTGCTCGTCGATCGCGGTTCGGATCCGGCGGACCGCGGCTCGTTGCTCCGTCGATGCAGCGTCGTCGAGTTGTGCGAGGACTGACGGCACGTCGATTCCGGCGGCCCCCTGACCCCGAGGCTCGACGGCCGCATCCCCTTCCCCATCCCCATCCATCGTGTCTCCTGCATGTGTGATAGTCAACAAAAGCGTTCTGGCCGAATGGGGCGTGTTACGCGCGCTTCCCGACAATTTCAACGGAATCGGGTTCCGGATCTATCTCACGCCAGCCACTCGTCGGGCTTGGTGTCGTAATCGATGTCGTCGGCCGCGAGGTGTTCGACCTCCTCCCACGGCACGTCCTCGATTGACACCGTTTCGCCGTCGTACCGGATCAGCTTCCCCTGCTCTTCGGGTTCGGGTTCGCGGTTGCGGCGCTTGGCGACCTCGATGTCGTGTTCGTCGACCTCCTTGACGATCGTCAGCAGGTTCACCGGCCGCCCCCACAGTTCGAAGATCCGCTTGAGCGTCTCCTTGGCCTGCCCGAGATCGAGCATGACGCCGTTGTACTGGTGCGCCAGCAGCAGTTCGTTCGCGTTGTTGTAGTTGCCGTCGTAGACCGCGATCGTCGGCTTCCCGAAGTTGGTGAACTGCAACAGCAGCTTCTTCTTGACGTCCTCGGCCGCGTCGCTGGCGACGTGGAACTGCCCCGTCGCCTGCGAGTGCTCGTAGGTGAAGTAGTTGTTCTCGGTGATGAACTCCTGGGTCAGGAACTCGTCCAGGAACGTCACGTCGTTGTGGCTCTCCCTGATGTCGAACATCCGGTCCCAGCCGACGGTGAAGTCCACGTCCTCGAGCGCCTCCTCGACGGACGAGTAACGGGCGTCGTCGAACAGGTACCGGCCGATCCGTTCGAGTTCGTTCTGGTTGACGCGCGCGAGGAACCCGCGGTTCTGGCGCTTGACCAGCGAGTAGTGTCGACGCGCCAGTCCCTCGTAGGTCAGCACCTTCCAGGGGTACGTCTCGACGTCGATCTCGCCCGCACGCGCTCGCTCGAGCGCCTCGCGGTCGACCCATTCGTCCGGGACCTCCTCGAGCGAATCGAGGGTTTCCGGAGTGATCGTTTCGATCGCGTCCGGCGGCTCGAGCGTCTCGAGGACGCCCTCGAAGTCGACGACGTCGGTGAGGTTCCGCCAGGAAACGCCCTCGACGCGCAGGAGGTGCTCGAGGACCTCCCGGCGGTTCGTAGTGTTCTCGACGTACTCCCACAGCTCCATGCCGAGGCTGTAGGGATTGAGGCCACCCGACGCCAGTACCTTCGCCATGTGGTCGGCGTAGTTGAGGAACTCGTCGTCGCCGGCGAAGACCTCGTCGGTCATCATCGTCGACTCCCAGTAGGCGGCCCAGCCCTCGTTCATCACCTTGGTCATCTTCTGCGCGGCGAAGTAGTAGGCCTCCGCGCGCATCATGTCGAGGATGTCGCGTTGCCACTCCGCCATCTCGACCGCGCGCTCGGCCTCGTCGTCGTACTGCTTGCCGTGTTCGCGGACGAACGCCAGCACGTCCTTCTGGGGCTCCTCGGGGAAGCTCGCGGTGATCTCCTCACCCTCGAGTTTCTCGACCCACTCCTCGTTGAAGACCTCGCCTTTGATTTCGTCGGAGAGATCGAGTTCGTCGAGCTTCTCGGCCAGGTCCTCGTCGATCTCCTCGCCAGCCGGGCCGTCGACGTCGAGCCGGCGGCTGAACACCTGATGCTGGTCGATGTTGTCCTCGAGCGAGAGGCAGTGGTCGATCCACTTCTCGACCTCGGCGCGGTCGATGTCGGGGTCGGACATGTACTCGTCGATGGCCCGCGCGTGGCGCTCGAGCATGGCGGCGGCGTTGACCTGCTCCTCGTCGGCGCGCCCGCTGGTGAACATGCCGAACCAGTCGTTGTTCGCGAAGAAGTCGGAGTGGGCCTCGACGTGGGTGATGACCGCCTTCTGGTCGGCCACCGTGTTCGACTCCTGCAGGAACGCGTGCGCGGGATTGTCGTTGTTGACGATCTCGAAGGCTTTCCCGCCGCCGTACTGTCCCTGCTTTTGTTGCTTGTCGTACTGCATCCCCCACCGCCAGTGGGGGTACCGCGACTGGAACCCGCCGTAGGCGATGAGTTCGTTCATCTCGTCGTAGTCGATGATCCAGTACTTCACCGGGTAGGGCTCGAGGCCGAGCTTCGTCGCGAGGTTCCGGGCTTCCGCGACCGGTTCCTCGAGATCGCTGGCGATGGCCTGTTTGCGGAATCTGTCGGCGTTACTCACTGTCATCACTCTCCGTCGAGAGAATATCGTAGATCGCGTCGGTCACGTCGCTCTCGTTGTTGACGTACGCCACCGCGACGTCGTCGGCGTCGGTCCCGAAGTGGCGCTCGAGTTCCTCGGCGTGGGTGGCGTTGATCGCGTTGCCGCTCGGCTGGGTCTCCACGTAGGCGTGGAGGTTCGCCGGGATCTGCTCCATCATCGGAATCACGCGCTCTTCGGTGTCGTTCGAGGAGTTCTCGGAGTCGCCCGCCGCGAAGACGTAGCGGTTCCAGTCACTCCACGGGTACTCCTCTAGCAGTTCGTTGGCGAGTTCGTACGCGCTCGAGATCTTCGTCCCCCCGCCGCTGCGGATGCCGAAGAACTCGTCGCGCTCGACCTCCCAGGCGTCGGCGTCGTGGGCGATGTAGACGAACTCGGCGTTGTCGTACTTGCCCTGGAGATACCAGTCCAGCGGGGTAAAGGTCCGCTCGACCAGCTCGCGCTTCTTCTCGCGCATCGAGCCGGAGACGTCGCGGATGTTGACCACGACGACGTTCTTCTCTTTCTCCTCGATGATCTCGGGGTGGCGGTAGCGCTCGTCCTCGCGGCGGAAGGGGACGTGCTGGATCCCCTCGCGGCGGATCTTCTGCTGGACGCTCTCGCGCTCGACGTTGTCTTCGACGTCCCGAATCGAGTCCCACGTACCGCGTTCCTCGTCGGGGATGTCCTTGTAGGCCTCTTCGATCCAGGCCATCGACACCGGCAGGTTCTCGCCGCGGGCCCACTCGAAGACGTCGCGGGGCTCGATCCCCTCGACCTTGCAGAGTTCGCGGAGGAACTCCTCGTCGAAGTCCATCGCGAGCTTGCGCTTGAGCCCCTCCTTGAACATCCGCTCGAAGTCGAGCGTGCTGTTCGGCCCGGTCCGGGTGAGGTCCGTGAACGGCCCCTCCTTTTCCTCGACAACTTTCTTGCCCTTCGGATCGAGGTCGAGCCCGAGTTCCTCGTCGAGCTCCTCCGCGAACTCCTCGGGGTCCATCTCGTAGTACTCGTGGTCGCCGCCCTCCTCGCCGGGTTCGCCGTCCTCGCCGTCGTCGTCGCCCGGCTGTGGCTGCGGTTGCCCGACCGGCTGGCCGGTGTCGGGCGTGCCGTCCTCACCCTGTCCGACGCCGCCCTGGTCGCGCTGGTCGTACTCGAATTCCGGCAGCGAGACGATCTTGACCGGAATCTTGATCTCGCCCGGCCGGCTCTGGCCGAGGTCGCCGTACTGGATGAAGTCGGCGAGGTCCTCGCGGCGCTGCTCACCCACCTCGCGGAATCGCTCGAGGTCGTCTCTCAGTCCCATCGGTAGCTCACCTGTCCCATGACGTGTCTGCTCGTTAGCTCGGCCGAGGCGTCGGAGTAGCCGAAGAGATCGACCATCGTCTCGATGGTGTCCGCCTTGACTTCGGCCGTCTCGGTCCCGCTCGGCGGGTCGCTCCACTGCCGCGGGTCGAAGTCCTCGAAGGTCCGCTCGACGTCGTCCCAGTCGTGGCTCTCGAGGACGGTTTTGATCACCGGGATCGCCGTGAGGTCGACGTCCTCGACGGAGAAGTCCTCGTTGCGGTGTTCCCAGGCGTGGCGGTTCAGCGACGTGATGACCTTCTCGCGTCGGAAGTTCCGGACGCTCTCGCGGGGGAGGTTCCCCTCGTACTCGGCCTCGGAGAAGCGCCCGAGGTGCTCGACCTCGAACAGCTTCATCTTCAGTGGGTCGGGCTCGACGCGCTCGCCGCGGTCGTTGTACAGCGGCTCTTCGGTCTCCCAGGCGTAGACGTGTTCGACGTACTCGGCGACGGTCTCCTCGTCGACGCGCTTGTCGTGCATGATCGCCTCGATGACGTCGCTCTCCTGTTGATCGTAGATGTAGTTCTTCACGGGGACGACGCGGTTCTCGAACTCGGAGCGTTCGCCCGTCGAGAAGACCGGCGCGTCGATCAGCCCCTCGACCATGGCGTTCAACACGTCGCGGGGCATGACGATATCCTCGACCGACAGCTCGGCGTGGTGGCGGTCCCGATCGGTCTGGAGCAGTTCCGCGAGCGTGTCCCGGGTGTACGTGACCGGAATCCCGTGCTCGCCGTCGTTGCCGTCGTCGTCGAAGTCGAACTCCTCTTTCTCCCGGCGGCTATCGCCTTCCTGCAGATAGCCCTGATCGTAGATCAGCGCCTTGTCGACGAGGTCGAGCCCGTTCGGGAGATCCTCCTCGTCTAACCGGGTGACGACCGCGTACAGCGCGGCCGCCTCGATCGCGTGCGGGGCGAACTCCTGAACCCGCGTCTCCCCGTCGCGGTCTTTGATCGTCACCGTCACCGGCGCGCGGATCCGATCGGCGAGTTCGTCGTAGCTGTCGGCCTCCCAGACGTTCGTCTCGTTCGTCAACTCGCGCCGGATCAGCTCCGTCTCGAGGCTGAGGTTCGTCAGATAGCCGAAGCGGTGCTTGTCGAGGCGGCGCTTGAGCGCCTTCAGCGGGTCCATCCCGTTGCGGTCCGAGTGCTGGTTGAGCTGGGCCTCGAGGTCGGGGTTCGAGATGATCAGCATCTGCGTGTCGACGTCCATCCCGATCCCCTTGTCGAGCTTCACCGACTGCTCGTCGGGGACGTTCAGCAGCTTCTGGAGCAGGTCGGCGTGCTGGGCCGCGTCCTCGACGACGGTGAGGACGCCGTTGCCCTGCGAGAGGACGCCGTCGTAGCTGAACGCCTGCGGGTTCTTCCGGCCTCGCGAGTCTAGCTCCTGGAGCATGCCGTGCATCCACGAGCCGACGAGCCGTTCCTTGGGTCGGCCGTCGTCCTCCGAGTGGAGGACGCCGACGCCCTGTCCCGTGTCGACGACGTAGTTCTTCACGCGGAGGTGGCTCTCGTCCGTGATCGCCGAGAACAGCTCGTCTTCGCCCTCCCGACGGTAGCGCTCCTCGAGGAAGTCGTACGCCTCGCGGGAGAACGGATCGAGTTCGGCGTCGACCTGGACCGGAACGTGATCGTCGAGCTCCTCGTTGAGCCGCTCGAGCAGCCCCGCTCGGACTTTCTCGGGGAACACCGACAGCGGATGGGCCTGGACGGGGCTCTCGTACCAGTTCTGGTCGTCGCCCGCGGTGGCGTCACCGCCGTAGCTCAGGCCGCGATCGCTGGCATCGGCGGTGGTGATGTTCCACTCGACCGTGTACCGGCGGCCCTCGGGCGTCTTCGAGTACTCGCGCAGCCCGTTGACCAGACAGCGCTTGAGCTCCGACTTTCCGGTCGCGGTCGGGCCCTCGAACCAGATGATCTTCTCGTCTTTCGCCCGGCCGGCGGCGATCGATCGCAGGTCGTCGACGAACCCGTTCAACACCTCGGTGTTGCCGAGGATGGCGTGCTCGCCGTCGTTGTGCGGGTCGTCGAAGAAGCGGTAGCGCTCTTTCTCCTCGCCCTCTTCGACCACGGTGCGGGTGCCGGCGGCCTCGATCGCCTCGAGCAGGTACTTCGAGGCGTGGGAGGCGATCGTCGGATTCTCGAAGATCCGATCGACGTACGCCGCGAGGCTCATCGGTTCCTCGTACGTCTCCTCGAGGGCGCGGTCGGCCTCGGTGACGTAGTCGTGTCCGGTCATGTTAATCGTCCATCTCTGCTTTGGCGACCTCCGCGCCGGCGAACTCGAGCACCTCCTTGGCCCCCTCCTCGGAGTACCCCTGTTCGATCAGTGCGTCGATCCACGCGGAGCGTTCGTCGTCGTCGAACTCGTTGGCCGACACCAGCGCGGAGAAGTTGATGTTGTGCTTCTTGTCCTCCCAGAGCTTGCGCTCCAGCGCGCGGCGCAGGCGCTCGTTGTCCTGCGGGTTGAACGCTTCGCCCTCGCGAGCGCGCCGGGAGACCCAGTTCGAGACCTCCTGGCGGAAGTCCTCCTTGCGGTCCTCGGGGATGTCGAGTTTCTCCTCGACCGACCGGAGGAACGTCTCGTCGGGTTCCTGCTCGCGGCCCGTGAGCTCGTCCTCGATGGTGTCGTCGTCGATGTACGCCATCACGTGGTCCATGTACTTCTCGCCCTGTCGCTGGATCTCGTCGATGTCGTAGGCCAGCGCGTGGCGGACGTCCTCGATCGCGCGTTCCTTGTACTCCTCGCGGACCGTCTCGAGGTAGCGGTAGTACTTCTCGAAGTTGTCTTCCGGGATCGAGCCGTGGTGCTCGAGGTTCTCCTCGAAGAAGTTGAACACCGTCAGCGGGGAGAGGAACCCGCGCTGGCGGTGCTTGGAGTCCATGATCGCTTCGGCGATCTCGTCGCCGATGAAGCGGGGCGAGACGCCGACCATCCCTTCCCCGATCTCGGCCTTCTCGGCGGCCTCTTCACGAAGCTTCTTGGTGTCGATGTCGTCGCCCTCGTCGATCTCGCCGTTGTAGGCCTTGGCCTTCGAGAGCAGCCCGACGGTCTCGGTGTCGGGCTCTTCGATCCGCGTGAGGACGCCGAACAGGCCCGCCATCTCGAGGGTGTGTGGCTCGACGTTGATGTCGGGGACGTCGGCGTTGTTCAGCATCTTCTCGTAGATCTGGGCCTCGTCCTCGTAGGAGAGGACGTAGGGGAAGTCGATCCGCTTGGTGCGGTCGTTGAACGCCTCCATCTTCTCGTCGCCCTTCTTGTCCTTGTACTCGGGCATGTTGGTGCGACCCACGATCACCTGGTCGATGTCGATCCGCGGGTTGTTCTTGGGCTTGATCGTCTGCTCCTGGGTCGCGTGGAGGAAGTCGTAGAGGAACTCCCGCTGGAGCTTGAGCAGCTCCTCGCCGGAGAAGATGCCGCGGTTCGCGTTACAGAACGCTCCCGAGTAGTCGAACGCCCGCGGGTCGGACTCGCCGTAGATGGCGATCTTGGAGTAGTTGACGTCGCCGGTGAGTTCGGTCTCGTCCTGGTTCTTCTTGTCCTTCGGCTCGAAGGTCTCCAGTCCCTGTCGCTTGTTCTCGTCGGCGACGAACCGGACGATCTCGACGTGGTTCTCCAGGACCTGCTGGAGGTCGTCGTCGTAGTAGGCCAGCAGCCTGTCCATGTAGAACTCGCTTTCGGGGTCCAGCGCCTGCTCGTTCTGGATGGTGTACGGCGCGTCGAGGTTCTCGTTTAGGTCGTCGATGACCCGCTGACGCTGCTCGAGGGGGAGCAAGACGAGCGGGTCCTGGTTCATCGGGGAGCGGACGGTGTCGTCGGCCGGGTCCTGGTCCTGGATGACGTCACAGAGGTTCGTCCAACGGAAGGTGTACATCCGGCCCTCGTCGCGCAGCGTGTAGTCCTCGAAGTACCTGCGGACCTGCTTGTCGAAGTGGGACTTCCCGGAGCCGACCGGGCCGAGGAGGAGCTTGATCCGGCGTTCGGGGCCGAGTCGGCGGGCACCGGATTTCACCTTGTTCACGAACTCGTGGATCGACTGGTGGATCACCTTCCCGTAGAAGGTGTTCTCGCCGTCACCCAGCGGGTCCTCGCTCGCGAGCTGGTACTCGACCATCCCCTCGGTCTCGTCGTAGGTGGTGCCGTAGTAGTCGAACATGTCCGCAACGCGCTGGTGGGCGTTGCGGGCCACCTTCGGGTCCTCGTACACCTCCTCCAAGTACCAGTCGAAGGACTTGGTCTCCCGCAGGTCCGCGGGCATCGATTCCTTGTAATCCGTACTGAGCTGCTCGAGTGTTTCGATGTCACCGGTCATGGTATCATTGCCAGTTGGGTGGGTCCCCCGTCCGCAGTGCAGTTGTCCGTGATCGTACGGACCGGTTGTGCTGACGTCGTTCGACCAGCCGCACCGTCTCGTGGTCGAACCGTCGGAATCCGTCGCCTCGTGTCACCCGACGTGAACGCGTCGGACCCCTCGAGCGGGCTCTCGAGGAGCGCGATCCTGTCGCGGGCGGCGTCGATCTGCCGTGTCATGTGTCATCTATCGCCACTCGCCGTTGCGCGATGCCTCGTCAGGGCTCGGGCAACGGTGCGCCGGGGACGGGCGCGGAGTGGATCGGTCCGGCAAACGGATACCGATAGTATTTAATGAGTGAGTAATCCAGGTACTTAGCCTTAGCCCCAAAAGATATTTATCGGGACGCTATTCCGGGCGAATATTGCCAATATCGGCCGCTGGTCCTCGATATCACACCCCACATTCGGCGGGCGACGACATAAGTCACCGGCCTGCAGTGTCCACGTCAACTCGCGCGCGCCGCCGGGAAGCCGACGCGAACGGGTCGCCCGACCGAATCGGTCCGTCGTCCGGCCGCCGTGACGACGAGGATTTAGGGGCGGCGGTCCTAACCGCGGTCATGTCGGACCCGGACGCGGACGGTGAGCTGGACCGATCGCGGCTGCCGGACGGGTGGACCGTCTGGAGCCAGGGGGCGGACGGACGGCTCGTCCTCGCGTACCGACCGGACGTCTTCAATGCGGACGACTTCCCCGCGGCCTGCCTGCCGACGCTGTATCTCACCCACGGCAAGCGCACCCGTCGTCCGGGCATCAACCCGGCCGACACCGCCGACGCCGAGGACTGGTTCGTCACGCTCTATCTCGAGCCGGACGTCTCGCTGAACGAGACGCTGCGGTTCCCGACGCGGACCGCGGCGCTCGAGCGAACCGTCGAGCTCGCGCGGACGTTCGACGACGGCGAGATCGATTACCGCGGGCTGTATCAGGTTCCCCGGGAGACGTACTTCGAGCGGCTCGACGAGCTCACCGGCGCGGACGGCGGCGAGTGACCGCGGCCGGGAGATCGAGTCCCGTCGCGAAACGGGACGCGAGTTTCGGTTCCGTCCGGCGGACGTGAGCCTTAACCGCGAGTGGCGACTACCGAATCCTATGTCGACCGTTACGCTCATCGGCTCCCGGCTGGCCGAGCCGGGAACCGAGTTCGTCTACGAGGGTGAAGCCGACGGCTGCGCCGGCTGTCCGTACCGCAGTCAGTGTCTCAATCTCTCTCCCGACACGAAGTACCGCGTCACGTCCATCCGCGAGAACGCACAGACCCTCGAGTGTGCCATGCACGACGGCGGGGTTCGCGCCGTGGAAGTCGAGCCCGCTCCCGCGCGCGCGAACATCACGTCGAAGGGTGCGTTCGCCGGCAGCAAGACGAGCCTCCCGGGTCCCTGCCCCTACGTCGAGTGCCCGAGCCACGAGTACTGCGAACCCGACGGCATCGCGTTCGGCGAGGAGTACCGAATCTCGGACATCATCGGCGAGCCGCCCCACGAGGTCTGTCACCTCGACCGCTCGCTCGAACTGGTCGAACTCGAGACCGACGACTGAGCGGTCGGTAATCGGGCAGCCGCTGGCAGGTCAGTTGGAATCGGACGCCGCCCCGAGGGCGGCGGTCCGGGCCGCAGGCGAACGAAAATCAGCTCGCGACCGGTTCGACTCCGTCTTCTCGCGCCCGTCAGGCCTCGAGTTCGGCGTCGTCGAGCCAGGACCCCGCCCAGCACTCGATCTCGCTGAAGACCGGCTCCAGGGACTCGCCTTTGGCTGTCAGACTGTAGTAGGTGGCGACGGGGGCGTCTTCCTCGATGCGGCGCTCGACGAACCCCGTCTCACCGAGGTCGTCGAGGACCCGCGAGAGGGTTCGGGCGTTCGCGCCGGTCGACCGCTTGAGTTCGTTGAACCGCTGTTCGCCGTTCAGCAGTTCGTGGAGCACCGCGAGCCGCCACTGGGAGCCGATCTGCTCGAGGGAGGCGATGACCGGACAGGCGTCGTCGTGTTGCTCGCTGGGTCTCGTCTGGGGAGAGGACATCGGTGGTATCTACGGGGGATTTCGTCACGAACCGTTTTAGTAGTTCGGTTCCGAACCGGATAACATCGTGTTAGTAGCCCACTCCGCGGAGGGAGACCGATGACCGACGACGGGTCCACCAGTAGCGGGACCGACGCCCTCGAGATCGCCGCCGACGAACGCGAGGGGTCGCTCTACCGAATCCTCTCGAGCGCGGTCGTTCCGCGGCCGATCGCGTGGGTGAGCACCCGGAGCGCGGACGGCGTCGACAACCTCGCACCGTACAGTTTCTTCACCGTCGCGTCGGTCGAGCCGCCGGTGGTGCTGTTCGCGCCCGTCGACGGCGCGGACGGTCTCAAGGACACGCCGCGGAACGCCCGGGACACCGGCGAGTTCGTCGTCAACCTCGTCACCGAGGACCTCGCCGAGGCGATGAACGAAACCAGCGCCACGCTCCCCGCCGGCGAGAGCGAGTTCGATCACGCCGGCCTCGAACGAGCCGACTCGACCGCGGTCGACCCGCCGCGAGTCGCCGGCGCGACGGTCGCCTTCGAGTGTACCCTCCACGACCTCGTCGACGTCGGCGGCTCGACGCTCGTCCTCGGCGAGGTCCGCCACGTCCACCTCGCGGAGTCCGTGACGACCGACGGCGAGATCGACGTCGACGAGATCGACGCCGTCGGCCGACTCGCCGGGAGCACGTACGCCCGAACCGGGGATCGGTTCTCGCTCGAGCGCCCGCCGTAGATTCGGACGACCGACGGGACCAGTCGGGACGAGACGGGGCGTCGCACTCGAGTTCCGAACGCCGAGCGCGACCCCGGGCTACTCCTCGCGGCTGCGCTCGAGCAGGTCCGGCGGCACCGAACAGCCGCAGGGCTCGACGGTACCGGTGTGTGGCCCGGTCACGACGGCGAAACAGACCGGATCGCCGCAGTGCGGACAGTCGGGGAACGGGGACGCGGTGTCGTCGCTCGCCTCGCCGTCGCTAGCCATCGCGACCACCCGTCGCGGTCCGCCGCGATCCGGAATCGGGTCTCGTGACTCGTGGTGGCTGTCGATTCGACTGGCGTGCGGGATGTTTATATCCCGGTAGAATGTACGGAATCATGCTTGCAAAGCCGAGTGGCTTTGGAAGCAAAGTCTCGGGTGCCTGTACACCCGGGACGTTTCGGTACGCCCCCAACGGAGACTCGCTTCCGTTCTAATCATTGACTCGTTATGACTTATAACTATTGGAACCGGGGCGGAATAGAGGGGGTGGAGGCCGAGCGAACAGTCGGACGAAGCCGTCGTCTCGCGACGGCAGCGATCCGCGTAACAGCCCGGTATTCCCGGAAGTGCCCACAGCGCTGGTCCGGTGTTCGGGACGATCCGACACTGAACGGGACGGGGAGTACTCGTGCGTACTGAACGGCGGCGCGAAACCCGCCCGGGTACTGGCCACGCTCAGCGGGTTTCCGACTCGATCAGATTCGGTAGCCATGCATTTGACGGGTGCCTGATTATTCGTGTCGGTCCCCAAGTTAGCCCGATGACACAAGATGACCGCGTAACCCGACGCCGGATGCTCACACTGACAGGTGCCGCGACATCGACAGCGTTCGTCGCCGGTTGCGGCGGCGGTGGGAACGGCGGCAACGGCGGCAACGGTGGCAACGGCGGTACCGGCGGTGGCGGTATCGAGATCGAGCCCGACACACAGATCGAGTTCGACGGGCAGACGTCCGGCTGGCTCGGTATCGCGCCCGACGCGATCGCTGACGAGGAGAACCCGACGCTCATCCTCCAGGAGGGAGCAACTTACGAGATGGGCTGGACGACCGGCGACGGCGCCGAGCACAACATCGCGATCTACGACGAAAACGACGAGGTCGTCGACGATCTCGTGACCGAGCGGGTCACCGAACCCGAAGACCAGTGGCTCGAGTTCGAGGCCAGCAGCGAGATGGTCACCTACATCTGCGAGGTCCACCCGAACACGATGATCGCCGATATTCAGGTCGAAGGTGGCGGCGGTGGCGGCAACGAGACCGGCGGCAACGAAACCGGTAACGAGACTGGTGGTAACGAGACTGGCGGCAACGAAACTGGCAACGAGACCGGCAACGAAACTGGCAACGAAACCGGCAACGAAACCGGCTAACGACAGCTACTTCGACAGATCTCGGCCGTTGTCACGGCGAAGAGACAGACGACCGCTCTTTTTCCGCACCCCGTACTGGTCGGATCGAAATACGCACCACTCGGCAATACGGCCTCGATACCGGGGTCCTGTCGTCCGCTACGGGGTCGCCGATACCGTCGAGAGGGCCGGGGCAAGCGGTGATGACACGAGACGATGGTACCGGTTCTCCATCGTGCCCCGACAAAACCGGTACGCCGTCGCCATCTATAGCTCTGGCACTTACAAAGACATGGTCGGTCCCCAGTGTCGCCCGAAATCAGGTGGAGACGAACAGCTTGCCCGTTCCGTCGAAATGACGCTCGGACTGCGTCGTCTACCGCCTCCCCGACACCGACCTCGCACGAGCGGGACGTTCCGCACCCGCCTGTCCCGCGGTTTTCACGAGTGGGGCTCGAGCAGCGACTCGAGGTTCTCTAGCGATCGCAGACAGATCGGCACGTATCCGGCACCGCCGAGCGGCAGTTCGAAGGCGATCCGACACCGAGCCGCGCCGAGGTCGTCGACGCGGTGGCCGGCGGCGGGAATCCCCGTCACGCGCCAGGTCCACCGCCGCTCCGTGCACGCGGTGATCCGAAACGGGAGCCAGACGCCGGGGACGCGGATTCGGCCGGTCGTCCCGGTCCGGACCCGACGATCCGTCGCCTCCACGCCGGTCAGGAGCGGCGACCACGTCGGCCACCGAGTCGTGTCGACGAGGGCGTCCCAAGCGTCGGTCGCGGGGACCTGCAGGACGTGCGAGACTTCGAGGCGGCGGCCGTCCGGCGTTCGCGCGGTCCGGACTCGAGTCATGGTCGGTGGTACGCGGTCCTCGGCAATGGGGGTTTGGACGAGTACAGGTCCGACGACGGCGAGCGACGACGCGACGACCGATCGACCGGTCGCTCGCGGTGACTGTCGTGGCCGCTAAACTTTACTAAGGGGGCTCCTTCCGTCGGCCTAACGAATGGCGATACTCGAGGTAGACGACCTCCGGAAGGAGTACGGCGGATTCGCGGCGGTCGAGGGGAGCTCCTTCGAAATCGAGCGCGGTGAGGTCTTCGGCGTCGTCGGCCCCAACGGGGCGGGCAAGACGACGACGCTGAAGATGCTGGCCGGGCTGATCGAACCCTCCGCCGGCACCGCCGTCGTCGCCGGCCACACCCCCGGCCAGCGCGCGATGCAACGCCGACTCGGCTTCCTGCCGGAGGAGTCCCCACTCTACGAGGAGATGACCGCGGTCGACTACCTCGCGTTCTTCGCCGACCTCTACGACGTCCCGTCGGATGCCGCCCGCGAGCGGATCCACGACTCGCTGGACAGGCTCGACCTCGAGCACCGCGACCGGCGGATCGGCAACATGTCGAAAGGGATGCAGCGGAAGGTCGCGATCGCGCGGGCTCTGGTCAACGATCCCGACGTGCTGATATTCGACGAGCCGGCGTCGGGGCTGGACCCGCTGACGACCAACTACATCATCGAGTTCACCCGCGAGCTGAGCGACGAGGGAAAGACGATCGTCTTCAGCGCACACAACCTCTTCCACGTCGAGAGCATCTGCGACCGGATCGTCATCATGAACGACGGCCGGATCGTCGCCCGCGGCACGCTCGAGGAGATCCGGGACGCCCACGGCGGCACCGAGTACCACGTCTACGCGACGAGCGACGGCAGCGACGGCCTCGACGCGACCGCGGGATCGATCGAGGTCTCCCGCGAGAACGGCCAGGTCCGCCACGTCGTCCCCGACATGACCGCCGTCGACGCCGTCCGCGAGCGCGTCGAGGCCGACGGCGGCCGCGTGACCGACGTCCGGACGGAGACGCCGAGCCTCGAGGAGATCTTCCTCGAGGTCGCGAGCGAACCGGAGGCGACCGACGCGTGAGCGACGGCGGCCTTCGCGGGGTCATCGCGCGCACGGCCCGGATCGCCCGCTGGGAGGTCGTCCGGAGCGCCGGCACCGTCGATCGGAAGACGGTGCTGGCCCTCGCGGTGCTGGCCCTCGCGGTCGGGACTGCCGGCTTCTCCGTCGCCGACGAAGGGCTCGGCCTCGAGCGCGAAATCTACGTCGTCGGCGTCGACGAGGACAGTCAGTACCACGACGTGGCCGTCGCCAGCGAGCAGTTCCGGCCGGTGCCGCTCGAGCGCGTCGAGGCCGAGCGCGACGGCGAGGCGAACGCCGACGCCATCGCGGTTCGAGGCGACGCCGCCGTCGACGTGGTCGTGACGCGGGACGGGGGGATCGATCACGTCGGCGACAACGGCGCGGCAGCCTACGACGCGTTTCGAGACTCCGTCGAGGAGTACAACGCGGAGCTGATGGACGGGGAAGCCGATCGAGCGGCCGCGTACCCGGTGCTCGTCTCGATCGACTACCAGCAACGCGATTCCGCCGAGCCGGCCGACTCCGGGGCTGACGGCGGGGGCGGGACGGGGGGCGGAGACGGCTCCGACGGCGGAGGCGGAACGGACGAACGTGCCGACGGGAGCGACGGAACCGATTCGACGGCTGGCGGCGGCAGCGGCGGGAGCGGTACCGACGGCGGGAGCGAATCCCTGCAGGTCCCCGGCGTCGGTGACGGATCGACGGCGTCGACGGAGCCCGGAACGCCCGGTTCGATCGCTCCGCCGTTCCCCTTCCAGTCGCTCGTCCTCGCGTTCCTGTTCGTCGTGCCGATGAACTTCGTCATCCAGGCCTACGGGAGCACGATCATGGACGAGCGAGTCAAGCGACGCGGCGAACTCCTGTTGGTCTCGCCGGCCTCGAGCCGCGAAATCGTCGCGGGGAAGACGCTGCCGTACCTGCTCGGACTGGTGGTCGTCGTCGCGGTCATCGCGAGAGCGATCGACGGGGGTCCGGTCGCGGTCGCGGCGGCACTGCCGGTCGCACTCCTCTTTCTGGCGGCGACGTTCGTCGGCGCGATGCTCGCCCGCTCGTTCAAGGAGTTGACCTTCGTGACGGTCACGATCAGCGTCGGGCTGACGACGTACACGTTCGTTCCGGCGATCTTCACCGACGTCAATTCGATCGCGCTGATCTCGCCGCTGACGCTGGTCGTGATGGACTTGCAGGACGAGTCGGTTCGACTGGGGGAGTACCTGTTCTCGACCGGTCCGTTCTACCTGAGCGCGGCCGTCTGCTTCCTGCTGGGCGTCGGCGTCTACCGCGAGGAGGACATGTTCGCCCAGAAGCCGATCCCGGCGAAAGTGATCGACGCGGTCGCCAGTCGCGTTCGCGGTCGCCAAAGCATACCCCTGCTGTCGGCACTGTTCATCCCGTTCGTCTTCGTGAGCCAGCTTCTCGCCGTGGCCCTGTTGTTCGCGGTTCCGGAAGCGGTCGCGGTCCCGGTCATCGTGGTCGTCGCCGCCGCGGTCGAGGAGGTCGCGAAGAGCGTCCACGTCTACGCCGGCTTCGCCCGCTCGCGGTTCGACGCGACGCTGCGGACGGCCGCCGTCCTCGGCGCGCTCTCGGGTGCCGGCTTCTTCGTCGGCGAGAAACTCACCCACGTCGTCCAGTTCGTCGGCCTGCCCGACCTGTCGGTCGGCGTCGCCGCCTTCGGGCCGGCCGTCTCGAGCGACCCGTTCGTGCTCGCCGCGGTCTTCCTCGCGCCGCTGGTCTTGCACGTGGTGACGGCCGTCTGCTCGGCACTGGGTGCGAGCCGCGGGCGGAACGGCTACGCCCTCGGCTTCCTCGCCGCGACGCTGGTTCACGCGGCCTACAATCTGGGGGTGATCTTCCTTGTCGCGTGAGCGCGAGCGGGGGCCCGAGTCGAGCCGACGCGGGCCGAACCCGCCGACGAGACCCGACGGCGGTACCGACCTGGGATCGACCCGGGGTGCCCGCTGGGCGATCGCCCGCCGGGAGCTGCGCTCGCTGCGCTCCGAGAAGACGATCGTTCTGGCGCTGGCGATTCAGCTGTTCATCGCCGGGTTCTCGTCGTTCCTCGTCGTCGGGTTGGTCTCGCTGTACGATCCCGGTTCGGTCGACGGCTATCAGACGGACGTCGCCGTCACGGGGGACGACACCGAGACCCTCCTCGCGGTCGCGAACGAGCGAGACGGCGTCACCGCCCGATACTACAGCAACCGGGCGGACGCCTACGAGGCGTTCGAATACGGCCGCACCTCGGCCGTCCTCGACGCGAATCGGAACGACGACGGCCGACTCAGCGTCAGGGTCACCGCGCCCGAGGAGGGGTTGCGAACGACCCTGCTCGTCGTCCAGCTTCGGGACACCTTAGAGCACGTCGAGCGCGTCGAGCGCCAGCAGAACGCCGACGCCGGTCGACTCGAGCAGTCGCCCGTTCCCGTCCCGGATTCGATTCAGGCGAGCCCGTACGCGGGCTTTACGTACACGATCCTGCTACCGCTGCTGTGCTTCCTGCCGGTGTTCATCAGCGGCTCGATCGTCGTCGACTCGCTGATCGAGGAGCGACAGCGAGGCACCCTCGAGCTGCTCCGGGTCGCCCCGCTCTCGCTGGCGGACGTGATCGACGCGAAGCTCCTCGCGATCGCGACGCTGGCGCCGCTGCAGGCAGTCGCCTGGCTCCTCCTGCTGGCGGTCAACGGAACCGCGATCGCAGCGCCCGTGGCGCTGGTCGTGCTGGTGGCCGCGCTCTCCCTGCTCGTCGTCACCGTCGGCGTGGCGGTCGCGCTGTGGGCCCCTGATCGGCGGCAGGCCCAGTTGCTCTACTCGATGGCTACCGTCGGTGCGCTGGTCGTCGCGACGGGACTGCCCGAACACCCCGCCAACACCGTCGCGAAGTTCGCGATCGGTAACCCGACGACGACGACGTGGGGACTGCTCGGGGCGTACTGCCTGCTGGCGATCGCCGCGTTCATCGTGCTCGGGCGGGGTATCGGTCGTCTCGATCCCGACTCGCTGTAGCGATTCGGGCCCAGCGAGCCGTCGGGTGTCGACGCGGCCGCAATGGCAGATCCTAAACGCTTAGTCTCTCTACGAATGCGTGTCTGCTAATGAGTAATCCCGACCAGGAGCGGACGGACCACGATCCGCCCAACCAGGAACAACAGCGGGCTCGCGAGCCGCCCGAACAGGAACAGGTTCGAGAGGCGGTCGAACGGTCCAGAAGCGGTGCTCCGGCCGTGGGGGCGGTCGTCCGGGATCGCTTCTCCGCCGACGAGGTCTTTCAGCGGATCGTCGCCGCGGCGGACGAGGAGGTCACCTCGGGGAGCCGCGAGCTTTTCTTCAGCGGTATCGCCGCCGGATTCGCGATCTCGATCACGGTCCTGCTGTACGCCTCGCTGTACGGCTCGACCGACGGCCACCCGATACTGAGCGCCTTGCTCTATCCGCTCGGGTTCGTCTACATCATCATCGGCGGCTACCAGCTCTACACCGAGAACACGCTGCCGCCGGTCGCGCTCACCTTAGAGCGGATCGCCAGCCTTCCCGCCCTCCTGCGCCACTGGTCGATCGTGCTGGCCGGGAACTTCACCGGCGGCCTGATCGGCGCAGCGGTGCTCGCCTGGGGCGGCGTGTTTTCCCCCGAGGCGGCCGAGGCGGCGATGCATCTCGGGACCCACGGCCCGGAGACGCCGTGGTGGGACCTGTTCTTCAAGGCCGCCTTCGCCGGCCTGATCGTCGCCGGCGTCGTCTGGGTGGAGTACTCCGCCCGCGAGACGATCGCCAGGATCGTGATCGTCTACATGGCCTTCCTCGCGATCCCGATCGGGAATCTGTTCCACGTCGTCACCTCCTTCACCGAGATGGCCTACGTCGTCTTCCTCGGCCAACTCGATCCGCTCGTCGGCCTGACCCAGTTCGTCCTGCCGGTCCTACTCGGGAACACCATCGGAGGTATCCTCCTGGTGACCGTCGTCAACTACTTCCAGACGAGCGAGCGACGACTCGAGTCGGCCCGGTTCGAGGGGAACGAGCGCCAGCTCTCGATGCGGGAGTGGCTGTTCGGGGGCTACGCCGGCCGCTCGTACGTCCCCCTGATCGATACCGCCGAGTCGACCGCGGTCGACAACGGCGAGACCTACCGCGTGCTCGTCCCGATCTCGAACCCCCGAACCGAGTCGCGGATCGTGGATCTGGCCTGTACGCTGGCGAACAACCACGAGAACGCGGTGGTTCACGCCGTCCACATCGTCCAGGTACCCGAGCGCCGATCGATGCGGTACGGTTCCGGGCGCAACCAGCGGATCGTCTCCGAATCCGAGAAGCAGATGAAGGGGATTCGAGAGACGGTCTCCTCGTACGATATCGGCTGTGAGACCTCGACGGTCGTCTCTCACCGGTCGTTCGAAGACGTCTTCGACACCGCAGAGCGCGAACGAGCGGACCTCGTCGTCCTCGGCTGGGGAGACGATCTCCCGTGGGGAGCGGGCCGTGCCGAGGGGCGGATCAGCAAGCTGACCAGTAACCTCCCCAGTGACTTCCTCGTCCTCAAGGACAGAGAACTGGACACGTCACGCATCCTCCTCCCGACCGCGGGCGGTCCGGACTCGGACCTCAGCGCCGAAGTCGCCCGAACGCTCGAGCAGGCCGACGGGTCGTCCATCTCCCTCTTGCACGTCGTCGACGACGCCGAGGAACGCGCGGACGGCCGGGCGTTCCTCGCGAACTGGGCCGCCGAACACGGCCTCGAGAACGCGGACCTCACGATCGACGACTCGGGCGACGTCGAGGGGGCGATCTGTCGCGAAGCGGCCGATAACTCGCTCGTGATCATCGGCGCGACGGAGTCGGGACTGCTCTCGCGGCTCGTGAGCGATTCCCTCCACATGGACGTCGTCAACGAGGTCGACAGTTCGGTCCTGCTCGCCGAGCGACCCAGCAAACGAAACGTCGTCCGGCGGCTGTTGGGCCGCTAGACGGCTCTCTTCGCTCGACGTCCGCGATCGTCTCCGTCGGTGGTCGTCACGCGCGAAAAAAGCCGATACCCGATCGAAACCGGCCGTCCGGATCAGCTGCGATCGAACACGTTCTTGATTCGCGAGACGATACCGCCGTCCTCGTTGCGTTTCGCCTCTCGGTCGTCGTGTTCGTCCGCCATAGACAACCGGTCGTAGACGTTTTCGTCACTAAAAAATAACGCCGGGCGATAGTGATAGTGGTTGCCGTACCACGTACTGTTTTCTCTCCGGTTCTCCTACAACCGCTATGGAATACACGACCCTCGGTTCGACCGGCATGGCGGTCAGTCGCCTCTGTCTCGGCTGCATGAGCTTCGGCTCGAGCGACTGGCGCGAGTGGGTTCTCGAGGACGAGGAGAGCACGGAGATCATCGATCGGGCGCTCGACCTCGGGATCAACTTCTTCGACACGGCGAACATGTACTCGCGGGGCGAGTCCGAGCGCATCCTCGGCGAGGCGCTCGAGGGCCGCCGCGAGGAGACGGTGGTCGCGACGAAGGGCTTCTTCCGGATGCGCGACGACGATCCGAACTCGGGCGGGCTCTCCCGGAAGGCGATCGAACAGGAGCTGGCGGCCAGCCGCGACCGACTGGGAATGGAGACGATCGACCTCTACCAGCTCCACCGCTGGGATTACGACACGCCGATCGAGACGACCCTCCGGACGCTCGACGACGCCGTGCGACGGGGACACGTCCGCTACATCGGGGCCTCCTCGATGTGGGCCCACCAGTTCGCCGACGCGTTGCACACGAGCGACTCGCTGGGACTCGAACGGTTCGTCACGATGCAGAACCACTACAACCTCGTCTACCGCGAGGAAGAGCGGGAGATGCTGCCGCTGTGTGAGAACGAAGCCGTCGGCGTTCTCCCGTGGTCGCCGCTGGCTCGGGGCTACCTGACGCGCCCGCACGAGGAGATCGACGCGACCACCCGCGGCGAGACGGAGGAGCACCTGTACGACCACCCCTACCGCGAGGGCGGCGGCCAGGAGATCAACGAGCGCGTCGCCGATCTGGCCGACGACAAAAACGCGACGATGGCCCAGATCGCACTCTCGTGGCTGCTCCACCAGGAGTGGGTCGACGCGCCGATCGTCGGGACGACCAGCGTCGAACACCTAGAGCAGGCCGTCGAAGCCCTCGAGATCGAGCTCACCGATTCGGATCTCGAGCACCTCGAGGAGCCGTACGAGCCGGTGCCGGTGTCCGGACACCGCTGAAGCCGTTCGCTCGACCCGCCGTCGCGTTACTCCCGCGAACAGGACGCCGAGTCGGTCGTATCGATGCCGAGCAGGTAGTTCCCGCCGCAGAACCGGGTGGTCGCGTTGAACAGGAGGCCGGCGGCCGCGATCGTCGCAGTCACGGCAGTCGCGCGCCGATCGGCGAGAACCGCCGCGACGGCGACCGCGAGCAACCAGGTTCCGAGGACGCCCCTGACGATTCGATCCGATCCGCCGACGTTTCGTTCCATGCTCGAACGAGCGGGCTGCAGGCAGTAATCAGTGCGGCCGAATCTCTCGGGTCGGTTTATATGGTGCCCGTGCACGCGTTCGAGACACGGCCACCAGTCCGCGCTCGGAGCAATCGTTTTCAGCCAGCCGCCGAACGGTGACCTATGAAACGCGTTCGAATAACGCTGCGTCCGCGGGGCGACTACGCCCCGACGATATACGAACGGCTGGCGGGCGGCGCGAGCTACCTCGAGCGAGCCCGGATCGTTAACTGGAACGTTTCGACACCGCCGACGGCGTTTCTGTTCCGGCTCGAGGGCGAGTACGAGCGGTTCGAACGCGTGCTCGACGAGAGCGAGATGGTCTCGGCGTACGAACTGCTCCCGATTACGGATCGGTCGTGTTACTGCTTTTTCGAGGGCACCGTGTCGCCGGCCGCGCGCTCGTTGTTCGAGAACTTCACGCGGGGAAGCCTGATGACGGTCCCGCCGATCGAGTGCAACGAAGACGGGAGCACCACGTACACGATCGTCGGAACGGAGGCGGACATTCAGGCCGCAGTCGACGGCGTTCCCGACGCGGTTGGCGTCACCGTCGAGGCAGTCGGGGGGAAGCGGGTCGCCCCCGATAGCGTCGTCGGTCGACTGTCTCCCCGGCAGCGGGACGCGGTCGAAACCGCCCTCGAACTCGGCTACTACGACGTGCCCCGCGACGCGACGAGCGAGGACGTCGCCGACGAGCTGGACTGTGCGACCGCGACCGCGGCGGAGCACCTCCAGAAAGCCGAGTCCGCGGTGATGGCGTCCCTGTTCGAGCCGTGATCAGGGAATCCGTTCCGCGGCTTCGACGAGTTCGTCCTCGGTCTCCCACTGGTACAGCCGTCCATCCGACTCGAGCAGGTCGAAGACGCCGTCCTCCATCCAGCCGTAGGGTCGGTCCTCGTCCGGGTACTCCCGCTTGAGCACGTAGGTCTTCTCGAAGTACTCCTCGGTGCCCGCGAGCACGCCCTGTTCGACGAGAAAGCCGCTCGGGTCCCGCTCGGCGACTCCGACGACGTGGGTGACGAGATCGGCGAGCAGACAGAACTTCTGGATCCCGTTGTCCCACTCGCCGCGGACGTCGACCATCCGAAAGGCGTAGACACCCGACCGGCGGTTCAGGCGATCGACGACCAGATTTAGTCGACGGATCGGCTCGCGATCGTAGTTCCCGAGGACGAAGTACGACCGCTCGCTCTCGTAGAGCGGCCGGAGTTCGCTCACCGCGTGGAGGAGCTCCTCGTTGTCCGCGAGCGAGAGCTCCGCGGCCTCGAGCCGCTCCGTCGCGCTCGCGAGCACCGCCTCGGGGTCGGGGACCGGCGAATCGTCGTCTGTCATGCCTACGGATTCTCGTGAATTAGGGAAAGTAGTTACCGTGTTATTTCCGTTTCCAATAGTCGATGCGGGTGCCAGCAAGTTACCGACGGGTGAGTTACTCCAGGGTAAACTACTTGGTGTCGCGGTCCGTAACTGGCTCTATGAGCACCGACGTGGGGACGCCGGAGGGGGACACCGCCCGCGAACTCGTCCGCTTCGTGACCCAGGAGACGCGGTTCGCACTGCTTTCCAATATCCTCCAACACCCCGAGGGGCTGCCGTCGATGTACGAACTCGAGCAGTTGAACCCGAGCGTGAGCGAGGCGACGGTCTACAAGCACGTCCAGAAGCTGATCGACGCCGGAATCGTCGAATCGGTCGTGCTCCCGGAAGACGAGCGACAGCAGGGCTACCCCTGGACGTTCTACCGACTGACCGACGAGGGGCGGGCCCTCCTCGACGATCACAACCTGCTCGCGGCCGAGGAGACGCTCAAACGGATCTACGAGACGATTTCCGATAAACCCGAGAAGATGATCAAGTACGAGAACGCGCCCCGCCCCGACGTCGAGTAGGCCGGTGCTCGGTCGCAGCGGCCGCGTTCGACGCCGCTTCGCCGCGTTCGTTAGCTCATGAACAGCCGTCTTCCGGCGCGTTCGTGGCGCATTCCCATGATTTCGGCCAGCGGCGCGAAGGAAGCCATCGCCGCCGCGTCGTCGTCGACGTGGCGTTCGCAGACCGCGGTGATGACCGGTTCGAGCGACTCGAGCACCGACTGGATCTCCGTGTGGCCGAACCGCCCGAGCCGCTGCGCCGCGCCCAGCAGCCCGGTGACGAACGAGTACGCGTGGCTGAGGCAGGCCTCGAGCCGTGCGACCCCCCGCGACTGACTGACGACACCGAAGACGACCGGGTAATGGCCGGGGGTCGCGTCGGTCTCGATCGCGTCGGCCATGGCAGCCGTGAGGTCGCCGCCGTCGGCCGCCGGCGACGGGGCGGCGCGTCCCGCGTCTCCCTCCTCGCGAGGCTCCGCACCCTCGATCGAGCCCGAACCGACCAGTTCGGAGAGCTTCGCACCCGCCTTCGTCGAACTCTCGCGGAATTCCCGGGGCATCGTCACCGCGTGGAGTCGCTCGTCGACGGCCAGCAGTCGCTCGAGTTCCCCGTCGCCGCTCGCGGCGTGTGCGCTCGCCAGCGCGACGGTTTCGCAGGGGCCGACCACGCGCCGGAGATAGGCCGCGAGCAGCGCCCGAAGGTCGTCGCCGGTCTCGATTCGGTCCTCGTTGAGATACTGCTCGAGGCCGTAGGAGGCCGTGTACCCGCCGACGGGGAGAAACGAGTCCGAGAGTCGAAGCGCCGTCAGGAAGGAGCCGGGATCAGTGGTCATGGGCGTGATCGTGCTCGTGGGAATGGTCGATTCCGTCAGTGCCGTGCTCGTGGGTGTGGTCCACGCCGCCGCGGCCGTGCCCGTGCTCGACCCCGTTCCCGTGTTCGGAAACCCCGTCGGAACCGGTCCTCTCCGCCTCGAGGTCCGCCACGAACAGGTCGGCTTCGACCGTCGTCTCCCGAACGTCGGACCCCGGAACGACGTCGGCGACGACGCGCTCGACGATGTGGCGATCCGCCTCGAGCGGGACGTAGACGGTCCCTTCCTCGACCGCGAGGTCCCAGTGCTGGTTGCCGACGCGGTGGCCGAGTTCGACCGCCGCCTCGAGGCGCTCCGGCGTCGCGTCGGGCAGCGTGACCGCGAGCGCGTCGCGGGGTTCGAACGCGACGACGATCAGCCGATCGTCCTCGGCGAGCAGGACGTCGCCGGCCGACACCGCGGGTTTATCGACGACGACGCCTACGTCCGTCCCCCGGTCGGTCGTCGCCCGAAACCGCGATCGGCGACGGTTGTCGGCGTCGATCACGACGCGCTCGAGGGTGTCCGCTTCCTCGTGGGCCGCACGCGACGCAGCGAGCTCGTCGTCGGCGTGGACGTTGCCGACGATGCCGTCGATTCGCTCCATCAGTATCGCCGGTCGGCGGGTGCGCCGACCCCGAGTGTTGCCCGTCTCGTTTCGTCCCACGCGCCGCGCAGCGCCCCGGTCACGTCCGTTTGCCGGTGACCGAGGAGCCGAACGATCGCTCCGGCGTCGGCCGGGAGCTGCGAGACCCCGGCCGCGACGTCCTCGCGGTCCGCGAGCCGGTTGCGGATCGCCTCGACGAGCGACTCGAGATCCGTCCGGCTCGAATCCGCGGTCGCGCCCGCGCCGCCCCCATCGTCGTCCCGATCGCCGCCCGGCGCGAAGACGTACAGGGAGCCGACGACACCGTACTCGCCGACGCTGGCCGGGTCCCGCGGATCGCGCTCGTCGGGGCGCAGATCGACGGCATCGGCACAGACCAGACGGCCGTCGTACTCGGCCTCGACGCGCGCGTGGTAGTGCTCGAAACTGAAGGGGTCGTGATCGCTCAGCCCGTCCGGCACGAGCACGTCCGCGACGACGACGACCGTGTCCGAGGCCAGGTCGACGGACACCGTCTGGAGACACCGCGCGTCCTCGTTGACGATCGTCGGTCCCGGCACGTACTCGAGATGACTTCCCGCCTCGACCCGGAGCGAGGCGTCGAGGTGCGCGTAGTTGGCGTCCATGCTGTGGACCGTCGTCGCGCTCTGGGTCGTCACGTGTGCGCGGGCACCGGCCCGCGCGTCGACGGCCATCCGATGGCGGTCGCCCTGGACGACGCCGCCGGTCGGTTCCTGTGCGACCACCGTCGCGAGTCCGGGCGCTGGATCGGTCTCGAGCGTCCCGGTCAAGTGGTAGGGGACCGCCGCGCGGTCCCGAATCAGACGCGTCGGACCCTCGCCGCTGCGAGCGAACGTCGCCTCGAGCAGCCCGTTCTTGCCGGGGCCGCCGGCGGGTGCCTGCGCGAGGGATTCGTCGGCGTAGGCCTCGAACGCGGGCGGCAGGCGCGCCGCGTTTGCAGCGGCGCTCACGCGAACAGCACCTCCCGCTCGACGTGGGAGAGCACGTCGTCGATCCCCTCGCCGTCCTTGCAGTTGGTGAAGACGAACGGGTCGTCACCGCGGACCGTCGCGGCATCGTCTTCGATCACGGCCAGGTCGGCGTCGACGTGGGGCGCGAGGTCGGTCTTGTTGACGACGAGCAGGTCAGCCTGCGTGACGCCGGGTCCGCGCTTGCGCGGGATATCCTCCCCCTCGGCGACCGAGATGACGAACACGAAGTAATCCGCGAGTTCGGGGTTGAAGGTCGCGGCGAGGTTGTCGCCGCCGCTCTCGATCAGGACCACGTCCAACTCGGGGTGTCGCTCGGTGAACTCGTCGATTGCCGCGAGATTCATCGACGGGTCCTCGCGGATTCCCGTGTGCGGACAGGCCCCGGTCTCGACGCCCTCGACGAGATCCGCGGGGAGCAGGTCGGCGAACGACTCCCGGAAGACGTCGGCGTCAGCCTGGGTCATGATGTCGTTGGCGATGACACCGACCGCGTAGTCGCGATCGACGAGTTCGGGCACCAGTCGGCGGACCATCGCCGTCTTGCCGGAGCCGACGGGACCGCCGAGGCCGACCTTCGCGACGTCGCGGTACCCCATCAGTCCCCCTCCATCGGTTCCGAGCGGCTGTCGCCCTCGCGTCCGCCCTCCGTCCCGAGTTCCTCGTCGGGGTCCGGATCGACCGTCTCGAGTTGCTCGCGGCTGTCGGCCCGGATCGGATCGTGAACGGTGACGAGCTTGGTGCCGTCGGGGAAGACCGGCTCGACCTGAATCACGTCGACCAGTTCGGGGACGCCGTCCATGACGTCCTCGCGGGTGAGCAGTTGGGTCACCTCCGATCGGATCTGCGAGACCGATTTGCCCTCGCGGGCGGCTTCACAGGCCCAGTCGGAGATGTACGCGACGGTCTCGGGGTGGTTGAGCTGCACGCCGCGATCCTTGCGCCGCCGAGCGAGTTCGGCAGCCACGAAGACCGTCAGCCGCTCCATCTCCTTCGGTGAGAGGTTCATCGGTTCACCCCAGTCGCGGTGAGCAGGGTGTCTCTTCGGCTCGAGTCGGTCGGTCGTCTCGCCGATACGGTCGCCGTCCTCGTCGTCCGTGTGCGTTCGTGAATCATGCGTTCAGAGCAGGTACCGCTGTGCGAGCGGGAGTTCCGTGGCGGGGTCGCAGGCGACGTGTTCGCCGTCCACTTCCACCTCGAACGTCTGCGCGTCGATTTCGACGTCCTCCGGGCAGCGGTCGTTGTGGAGCATGTCCGACTTGCTGACCGACCGCGTGCCGCTGACGGGTCGGACCGGCGTCTGCAGGTCGTAGGCGTCGCCGACCTCGTTCTCGTAGGCCGCCTCGCTGACGAACGAAACCGAGAGTCCGTGTTTCGCTCGACCCTGTGCCCCGGCGCGTTCGCGGCCGATGACCGGCTCGCAGGTCATCAGCGAGCCGTTGGCCTCGCCCATCTGGGACCAGACCGGGAAGCCGCCTTTGACGACCGCCTGCGGCTTGCTCCCGAAGAAGGCGGGATCCCACAGCACGATGTCGGCCAGCTTGCCCGGCTCGAGCGAGCCGACGTAGTCGTCGATCCCCGCCGTAATCGCGGGGTTGATCGTGTACTTCGCGACGTAGCGCTCGATGCGGGCGTTGTCGGCCTCGGTTCCCGCGTCGGCCTCGAGCGGGCCGCGCTGGGCCTTCATCTTGTGCGCGGTCTGCCACGTCCGACAGACGAGTTCGGCCATCCGGCCCATCGCCTGCGAGTCGGTGGTCATCATCGAGATCGCGCCGGTGTCGTGGAGGACGTCTTCCGCGCCCAGCGTCTCCGCGCGGATGCGCGACTCGGCGAAGGCGACGTCCTCGGGGACGTCGGGGTTGAGATGGTGACAGACCATCACCATGTCGAGGTGTTCGTCGAACGTGTTCTCGGTGTAGGGCATCGAGGGGTTCGTCGACGACGGCAGCATGTGCTCGTGGCCGATCAGTTCGAGCACGTCCGGCGCGTGACCCCCGCCGGCTCCCTCGATGTGGAAGGTGTGGATCGCGCGGCCGTCGATGGCGTCGAACGTGTCCTCGACGAAGCCCGACTCGTTCAAGGTATCCGTGTGGATACAGACCTGGACGTCTTCGTCCTCGGCGACCGCGAGACAGGTGTCGATCGCCGCGGGCGTCGAGCCCCAGTCCTCGTGGAGTTTGAGCCCTGCCGCGCCGGCCTCAATCTGCTCCCGGAGTGCGTCGGGTTCGCTGCTGTTGCCCTTTCCGTAGAAACCGACGTTGACGGGCCACTCCTCGGCGGCCTGCAGGAACCGCTGGATGTTCCGCGGACCCGGCGTGCAGGTCGTCGCACCGCCGCCGAACCCGCCGCCGAACATGGTGGTCACGCCCGCGGCGAGCGCGTGGTCGACCAGTTGCGGGCTGTTGAAGTGGACGTGGATGTCGAGCGCGCCGGGCGTCGCGATCAACCCGTCGGCCGGAATCGTGTCCGTGCTCGGACCGATCACCATGTCGACGTCGGCCATGACGTCCGGATTGCCCGCGTTGCCGACGCCGACGATCTTCCCGTTTCGGACCCCGATATCTCCCTTCCGAACGCCCAGCACGGGGTCGACGATCACGACGTTCGTAAAGGCCCAGTCGAGCGCTCCCTCGGCCTGGGTCGTGCCGGACTGCATGCCCATCCCGTCGCGCATCGTCTTTCCGCCGCCGAAGACAGCCTCTTCGCCGGGAACCGTGTGGTCGCGGTCGACCTTCGCCAGCAGGTTCGTATCGCCCAGCCGAAGGCGGTCGCCTTCGGTCGGCCCGAACAGTTCCGTGTACTCCTCTCGCGGGAGGTCACGACTCACTGCGACCCCTCCGAGCGGTAGCCCTGCGCTCGAGCGCGCTCGAGCGCCGCCGCTTTCGCGTCCTCGTCGTCGAGTCGCCCGTCGACCAGCCCGCCCATCCCGCGGACGATCCGATCGCCGCCGATTGCGACGAGGTCGACGTCGCGTTCACACCCCGGCTCGAACCGGATCGCCGTTCCCGCCGGGATGTCCAGGCGGGTTCCGTAGGCGGTCTCGCGGTCGAACTCGAGTCCGGGGTTGACCTCGAAGAAGTGAAAGTGGGAGCCGACCTGAACCGGTCGATCGCCGGTGTTCTCGACCGTAACCGCCGCGGTCGGCCGCCCCTCGTTTATCGTCACCGGCTCGTCGGCCGGGAGCAGCTCGCCCGGGACGAACTCGCTCATCGATCGACCACTCCGGCGACAGCGCCGGACCGAACGGAACACCGAATATCCATCACGCCCAGTATAATGCGAACAGTGAGTGTAAATGTCCGCCAGAACGCCAATATTTGCGAGGAATTGGACGAAATGCGTTATATTTTGGCAAAAATTTGCGAATATCCCCTTCGATATAGAAGGCCGTATTAGGATTGAACGGATGGGACGATACGTCCTGGAAAAGAGAACACGAAACTACCCGCTGCCGCCGGCCAGGAACGCCGATTCCGGCCGCGTTCGCAGTCTGAGCATCGCGATCGTCCCGATCAGCGGCCCGACGACGAGCGGGGCGAACGCCCACTGCCAGCCCACGGCGCGCTGCACGACGGGAACCAGCTGGATCGACCCGATCGTCACGAGGAACCCGACGGCCGTCTGGAGTGTCAGTGCGGACCCGACGTAGCTGTCGTCCGCGATTCCGAGATCGCCGCGGAGAACTGTGCGGAGTCCGCGACGACGAAAAAGCCCCAGACCAGCACGAAGGGGGCGACCACGGCGAACGACGACCCGTAGACCGCTCCCGCGAGCAGGCACGCGGCCCCGGAGACGACCATCGACGCGCTGGTGACGAGCGAACGGCCGACGCGATCGGCGACCGCGCCCGCGAGCCAGGCACCGACGCCGCCGATCGCGATCGTTCCGAACGCGAGGAGCGCCGCGCGTCGCCCGGGGTTCGGCGCGCCGCTCGCCTCGAGTCGCGCGAGGCGGTACTGGTCCCGGAGTCGCTCGCGGTCTCAGGAGAGGCGCGCGGCGATGTCGGCCTCGGTGATGATGCCGACGGTCTCGCCGGCCTCGGTGATCATCACGGCCTTGTAGTGCTCGAGTAAGTTGCTGATCTCGTCGAGGGTGGCGTCTTTCGAGACGGTCGGGAAGCTCTCGCTCATGTGCTCCTCGATCGGTTCGTCGCGGTCGTCGGAGTCCAGATGGACGAGGTCGCTCTGGCTGATCGATCCGACGGGGATACCGTCCTGAATGACCGCTAACTGCGAGTAAGCCTCCTCCTCCATCTTCTGGGCGGCCTGACTGACCGGATCGTCGGGAGCCACGCTGACGACGGCCTCGTTCATCAGGTCCTCGGCGCGGATCACGTCGCTCTCGGCTTTCTCCAGGGCGTTGACGATCCGCCGGAGCGTCGACAGGCGCGGATCGACGTCACCGCCCTCGATTCGGGCGATCAGCGGCTGGGAGACGTCGGCCGTGTCCGCCAGTTCGCTCTGGGTAAGCCCGAGTTCGGTACGGCGCTGCCGGAGGTCTGCAGGCGTCGGGAGTTCCATACGAATCAATAACCACGGGTTATAGAAAGTACTTTGGGTTGGCTCGGGTCGGGACCGAGACCGACGGCTCCTCGACTCGAGTGGTCACCGCGAAACCAAACCGTCGAACAGACGAGACGGCGGCGTCCTTACTCGTCGTCCGCGTCCGTCTCGAAGATCTCGACGACCGACAGCGGTACGTCGCGCAGCGCGCCACCGACCTCGCTCTTGGCGATTCGCGAGGCGTGTTCCTCGCCGTCCGCGTTGAAGACCTCCATCTCGAGCGCGAGGCCGACGAGCGCGGTGTCGGCCGCGATAAAGGCCGAGTCGAACGGCTCGCCACAGGCCGGACAGCCCGTCGCACCGACTTCGACCTCGACGTAGTCCATGTCTTCGCTGTTGAGTCGCTTCCCGGCTTCGCTGACGGCGACGCCGATCGCGTCGTCGATCTCACCGACGTCACGAACGAGCCATGCCGCTTCCATCGCGACGAGATAGTTGCCCATACCCCGTGGTCGGGCCGAGGGGTTTCCTGCTTTGCGGTTCGTCCGCGCTTGCTTCGTAGACAGTACGCGTGTTCGCGTGTTTCACCGATCGAGCGTGCGCACGTGAATCGGATGATTCGCATAAGTTACGAGAAATCCCCGGATCGATTGCCACCGACATACCCGTAGTTCGGCTCGAGTCCGCCTCCAGTTGTTCCGCCGGCAACCTCAGTTGAATCGCAAGCAGGCGGCGACCCGATTAGGAATTAACTACCATTATAAATTCCTATTTTCAAGAAGACTTATATATGCCCTCCGTCTGGGCATGGCTGAACGCCGATGATATCCCGCGCGTACCACGCGACCCTGTTCGCACTGTACCAACTGTGCATCGTGATCGGCATCGTCGCGATGCCGCTCGCGATCGCCGCCCGCCAGGCCGGGCTCACCCTGCCCGTTCACCGCGTCCTCGCCAACGTCGAGGAGGCCTACGAAGCCGCACAGCACTGATCGACCGACGCTGACTGATTCTCCGGCACGCCGACCGCCGAGCCGTCGGCACCCGATGCGATCGACTCGTCGCAACCACCGCGCTCCCGTCGCTCGAGCCGTCTCGCTTGCGGGCAGTCGGAAGCGGAAACGAGGGCGGTGACCGCCGGTGTTTTATACCGTCCCGGTCGTAGAGTTCGATCAATGCGTACGCCCAGACACGACTCCGATTTCTCTCGGACGGTCGACCAGTTGGCCGACGATCCGAACCCCTACGAGCCGGAGATCGGATCGATGCCCCAGAACGACATGACGCGTGATGATCTGGACAACGTCAACAAGACCGGGACGACGACGATCGGCATCTCCACTGCCGACGGCGTCATCATCGCGACGGACATGCGAGCCAGCCTCGGCGGCCGGTTCGTCTCGAACAAGAACGTCCAGAAGGTCGAGCAGATCCACCCGACCGCCGCCCTCACGCTCGTCGGCAGCGTCGGCGGTGCCCAGTCGTTCATCTCGACGCTCCGCGCCGAGGTCAACCTCTACGAGGCCCGCCGCGGGGAGGACATGAGCATCGACGCGCTGGCGTCGCTCGCGGGCAACTTCGCCCGCGGTGGCCCGTTCTTCGCCATCCACCCGATCCTGGGCGGGGTCGACGCCGAGGGCAGCCACGTCTACAGTATCGATCCCGCCGGCGGCGTCATGGAAGACGACTACACCGTCACCGGCAGCGGGATGCAACTGGCCTACGGGCACCTCGAACAGGCCTACGAACCGGACATGTCCAACGAGGAAGCGAAGACGGTCGCCGCCCGCGGGATCAAGTCCGCCGTCGAGCGCGACACCGGCTCCGGAAACGGCGTCTTCCTCGCGGAGATCACCGGCGAGGGTGTCGACATCCACGGCCACCACGACTTCGACGAGGTCCTCTAGACCGGTCGACGGCCGAGCCGAGCGGCTTTTGCGGTTTTCTCCCGTCCGGACAGCGTGGCCACCGGCACCGACATCCGCGGCTCCGTCCCGGTGACTGCCTCGCTGTCGCAGCGACCGTCATCGACACCAGAACGGGACCAGCGACGACGACGAGGACAGGAACGACAACAGCAACACAACAGCAACAGGGAACCGGTCTCACCAGTACGGGGCGAACGAGCACGAAGACGAAACACACGTCCGCCGTCGCACACGGGGACCGAGCGCAGGCGATACCGAGCGTCGAGTCGGCTAGTCGAGCCGCGTCGCCTGCTCGAGCTGGGCCTCGCTGACACGAGTGTCGGCGAGGGTCGTCGTCCGACCCGTCTCGCTCGAGCGATAGATCGCATCGATGACTCGCTGGACGGTCAACGCTTCGGCCACCGTGTTCGTCTCCGGGACCGTGCCCGTGGCGATGGCCTCGAGGAACTGCTCGTCCTGCTTGGCGTAGCCGGTCAGCGTCTCGTCACCGGTGAGATTGACGTCGGCGTAGTGATCGCAGCCGGCCGTTCCGGCCTCCAGAATCCGCAGATCGGTGTCGCCGATGTCGAACTGGGCACCCGCGCGCGTTCCGCGCACGCGGAAGTCCATGCTCTCCTCGCGGTTGGTCGCCCACGCGGCCTCGAGCGAGACCGTCTGCCCGTCCGCACAGCGGATGAAGGCGCTGACGGAGTCGTCGACGTCGTACGTCTCGGCTTCCGCGTCCCAGTTGTCGCCGAAGCCGTCCGGATCGGCGTACTCCTCGGTGGTGCCGAACGTGGTTCGCGTGACGCCGCTCACTTCGACGATTTCGGGGAAATCGAGGGCGTAGAGCGCGAGATCCAGCGCGTGAACGCCGATGTCGAGCAGAGCACCGCCGCCGGCGAGTTCGGGATCGGTGAACCACGAGCCGGGGCCGGGAACGCCGCGTCGGCGGACGTAGTTGGCCTCGACGTGGGTCAGATCGCCGAAGCGGCCGCGCGCGTGCTGTTCGTCGAACATGGCCATCGACGCGGCGTGGCGGTTGTGAAAGCCGACCATACAGATACCCGTCGAACGGGCCGCCGCTTCGGCGATTCGCTCCGCGCTCTCGAGCGTGTGTGCGAGCGGTTTCTCGACGAGGACGTCGAGTCCTTCGTCGAGAGCCGCGACGGCGATCGGTTCGTGGAACCGGTTCGGCGTCGTCACGATGACGGCGTCGACCGCGTCGTCGACGACGAGTTCGTCGTGGGTCTCGTAGGTTCGCGCGCCGAACTCCGCGCCGAATCGGTCGCGCTGCTCCGGGACGAGGTCGACGCCGGCGACGACGTCGGCACCGAGTTCCCGGACGCTTCGCGCGTGGAGGTTCCCCATCCCTCCGAGGCCGACGATTCCCACACCGATTCCGGTACCGATCATGTCCAAATCCCCGATTTCGTCGCAGGAGCGTTGGAGGTGAAGTGAGAAATCAACCCTTTCGCTGTCGTTAGTGTTCGATCCCGGTCCATACGGAGAGGCAGTCGGCGATCGAAATAAGGGTTGTGACCGATTAATCTGTACAACCATTTCGTATTTCACGTGTTACTATACTATTATGAGGAAAGAGTGCAGATATATTGAATATGTATGGTATTGCAGACTGTATTACCGACGGCGATCCGTCCGATCGATCCTATCGACGGTGTTCCGCCGCCGGACGCCTCGATTCCGTTCCCGCGGGTGCCCGTCCGGGCGTCCGGCAGACAGTATAAGACGCCGGAGCGTCGACCGGTCGCTATGGTGGCAGTCACGGTCTGGAACGAGTTCCGACACGAACGGGAGGACGACGACGTCGCGGCCGTCTATCCGGACGGCATTCACGAGGCGATCGCCGGCGCTCTCGACGCCGATCACGACGTCCGAACCGCGACGCTCGACGAGCCCGAGCACGGCCTCACCGAAGGCGTACTCGAGTCGACGGACGTCCTGCTGTGGTGGGGCCACGAGGCTCACGACGCGGTTGCCGACGCGGTCGTCGACCGCGTTCACGACCGGGTGCTCGAGGGAATGGGACTGATCGTGCTGCACTCGGGTCACTACGCGAAACTATTCAAGCGGCTCATGGGGACGTCCTGTAGCCTGCAGTACCGCGAGGACGGCGGCACCGAGCGGCTCTGGGTCGTCGATCCCGGTCATCCCATCGCCGACGGGCTCGACGAGTACATCGAGCTTCCCGAAACGGAGATGTACGGCGAGCCGTTCGACGTCCCCGAACCGGACCGGCTGGTGTTCACGAGCTGGTTCGAGGGCGGCGAGGTGTTCCGGAGCGGCTGCTGCTACCGGCGCGGAAACGGACGGATATTCTACTTCCGGCCGGGTCACGAGACCTATCCGATCTACGAGAACGAGGCGATTCGCCGGGTGCTTCGCAACGCGGTCGCGTGGGCCAGTCCGACCGACGGCTCGCCGCGGACGTTCGGAGCCCGCGAGTAACGGCCGCCCCGGCGTTAGCCGCTCCGAAGGGTCGACACCAGTTCGACGATCACCTCGAGCTCGACGCCGGCCGCCGACTCCAGCCGTTCGCGCACGTCGTCGGCGAAGTCGTCCGGCAGTTCCTCGTCGGGCGGTCGTTCCACGAGGACCGTCACCGTCGGCTGCTCGCCGGTGTAGACGTCGACGAGTTCGTAGTCGATCGCGGTCTCCCGGAACTGTAGTTCGGTGCCGGCCGCCAGCTGTTCTTCGCTCATCGTCTCGAGTTCGGTACTGACGTCGTATTCGACCGCTGCGGTGCGGTAGGTCCCGTACGTGACGCCGCCGAGAACGACCGAGAGAACGAGGATCGCGGCCAAGATGACCGCAACGCGCGAGCGGACCCGACCGTAGACGCGGTCGACGGTCTCCGCTCGCTCCGGTCGATACCCTGCGAACCACAACAGGACCAACGCGGTGAGGTTGATCGAGAGCACGTTGACCAGGACGAGCGTCCCCGCCGTGACGACGACCGCTGGCTTCCCCCAGGCGATGCCGAGTCCGACGGTGGCCGCGGGCGGCACGAGCGCGACGGCGATCGCGACGCCGACGAGGACCGAACCGACGTTGCGGGTCAGGCTGATGACGGCAGCGACGCCGGAGCCCAGCGCGAGAAACAGGGCGAGAACGTTCGGCGTGATTCGCTCTTCGATCTGCGGGACCGCCGTAATATCGAACCCCGGGGGAAGCAACACCGACCCTCTGAGCATCCAGCCGATCACCGCCGCCGTCAGGACGGCGACCGCGAGTCCGACCACCTGTAACGTGACGCCGCGCGTCGCAAGCGCATCGTCGTCGACGATCACCCCGACGCTGGCCGCCAGTGCCGGCCCCATCAGCGGTGCGACGACCATCGCGCCGATGATCGTCGCCGCCGAATCGAGCAACAGTCCGGCCGTCGCGATCGCCGTACTCACGATCAGGAGACTGAAGTAGGTCGACGCAGTCGGCGCGAGATCCGCCGCCCGGGACCGAAGTTCCTCTCGAGCGATCCTGGTCCCCACGAACTGACCGGTCAGGTCGTCGATCCGATCCGAGACGATCGTCTCTGCCGCCACGACGACCGTGTACGAGCCCTCGTCGAGCCCGGCGCTCCGAAGATCTGCCAGCAGCGGTTCGACTGCCGGCGGCGGGACGGGTATCGAAACGAGGGCCTCGAAATCGCCGCGGTCCGTATCCCGGGAGACGGTGTAATCGACGCCGGCCTCCTCTACCACCTCGAGAACGAGGTCCAGTTCGGTTCGGGGAACGAACACCTGTACGAGACGCATACGGACCGTACACCGGTGTCGGGGATAGGCTGTTGCCACCCGATCCTGACCGTCACGACGGCCGGACCGTTCGATCGGGGACGCAGTCGCGATCGAACCGGTCGCCGGTTCAGAACTCCCAGCGACCCTCGTCCGTGATGACGCTCTCGAGCAACTCGATCGGCGTCGCGTCGTAGGCGGGGTTCTCGACCCGGAACCCGTCGGCGGGTTCGGGCAGTACCTCGCTGCCGGGCCGGAACTCGTTTTCGAAGACGAACCCCTCGCTGACGATCTTCGACGCCGAGCCGAGAACGGTGACCGGCACGTCCAGTCGGGCGGCCGTCGACGCGATCGGGAACGTGCCGACGCGGTTGTACAGCGTGTCGTCGACGATACAGTCCATGCCGACGACGACCCGATCGCACTCCTCGAGATAGATTCCCTGCGCGCTATCGGTGATCAGCGTCGTGTCGACGCCCTCGAGGTCGGCGAGCATCCGAGCGGTCTTGCGCCCGATATAGCGCGGTCGCGCCTCGGTGACGTACACGTCGAACGTCTTGCCGGTCGCGGTCGCCTGCTCGAGCGCCTCGATGACCGTCGAGGAGTAGTCGTGAGTCAGGACGGTCGCGCCGTCGTCGAGGACGTCGGCGGCGTTTTCGGCTGCCAGCCGTTTGCCGGACTCGATCCGCGAGACGACCTCGTCGATCTTCTCGCTGGTGAGTCGGCGGGCCGCCGCGACGCTGTCGGGGTCGGCGTCGGTCACGTCGGCGACGATCTCCCGAACGGCGACCTGTAGCGAGGCGTGCGAGGGGTTCGCCCGCCGCAGCACGGAACCGTTCCGCTCGAGGGCGCGGGTGTACTCCTCGACGGTCGCGAACTCCCGCTCGATCAGCTCCTCGAGGGCCTGGGCCGCGCGGACCGCGACCACCGAGGAGCTGTGCGTCTGCATCTCGCGGATTTCCTCGGCCGTCTCGTCGATCATACCTACACGGTTTCCCGTCATCGCAAAAGGTGTTCCGGGTGCACTCACGCGTTCCGTCCGTCGCCCGTCGGTCGTCGTGGCCCCGTCAGGCGGTCTCGTCGAACTCGAACGTCCGCCGTAGCTCGTCCTCGATCCGATCGACGAGCGTCTCGAGGACGGTATCGAACTGCTCGTGGTCGGCTACCGCCCCAACTCGCTTGCGGGGATTTTCGGGGAGTTCGACGCGGAACTCGCCGGCGCCGTCGTAGACGGGTTCGCTCTCGCTCAGCACCTGTCGATCGACGGCGCGGAGCACCGTCGAGTCGTACTCTCCGTGGAGCTGCTGGTACGCGTTCGAATAGGCCGCCTCGAGTTCCTCGAAGTAGTGGACGTACTTCGCCTCGAAGAGCTCGGGATCGAACTCGGTCATAGCTAGCCGTCGGAGCCTCGACGGGTAAACGGTTCGAACGCGCGCTACGCGGCCGGGTCGACTGGTCGTCGGCCTCACCGACGCCCGCAGGTTTACGTTCTCGAGCACCCTAGAACGCCCGATGACCGTCACCGTCCGGTACACTTGTCCCCACTGCGGAGCCGTGGTCAGCGTCGAGCGCGAACCTGATCTCGCGGACCGGTCCGTCACCACAGTCCCCCAACCGGGCTGGGAGTACGCGGAGCCGGACGGCGACCTCGAGTCCGCCGACGGAATCGAGTTCCACTGCGGCGAGGACGGCGACGTCACCGATCTCGACGGCGATCCGGTCGCGGGCTGTGGCCGTCCCTTCTACCTGAACTTCGTTCGCTACGAGCAGGGGATCGAACTCGAGCCGGAGCCGCCGACCTACGGCGGGCCGCGGTTCGATTTCAACGCGTAGGGACGGACTCCAACTAACAGGTGAGGCGGTAGCTGCGGATGATCGTGTCCGAGCGATGCACCCGCGAGCGAGGGCGTTCGAAACGGCGGACCCGTTTCGGGATGTGAGAACCCGTCGGTTTCTCAGCAACCCGCAGCAAAGAGGTGGGAACACAACCCTTTTCGACGCCCGGAAGTAGCTAGTGACATGGACGAAGCCGCCGTTCGCGACCGCCTCCGGACGGTCGAGGATCCGGAACTCGGCGACGACATCGTTTCGCTCGGACTCGTCAACGACATCACCGTCGACGGCGACGCGGTCGACGTCGATCTCGCCCTGGGTGCCCCCTACTCACCGACGGAGAGCGACGTCGCGGCGGAGGTCCGCGAGGTGCTCACCGCCGCGGGCCTCGAGCCCGACCTCACCGCGAGCGTCCCCGACCGCGACGACCTCACCAGCGAGGAACAGGTCCTGCCCAACGTCAAGAACGTCATCGCCGTCGCTTCCGGGAAAGGCGGCGTCGGCAAGTCGACGGTCGCGGTCAACCTCGCCGCCGGTCTCTCGCAACTGGGTGCCCGCGTGGGCCTCTTCGACGCCGACGTCTACGGACCGAACGTCCCGCGGATGGTCGACGCCGACGAGCCGCCGATGGCGACCGAGGACGAGACCCTCGTCCCGCCCGAGAAGTACGGCGTGAAGCTGATGAGCATGGCCTTCCTCACCGGCGAGGACGACCCGGTCATCTGGCGCGGTCCGATGGTCCACAAGGTCATCACCCAGCTGACGGAGGACGTCGAGTGGGGCCACCTCGACTACCTCGTGGTCGACCTCCCGCCGGGCACCGGCGACACCCAGCTGACGATGCTCCAGACGATGCCCGTCACGGGCGCGGTCATCGTCACGACGCCCCAGGACGTCGCGCTGGACGACGCCCGCAAGGGCCTCGAGATGTTCGCCAAACACGACACCGTCGTCCTCGGGATCGCCGAGAACATGTCGACTTTCGCTTGCCCCGACTGCGGCGGCGAACACGACATCTTCGGCTCCGGCGGCGGCGAGGCCTTCGCGGAGGAGCACGAACTCCCCTTCCTCGGCTCGATCCCGCTCGACCCGGCCGTCCGTGAGGGCGGCGACGGCGGGAAGCCGACGGTCCTGAAAGACGGGAACGGGACCAGCGACGCCCTCCGGACGATCACCGAGAACGTCGCCAACAATACCGGGATCGTCCACCGTCAGGCCATCTCCCAGAGTCGACACAGCGAAGCGGCGTCTCCGGATCGATGAGTTCGAGCGGCAACGACGAGGAGGGCGGCAGCGATCCGGATGACGGATTCGAGCCCGACCCCGATCGCGTCGCTTTCCTCCGCGAGATCGCCGACGACGTCCGCGGCGACACGAGCGAGAGCAAACAGCTCGCGAACGTCCTGTATCGGACCAGCGACCTCTACGACGAGAGCGAGGAAACTTCCCCCGAGGAGATCGTTCGCAACGTGAAGTTCATTCTCGAGGTCACCGAGCAAGGGGGTCTCGAGCGCTGAGCGGTCGACTCGAGTGTGCGGGTAAACCAACGTATTCTCGGGTGTCGAGCGCGCCCAGAGTCGATCGGTGGAGTGTCGCTCGAGACCCCGCTTCGGCCAGCCCCGACCAGCGAGTGTCGTCCCCTCTCGCGATACACTGTGAACGAAAAACCGCGAGCCAGCGACGCGCCGATACTGTATACCACTTTGTGGTATCAAATACCCTCTAAAACCATTTAGGGGTGTGCCTTATTCGTCTGGCCCGTGTTCGTCCGGCTAGGAAACAGTGGCGGGGCATCGATTCGTCTCGACGCTGGACCCGATACCCATGACCGACACGACATCACCTATCGAAAGCACGTTCGAGATGCAGCGCCGATCGATCAAACAGAGCCAGCAGCTGGTCCAGCAGGGACTCGAGTTCCAGGAGAACGCCGCCGAGACGTTCCTGCACAACAGTATGGCGATGCAGCGAAGCGCCCAGCGCCAGGGAACCGAACTCGCCCGGCAGCTCTTCGACGCGCAGCTCGAGGCCCTCGAGTCGGCCATCGACGAGGACGCGTACGACATCCGGTCGACCATCGACGAGGGGTTCGAAGAGGGAACGGAACAGACACGGCAGCTGTTCAACGATGGATTCGAGCAGGGGACCGAGATGGTCCAGCAACTGCTGCACGCACAGTTCGACGCGCTCGAGTCGGCTCTGAACGGAGACGGGGCGGACATCCGATCGACGGTCGATCAGCAGTTCGACGAGTTCGAGCGGAGTCAGGACGACGTCTGGGACGAGGTCGAGACGGAGTTCCTCCACGCAGTCGAGGATCTCACCGACCAGCAACGGCGGATGCTCGTGGAGTCGATCGACTCGGTCCTCGACGCACACCAGGAGACCGAACAGCAGACGGTCGAGGGAGTCCGTCGAGCCGAGGAAACCGTCGGCACCGTCCAGCGCCAGACCGAAGAGGTCGCCGAAACCATCCAGCAGGGGACTGAAGCCACCATGCGGACGGCTCAGAACGACGCCGAATCGGTCGCCGAAACGACCCGAGAGAGCGCCGAGGCCACCATCGACGAAGCCGCCGAAACGACCGAGCACCTGGCGGTCGATACGACCGACGCGATCGAAACCGCGTCCGAGCAGGAGACAAACGCTGCGGAGCAGAATCTGCAAGCCATCGATGGCGTCGGCCAGACCTACGCCGACCGGCTCGCCGAGGCGGGGATCGAAACCCTCGCGGACCTGGCCAGAACGGAAGCGACCACCGTCGCGGAGGCCGCAGAGATCACACAGGCCCGTGCAGCAGAGTGGATTCAAGCCGCTCAGTCCCACACGTAATCGAACGTCGGAGCGAAGCCGCGAGGCCCCGTGTGCCACCTCGAGCTAGACGCGTCGCTTTTAGTTGCTGCTTCCGAAACGGGAGTGTGGACGCGAATCAACGGTCTCGAGCGAACCCCTACGGGATGGACGAGGAGTGTCGGAACTGTCCGGCGCTCTGTGAGACGCGCACGCGGGTCGTTCACGGCTACGGCGACGTCGGCGCGGACTTCCTGTTCGTCGGCGAGCGGCCGACGACGCGCGCGGACGCGACCGGCGTCCCCTTCGCCGGCGAGGGCGGCAGTACGGGAGACGGCGGGCTGCGACGCATGCTCGAGCGGCTCGGGCTCTGTGCCGTCGACTCACCAGCCGACGAACCGGCACTCGAGAACGCTTACCTGACGAATCTCACTCGCTGTCGCGACCCCGACCGGCGGCCGACCGACGAGGAGATCGGCAACTGCGAGCCGTATCTCAACGCCGAGATTCGGATGATAAACCCCGAAATTCTCGTTCCTATCGGCGAGCGCGCGCTGACGGAACTCGGCACCGAGTACACGACGACCCCGGTCGAGGAGCTCGTGCTCCCCGACGATCACGCGACGCGGATTCGTGGTCGCGGCTTCGAGCTCGTTCCCATGATCGATCCCCGGGAGCAGACCGACGAGCAGACGCAGGCGTGGCTCGAGGCATTCGTGGAGCTGATGGCATCGGACTATCGGCAGACGAAGGGGCGTCGGGAGCGATAGAACCGTCGAACGATCGAGTGAGCGGTCACCAGTAGGGGTTTTCGCGCCAGCGCCGCGAGCCGGCACCGAGGGCGGTCAGGCCGCCCACGACGAGAACCGTGACGACGAGGACGCCGATCGTCGGCGCGAGGAATCCGCTGTCGGGCGAGTCGATCAGGTAACCGTTGCTGAATCCGAAGACGCCGAGGACTGCGAGCGCGACGATCACGAGCGTCGCGAACAGTCCGGCGATCGTCCGTTCGTCCATATCGGACCGGAGGTGCTACTCCATTATAATTCATCTTCATTTCGGATTCGGTCCCGGACGGTCGGTTCCCGGAAGCGCCGCGTTCAAGGCCCGCGCGCTCGGAGTATGAGCCATGATCGTCGTCGTTCCGGTCGACCCGCCGCGGGAAGGGCTCGTGCTATCGTCGCTCGTCGACCAGTCGCCCCTGACCGACGCCGAGGCGGTGTCGGTCTACGAGGCCGCCGTCGCCGACGTCCTGTGGGCGGTCTCCCGGAGCGGCGGCGACCTCCTGGTCAACTACCGCGACGAGGAAACCCTCCCGGAGGCGTACGCGGACGGCGATCCCGAAGCCGAAACCCGTGCGCTCGCCCTCGACGCGCTCGGCGACGACGCGGCCGTTCGATTCGAACGGCAGGTCGGCTCGAGCCGAGCCGCACGGATCGGGAACACCGTCACACACCTGCTCGATCGCGAAGACGCCCAGAGCGTCGGCGTGCTCGAGCCGACGGCACCGCTGGTCGCCCGGACGGAGATCGACGGCGCGGCGATGTCGCTGCGCCGTCACGACGTCGTGCTGGGGCCGTCCGACGAGGGACGGGTGTACTTCGCGGGCTTTTCCGACCCGATCGACTTCACCGACGCGTACGCGACGCCCGAACTGTCGACGCTGGCGCGGCGGGCGAGCGACGAGGGTCTCGGCGTCGGTTTCGCACCGATGCTCCCGACCGTCGCGACGCCGGCCGGGTTCCGAGCGACCGTCGCCGGTCTCGAGGCCAGGCGCGCAGCCGGGCGGCCGGGTGCCGAGGCGACGGCCGCGCTCGTGGGCGAACTCGGGATCACCGTGGGCGACGATGGGCGACTCGAGCGCGAATAGACCGACAACCCTTTTTGAGCGTGCGGAGAACGCAGTAGTGAGGTGGGGTGGCAGAGCGGCCTAACGCGCCTGCCTTGAGAGCAGGTGGCTGTCAAGCCTCATGGGTTCAAATCCCATCCCCACCGTTTCTGCCACGAGCGATGCGCAAAGAGCAACGCGTAGGACGAGAGTGCGAATTGCGGACTGCGTATCTACTGCTGCCCCTCGATGGAGTGCTCGAATTCGCGGCCGAAAGGTATTCTGGCGGTCTCGGGGGACCGACCGTTTTCGGTCGAATCGGTGAATCCGAGACGGCGCGCTCGCGGGGAGGACTCGCCAACGCCTCAGCGCCGATTGTGGCCGCGGTACGCGAGTAGCGCCGCACCGACGAGCACCGCGAGGACGGCGATCCCAGCGCCGAACCCGGGGATGCTCGTGCCGTCGGCCGCCGTCTCATCGGGTTCGAACGTCGCTTCGAACCCCTCGAATGCCGTCCCGCCGTTCCACGTCGCGGCGGTGCGCGTTCGGTCGGTCGGCTCCGGCGTCACCGTCGTCAGTTCGTACCCGTCGGGACCGGTAATACGGACGGTGCGGTCCGTGGCGAATTCGCTATCGAAGGGCTCTCGGACCACGAGCCGATCACCCGTCCGGGCAGCGAGCCCGTCCCACGTCACCGAGAGCGTGACGATCCCGGTGTCCTCTCGCTCGGTGAACGAAATGGCAGCCCCGCGGACCTGCATCGCCCGTCCGGTGTCGTTCGCAGCCCCGCTCGCGATAGCCCGCATCCGCGCGGCGAATTGCTCCGTCCGTCGCTCGTGTGCCGTCGCGTTCGCGCGGAGGGACTGGAAGGCCTGCCGTTCGCTGTCGGTGGTGAGATCGAACGTGACCGTGAGCGCCACCTGCGCCGAGCCGTTTACGTCGAGTTCCACAACGAACGCCGGTTCGGCTGGCACCGGGTCCGACATCTGACTCGTTGCTGCTCTCGCTTCCGTCGCTGCAGCGACCGGTGCGGTCACGAGTAGTGCGATCGCGACGAGTACGTACGCGACGCGAACTCGCCGTCGTCTCGGTCGTCTCTGGATCTCATCGTCAGTCATACTTGTGAATCATGTGTCTCGAGTTCTGTCGGCGAATCATCGTCGTTCGCATCGGAGCATCGTACCCGGCCAAAACACCGGCTCAGGTGTCTTCGACCTCGGATTCGGTCTCCGTCTCGTCGTCATCGTCCGGCTCTTCGTCTCCGTCGTCGACGGATTCGGTCTCCGTCTCGTCGTCATCGTCCGGCTCTTCGTCTCCATCGTCGACGGGTTCAGTCTCGTCCTCGCTCTCGTGTGCGTCCTCGGTCAGCGTGAGCGAGCCGTCCCGGACCTCGTATTCGAGTTCGGCCTCGAACTCGCCTTTGCGGACGTCCAGCTCGAGTTCGTCGGTCTCGCGCACGTCGAAGATGAACGTCACCGTTCCGTCCGCGTTCGTCGTTCCGACCACTCGGTCGTTCGCGGAGACCGTCGCGTTGGCGACGGCCGATCCATCGTAGTTGACGACCGCCGTCGCGGTTTCTCCTTCGAGCGTCGTCTCGACGCTTAGATTCCGGATGGCGTCCGCATCGTCTCGCTTATCTTCACGTTCGTCGTCCTCTCGATCGTCTTCACGCTCGTCGTCCGCTTCGTCTTCACGTTCGTCCTCTCGATCGTCTTCACGTTCGTCGTCCGCTTCGTCTTCGGCCTCGATCTCCTCTTCGAGTTTGTACACCTCACCCGTCGAACCGTCGATCCGGACCTCGGCCTCGCCCGTCTGGCCGGCAGCGTTCCGGAGCGCGAACTCGAACTCGTAGGCACCCTCGTCCTCCTTCACGCTCGATTCGCTGTGCTCCCAAGTGCCGTTTTCGGGCGTCGAAAGCGCCGCCTGCGCCGTCTCGAGGGCAGCGGACTGGCTCACCGTGATGGACCGATCACCATCGCGCGTGCGTTCGACCTCGCGCGACCGTTCGCCGTCTTCGCTCGCTACTTCGATGGAGAGTCCGCCGGCGGTCTCGAGTTCGATTTCGCCCCGTGACTCACCGGTGAACCGCTCGAGCAGCGCTGTGGTACCGCTTCCGCTGACGCTACTCAGGTCGTTCACTGCCTCGTCGAGTGCGGACTGATTGACGCCGGCCGCCTGGAGTTCGAGTGCGGAGACGTTCGCGGCCCGCCGTTGGAGCTGTTCGTTGCTGTCGGCTACGTTCGCCGCCCGGGCGTTCAAGGTCGCGAGCCGCTGGGCGTACTCGGATCTGCTGATATCGCCCGCCTCGTACTCTTCGGTGGCTTCGTCGTACTCCTCACGGATGTCCTCGGCGCGCTCGCGCAGCGTTTCCGCGCGCTCGGCGACGGCCTCGACCCGTTCCTCCTCGCTGTCACTCTCGATGGACACCTCGAACGCGGTGTTCTCGAAGTCCGTCCGTACCTCGTCGCTCGACACGTCGATGACTGTCGAAAGCTGTTGGCCGACCGTGACGTTCACGTTCGAGCCCGAGCCGGATTGCGTCCCGTTCTCCTGTACCACCATTCCAGCTGCCTGCCCCGAACCCACGCTCGAGGCCGTCCCGGTGTCGACCGCGACCGCCGGCGGGACGGTCATCCCGACGACGAGCACTGCGAACAGTAGGGAACCGATCGTGATTCGTTTCATCGTAGGAGACACTCACGACAGATCCTATGATAAATCAGAGAGACGTTCGGAGTGGTTTGCAGCGGTTTGCACCGTCATTTGTAGCCGTTTGCACTCGTTTTCACGTTCCCGTCGTTGCCCACACCGTGGAATTCCGATACGCGGGTTGGTGTGGCCGTCGAACTTATACGAATCTCGTTTAAACAGGGGGGTGAGATGGATCGTTTGCTGGAGTCTCGTCCGAGAAGACACGTCGTAGTCGGCGTCGTTATTCTCTTGCTCGGAGGGATGATCCTGCCCGTGGGAACCGCCGGCGGTGTGACGCGCCAGACCGAGCCCGAAGCGGACAACACCGTCACCCGGATCGACGTGGACGCTAACGGGTCTGCACGGTGGACGATTCAGGTTCGAACGCGGCTCGACACCGACGAGCGCGTCGAAGAGTACGAGGCGTTCCAGACACGTTTCCGGAACGATACGTCGCGGTATCTCGACCCCTTCCGGGACCGAATGCGCGGGGTCGTCTCTAACGGGGCGAACGTGACCGGCCGAGAGATGCGCGCGACGAATTTCACCGCCTCCACCAGCGTTCAGGAGGTCCCGCGCCGCTGGGGGGTAGTCACCTACCGATTTACCTGGACGAACTTCGGAACCCGAACGGACGGGGAAATCGCCGTTGGCGACGTCTTTCAGGACGGATTTTTCATCTCGTCCGACGATACGCTCACGATCGAAGCACCCGCGGAGTACGAGATCAGTCGAATAGAGCCCGCGCCGGACAGTCGGAACGAGCGAGCGGTAACGTGGGTCGGCAGAGCGGACTTTTCGAACGAACACCCGCAGGTTGTCTTCGCCCCAGCGGGGGCAACCGCCGGGACACAGTCGTCTTCCTCCTGGATACCGTTCCTCTTCGGCCAGAAGTGGCCCGGGTTCGTGGTTGGCGTGGTCGTTTCGTTCGGGATCGTCACCATCGCGTACACGGTGTACCGACGGCGGGATGATTCCGCCGAGACCCACCAGCCGCCGACGGCTGTCCCCGAGGAACCGTCGAATGCGACCACAGGTCCGGCGACGGGCCCGATACCCCAATCCGACAACTCGCAGGCGGAGGAGCAAGTCATGACGGACGAGGAACGCGTTCTCGCCCTCCTCGAGGACAACGGCGGTCGAATGCGTCAGGCGACGATCGACGACGAGTTCGACTGGTCCGCCTCGAAAACGTCGCGTGTCATCGGGAAGCTGGTCGACGACGGATCGGTCGAGAAACGCAGGATCGGTCGGGAAAACCTGATCGATCTCGTGGACGACGAGTGACGATCCCCGGGCCTGTCCTCTCATCACGATCGGAGCACCGGAGGGAGTAGTCGACGCTCCGCCGACGTCACATTCGGTCCGACACTGACGGGATCACGTAAAAGACCGCGCAGTTCATCAGACGGTCGTATACAGCAGAAACCGCACTACTGGAACGAGTAGCAGTACCAGCTCCGTCAGTATCGGTCGCTCTCGCAGGGCAGCCGCGATCGCGCGGAGGCCGACGACGAGGCACCAGAACGGACGCTTGCTCCACGCACCGACAGCGGTGACCGATTCCGCGCGCCGGAGTCGTTCGATCCGACCATCTCTGGCTACCCGGCGCTCACGGCAGTCGCTCGAGACAGTATTACACGCGAAAAATATGGGTTCGATATTCGGTAGGCGCGAGGCGACGATTAGCGGTAGGAGAGCTCGAGGTCGCGCGCTCGATCGAGCAACTCGGCGTCGTAGTAGTCTTCGGTCTGTGCGGGTCGGACGTCGTCGATCGCGCGGACCTGCTGGACGGTGTTCCGGAAGTTCTTGAAGGTGGCCTCGTCGACCATCTGGCCGTCGATGGTGACCGCGCCGGTCCCCTCGCGCTTGGCCTCGTTGAAGCGCTCGATCTTGTGGACGTCGCGCTCGAGTTCGGCGGGCGTGGGCATGTGGACGGTGTTGGCCTGGACGGTCTGCTTGGGGTACAGCGACCAGGAGCCGTCCAGTCCGAGGCGGGCCTCGTGCTCGACCTGGTCGGCGTACTCGTCGGCGTTGTAGTAGGTCAGCCCGGCGCGTTCCTTGAACAGGTCGTCGAAGGGGCCGCCGATCGAGAGCAGGCCGCCGGCGCTGGCTTCGTTCGAGAGGGCCTCGAGGAGGCCGTCCCAGCGGGGCATGCCGTCACCGAGGTCGCGGCCGCCGAGTTCGGCGGCGTAGTCGACGGGGCCGAAGACCAGCGCGGTGAGTCGGGAGTCCTCGCCGAATTTGGCGATTTCGCGCAGGTCGGAGCGGGCACGGCCGGTTTCGATGATGATCGAGAGGCCGATGGAGCCGTCGTCGTAGCCGTGTTCGGCCTCGGCCTCGGCGACGACTTCGGCGGCGCGTTTCACGTCCTCGAGGCGGCCGACCTTGGGGACGACGACGCCGTCGATCTCGCCACCGATCTCGCCGACGAGGCGGTCGATCTGGTCGCGGCCCTTCTCGCAGTACTCCTCGTCCTCGTAGCTCCACTCGACGCGGGGCCAGATCTCGCCGGGGAAGTCGTACTGTGGGACCTTCTCGATGGTGTTCTCGAGCCCTTCGGCTTTCATGTCCGGTGCCGTCCCGTCTTCCATGTCGGGGACGAGCCAGTCGGGGGCCTGGAATCCCTCCGCCTCGAGGGCGGAGGTGAGATACTTCGCCGAGTCGTCTTTCGGAACGGCGGCCGGTGCGGTCTGGAACGTACGGCAGAGTCGGATGTCGTCAGTCATGTGTCTGAGTTCGGAATTGTCTGCTGTCGAGTATGATGTTCGATCGTGTTAGTTAGAACGCTTTCGAATCTCGGCGGTTCGCGTCCCCGAGTAGACGGGTTCGTCGTCCTGGTTGAACGCGATGTGTTCGAACGTGACCGTCCCCGCGTCGTCGCTCGAGGCGTCGTCGTCGGCCTCGAGCACGCGCGTGAACGCGTAGACGGTGTCGCCAACGGCGACGAACGTGTGGAACGACTCGTCGTCGAAGCCGACCTCGCGCCACGTTTCCTCGTCGGAGCGCGCGTGTCCCAGCGCCGTGGAGCGAGTGACGTCGCCGTAGGTGACGATGTCGCCCGACGGCGAGTCGGCCATCACGTCGACGTTGTGGTGCTGTTTGGCCGTGTTGAGCGTCGACAGCGGCAGGGAGGCGACGGTGACGTCGTCCTGCGTGCGGCCGCGCTCGTGTCGATAGGCGACGGCGGCGTCGCGGTCCGCGGCCGCCTCGAGCGCCTCGACGAAGTCCTCGTAGTAGCCGCCCTCCGGTGTGACGAACTCCTCGGGGAGGTCGGGGTCGGGACCGTCGTCACCGTCCCCTTCGGTAGCCGCCGTGCCGCCGTCCGTGGCCACTGGCTCCCGGCGCGGAATCATGTTCGTCCGCTCGTAGGAACAGAGCACGTCGCCGGTCTCCGCGTCCGTCCCGCGGGTCCGCCAGGAGACGATGCCGTACTCCGGTCGGGAGCTCGAGGTGGCCGTATTCACGACCTCGCTCTCGACGTGGAGTTCGGTCCCCGCGTAGACCGGCGACTCGGGAAACCGGACGTCGGTGCGGCCGAGGAAGTAGCCCCCCTTCTCGCTCAGGTCCTCGACGGTGATGCCGAGGGTGGCCGCGGTCAGATAATCCGGATGGATCGGCGGCTCGTCGAAGCCGCGTTCCGCCGCGGCGTCCGTGCGCCAGTAGGCCGGATCGTGGTTGAGCGTCTGGCTCATCCAGGACTCGTTGCCGAACTGGGTCAGCGTGAGCCCGGGGTCGTGTTCGATCACGTCCCCCTCCTCGAAGTCCTCGAAGCAGTTGCCCTTCTCCTTGGTCTCGACCTGGTCGAGCGCCTGTGCAAACGTGTCGGGATCGGTCCAATCAGTCATCTGCGGTCACCTCGTCGGTTTCGGTTCGCTGCTGGTCCCGCTCGCGGCGGGCGATCGTTCGTCGCATCTCGTTTTCGACGATCATGTACCCCTCGTCGAAGCCCATGCCGGGCTTTGCGAGCACCTGCGCGGCGTCCGTCGCGAGCGCGACGTGAGCGCAGGCACGCGCGGAGGTTTCCGTTTCGTTGCAGGTCCCGCCCAGATAGGCGCGGGTCTCGGTCCCCTCACAGTAGCGGACCGCCTGCCCGCTGCGGTGGATACCGCCTAGATCGGGCGTCTTGACCTGCACGAGGTCCGCTGCGCCGGCGTCGACGAACGCCTGCACGTCCTCGAACGTGTTACACCACTCGTCGGCCACGATGTCGACGCCGACGTTGGCGTCGGCGAGCCCTTCGCGGAGCTCGACCATCGCCGCGATCTGGTCGGCGCGGTCGCCGACGTCCATCGGTCCCTCGATCTGGATCGGGAACGGGGCCGCGGCTTCCTCGAGCGCGGCGAAGTAGTCGACGACCTCGTCGCGATCGTAGGGCGCGCCGAAAATCTCCCCGATCATCCCGTAGACGTCGATGTGGAACCGCGGCTCGTAGTTCTCGGGGCCGAGTTCCTGTGAGCGCTCGACGAGCCACTCCACGTACTCGAGGAGGGTCTCGCCGTTCTCGCCGATTTTCTCGACGCTGTTGATCAGGGCGTGGGGCAGGACGGGAACGCCCTTGACGAACATCTTCTCGGTGTTGGTGTAGCGGTCGTCGCCGGACTGGCCGAAGACGGGCACCGGCTCCGTCGCGGGCTCGGTGCCCAAGGCGTCGGCCACGATATCCGTGCGCGTCGTGTTCTCGGCTTCCGCGGCGGCGGCGAGCAGCGCCTGCGAGACGCCGTACCGGATCGCCGTGTGGAGCCGGTCGCCCTCGACCTGCATCTCCTCGAGCAGCTCCGCGTTGGCGAGGAACTCGGTCGCGTCCCGGCCCTCGAGTTCGTCGGCGACGGGGCCCTCGATGACGGGGGCGTACTCCTCGGCCTGAAAGAGCGGGTCGCGCCCGCCGGCACCGGAGTACTGGACCGCGGCGCAGTCGCCACGCAATACGGTTCCGTCGGCGAGTTCGACGTCGACGATGATCGTTTCGCCGGCCTGACGGATCTCGTCGAAGCCGTCGGTGACGGGTTCGCCCTCGTAGGTGAACCCGTCCTGCGTTGCTCCCTGCTTGATCGCGCGCTGGTCGTCGAAGAAGAACCCGGAGTAGCCGGGCGTGGCGTGTAGTCCTGTAATCTCCATTTAGACGTCACCCTGCGGTCGGCCGATGAGTTTGCCGTCGCTGATCGCGTCGACGTCGTCCGCGACCATCCGGAACGACTGGTCGCGGCCTTCGGTCGTGGCCCGTTGCGAGAGCCGGGCCTTGTGAATCTCCTTGATATCGTCGTCCATCGCGAGGTCGGCCCACTCGAAGATGCGGACGCGACCGTCGTCGTCCCGCGCGGGGAGGACGGCACCCCGTGCGCTGTCGCTGGGTGCGAACGGCACGTCGAGCGCACCGGAGTCGAAGGCCTTGAGCGTCCCCTGAACGACGTCGCCGTCGCCGTGTTCGAAGATGGTGTCCATCAGACACCGGGTCTCGCGCTCGATGAGGTCCTGTTCTTCCTCGATGCCGTCGATGTCTATCTGCTGCTCGATGGCCATGTCGATGACCTGGCGCGTGGTGCGCAGGCCGGCCGAGTTGGCCTCCATGGTCGGCACCCCCTGGAACTCCTGGGGCGACTTGGTGATGACCTTGTCCGGTTGCGCGATAGCCGCGGTCATGCCGCCGAGGCTGATGACGCCGTTGGCGCGGGCCTCGTCCGGCGGGAAGCCGCCCATCCACTCGTGGAAGACGGTCGTGACGACGACCTCGTCCGGCAGGTACTCGTTGCCCAGTTTCTTGAGCGCGTTCAGGGCGGCCACGTCCTGCACGATGTTGCCGACCTGCCCGTAGCCGAGCGTGATCGAGCGCACGCCTTGCGTCGCCGCTAACTTCCCTTCGACCAGCATGATCGCGATCGCGATCGACGGCGGAACGAGCGTCCCCGTCAGCGGGCCGAACGGCTCGCGGTTGATCCGCACGCCGCGTTCGGTGTAAGCGCCCGCCAGCCGGTCGACGAACTGCCACTTCTCGATCGTCTCCTCGAGTCCGTGGCGTTTCGTGTACGGAATGTTGTAGGAGATCGGGCCGCCCTCGAAGCTCTGGAAGCCGCCGGCGAAGGTGATCGCCGCGAGCAGTCGGGCGTCCGGCGTCCCGTGGCGAACCTCGATCGGCGCGTCGACCGCGTCGATCAGTTCGCGGCAGCCGTCGACGCCGTGGTTGACGGCCGGGAAGCCGTTGAGGGTGTCGTCGCCCGTCTCGAGGGCCTTGTCCAGCCCCTGCTGGGCCTTCTCGTACTCGTTGTCGCGCGTGTACGAGTCGATCGTCGTCGGCAGGAGATCCGCCTTCCCCTCCTCGAGGAGGTACTGCAGGAGCTCGATCTGGTCGTCGAGCCGGGGGACGCCGGCCCGAGGCTGCAAGAGGGGTTTGTCCGCCGACTCGAGGACGTCCGCGAATCGCTTGTGATCCGGCAGCGATTCGTGGTACTCGATTGCGTCCTCGAAGTCGATGTCCGCGCCCGTGGGCCAGTTAGATCGGATCGCTTCGTCAATACGCCGTAGCTCGTCGGATGGAATGCGTTCGTCTCGTATCATCTAGACATCTACGAACTGATAGTCGCCCGTTCCGACTCCGCCGGTCTGATCTGGAGATCCTCGCGGAGTGCGGCGATCGCGTCCTCGGGATCCGTCTCGGAGTCGAAGACGCGGTCGAACCCGAGCTCCCGGAACGTCTTCCGGGTCTGCTCGAAGTCGTCCTGCCCGACGGCGAGGTTGCCGCCGATGTAGCTGACCGCGTCGACGCCCGCGTCCTCGAGGACGTCGTGGAATCCCTGACAGTCCTGCTCGGCGTGGCCGTAGAGCGACGAGACCAGTACTGCCTGGGCGTCGTGAGCTACCGCGGCCTCGGCGAACTCCTCCTGGGAGGTCTGGACGCCGAGGTTCACGACATCGAAGCCGGCTGCACTGAAGGCTTGCTCTAGGATTGTGATGCCAACGACGTGGGCATCGGAGCCGATCACGCCGAGGACGACCGTTTGGGACATCGTATCCAAAACCATGATGGACCACCCTATAAACCTAATGATCTTCCATGATAATACTCCTTAAACATCCTAGCAGCGTCTCTATGTCGGACGTTCACAGGGACTGTGGTAGGGTGAAACAACTACATGATCGATGGTAAGGGTTTTGGTAGTGGTTTCGGAAGGGACTCGTACACATGGGAGCACTCTCGAACCTCCGCGTGCTGGATCTGACCCAGGTGCTGGCTGGGCCGTACTGCACGATGTTGCTCGCGGATATGGGCGCTGACGTCGTCAAAATCGAGCGGCCGGGCGGCGATATGATCCGGTCGAACCCGCCGTTCGTCGACGACCCCGAGGCCGAAGCCTACGGCGGCTACTTCCAGAGCGTCAACCGCGGCAAGAAGAGCATCGAGCTGAACCTCGGTGACGAGGAGGATCGTGCGGATTTCCTCTCGCTCGTCGAGGAAGCCGACGTCGTCGTCGAGAACTATCGCTCGGGGACGATGGCGAAGTACGATCTCGGCTACGAGACGCTCACCGAATACAAGCCCGACCTCATCTACTCCTCGATCCGCGGCTTCGGCGACCCGCGGACGGGCGAAACCGACCGCCAGGGCCAGCCCTCCTTCGACCTCATCGCGCAGGCGCTGGGCGGCGTCATGGAGACCACCGGCCAGCCCGACGGCCCGCCGACGAAGACCGGCCCCGGCGTCGGCGACCTCTTCACCGCGACGCTGAACTGCATCGGCATTCTCGCGGCGGTCAACCACCGCGAACAGACCGGCGAGGGCCAGTACGTCGACACCGGCATGTACGACTCGATGCTCAGCTTCACCGAGCGCGCCATCTACCAGCAGTCCTACACCGGCGAGGCCCCCACCCGACGGGGTAACTCTCACCCGACGCTGTTTCCCTACAACGCCTTCGAGACCGCCGACGGGTACGCCGTCATCGCCGCCTTCAACAACAACCACTGGGCGGAACTCTGCGACGTGATGGACCGCGAGGACCTGGCCGAGGAGTACCCGACGACCGCAGAGCGACTCGAGCACCGAGAGACGCTCCGCGCGGAAATCGCCGACTGGACGGTCGAGCAATCCAACGACGAACTCGTCAGCAAACTCGAGGGCCGGGTCCCGGCCGCCCCGGTCCAGACTACCGCGGAGATCTTCGACGATCCGCACGTGCACACTCGAGATATGCTCGTCCCCGTCGAACAGCCGGGTGCCGACACCGAGGTCGAAATCGCGGGCAACCCGATCAAGATGACCGAGACGAACCCCGAACCCCGCGGTCGAGCGCCCCTGCTGGACGAGCACCGCGAGGAAGTGCTCGGCGAGGACGCGGACGCCGAGCCGGCCGACGACTGACCGCGGTCGGTTCGGACGGCGGTCGCCGATCGACGGGACTCGAGTCCGAGCCCCGGCTCAGTCGCCACGCCGGAGCAAGTCGGGCGGCACCGAACAGCCGCAGGGACTCGCCGATCCCGTGTGGGGGCCGCTGGCGGTGACGACGGCGACCGGCGCGCCGCAGGTAGGACAGTCGGGGAGCGGCGGCGAACCGTCGTTAGTCCCGTCCGAGGCGTCACCCATCGCGACCACCGTTCGGGTGCCGTCGCGGCCTCGAAACTACTCGGTCCGGGCGGTTCGATCGCCGTTCGGGAAGGTTCCATCCCGATGGAATGTGCGGAATCATACGTGCGGAATCATGCGTCCCGAATCTCGGTTCGGTAATCCGGAAGCCGAGTCTCGGATGCGTGGCTCATCCGCGGCGTTTCCGCGCATCCCTTCGGAGACGCGGCCTCCGATTTACTCGTCTATTTACCATTACTTATAGCTATTGCTATTCGGGACGGGTGTCGGTGGCGAACCGAGCGGAACTGGAGTCGTTCCGGTCGCTGACGGCCGGTCGAGCGGGACCTCGAGCGACCGTTCGCTCGAGACGTACCCGAGAGGTGGACGACCGATTCCGATCGCTCGAGCGCGGTGGTCGGACGCGTCCGCCGTGTCCCGCCCGGGGTATCGTCCCTGTTCGAGCGTACCGGGCCGATCGATACGGGAACTCGAGTTCACTCCGCTCGCGCCGGTATCCAGCGCGGTTGCCACAGCGCCGATCCGAGACGCTGCCCGCTCGGATCGGGCCGTCACTGGTGCCGATTCTGGGCGTCGGTTACCGATCGGACACACAGCCAAATTGTCCGGGGAACAGATTGATCATCGACGCATCGGTACTCCGTCGTGGATGAATGCTCGGTGCCCGGACTGTGGCAGTGGGTTCGGCGAACTACTCGAGAAATACGTCGCTAACGGCGAGGTGATCGCGGATTTCAGGTGCTCGAACTGTGGTCACGAGTGGTCGCTGTCGCTGTGACAGATTTCGCTCGAACTCGGCGAGCTGTCGAACAGGCGAACGGGCTGCCGGGCGGTCCGACTCGAACTCGACCGCCGAAACCCGTCGGTGAGACGATCCGAATCTATATCCCCCTCGTCGCCCGACAACTCCCATGGACAGCCGAGACGAATCCCTGAGCGGGAGCGTCTCGATGGACCCGATCCGCGTGTTGTACGTGGACGACGAGTCAGAGTGTGTCGCTGCGAGCGCCGAACTCCGCGAGTGTGAGGATGTCGCCATCGAAACGTACAGTGTGACCACCGCGAGCGACGGACTCGATCGACTCGCCGAGACGGATATCGACTGCATCGTTTCGGAGTACGGGCTGCCAGACGCGGACGGAGTAGCGTTTCTGGAGGCGGTCCGGATGCGAGACGAGGACGTCCCGTTTATCCTGTTCCCAGAGGCCGGCTCGGAGTCGATCGCGAGCGAAGCGATTGCTGCGGGCGTCACGGACTATCTGCCGAACGACGGCTCGAGCGATCGGTATTCGGCGCTGGCGGAGCGAATCGTTACCGCCGTCGACCGGGCCCGAACGCGCCTGCAGAACCGGCGGCAACTCCACGCCATCGAAACGGCGCGGGAGGGGATCGGTCTCCTCGACGACGACGGCCGTTTCGTCTACGTGAACCGAGCGTACGCGGACCTCTACGGCTACGAGCCGGCGGAGCTGATCGGCGCTCACTGGGAGCGGCTCTATCCGGACGACGACGTCGCGACCGTCCGTGACGAGATCATTCCGACGGTGATGGCCGAGGGCGACTGGTGCGGAGAGACGACCGGCCGCAGGGCCGACGGCACGACCTTCGTCGAAGCGCACTCGCTGTCGACGACCGGCAACGGCGACCTCGTCTGTACGGTGCAGGACATCACCGAGCGCAAGGAACGCGAGCGCGATCTCGAGCGCTACGAGACGATCATCGACGCCCTCGGGGACCCCGTCTACACGGTCGACGAGGCGGGACGGTACACGTTCGTCAACGACGCCTACGCCGACCTGACCGGCTACGAAAAGGACGAGATCCGCGGCCGACACGTCTCGTTCCTCCTCGACGACCCGTCCGTGGAACGGGCCAGAGCGTGTGTCAGGTCGCTGCTCTCCGATCGGAACGACGCGCAGAAGAAAACCTACGAGATCACCGTCGAGACGAGCGGCGGCGAAGGAATCCAGTGTGAGGACCACCTCTCCTTGCTGCCGCTCGAGAACGGCCGCTTTCGGGGTGTCGCCGGCGTCGTTCGGGACATTACCGAACGGACGGAACGCGAGCGGGAGCTCGAGCAGTACGAGACGATCTTGAAAACGATCCCCGACGAAGTGTATAGTCTGGACCCCGACGGCTACTTTACACGGGTCGTGCCGCCGATCAACGCGGAGATGTCGACGATGGGATACAGCCCGGCTGAGCTGGTCGGCGAGCACGTCTCGAAGATCATGGACGCCGAGGACGTCGCCGAGGGGGAAGCGGAAATCGCCGCGGTGCTGAGCGACGACGACCGCGAGAACGCGTCGTTCGAGATGGAGATCATCACCAACGACGGCGAGCGGGTGCCGATCGAGAACCACATCGCGATTCTCCCGCCGGACGAGCACGGCCGCTTTCGGGGGACCGTCGGCGTGTTGCGCGACATCACCGACCGCAAGGCCCGAGAACGCGAACTGAGGGCACAGAACGAGCGACTCGAGCGCTTCGCCAGCATCGTCTCGCACGACCTCCGAAACCCGCTCAACGTCGCGCAGGGCAACCTCGAGCAGGCCCGCGAGAACGCCGACTGTGACGGCGAAGCGCTCGAGGCCGTCGACTGGGCGCACGATCGGATGTCGGTCCTGATCGACAATCTCCTGACCGTCGCACGGCAACGGGATCCGGATCCGGATCTCGAACCGATCGAACTGGCGACCCTCGTCGACGATTGCTGGCGACACGTCGAGACGGCCGATGCGAGGCTCCGAATCGAAACCGACGCCCTCGTGCTTGCCGATCGCGCTCGGCTCACCCAGCTCCTCGAGAACCTGATTCGAAACGCCGTCGAACACGGGGGGCCGACCGTCACGATCACCGTCGGCGACCTCGAGACCGCGGCGGGAGACGGGTTCTACGTCGCGGACGACGGCCCCGGGATACCGGACGACGAACGCGAGCGGGTCCTCGAGAGCGGCTATTCGGGCACCGGCGACGGAACCGGCCTCGGGCTCGCGATCGTCGAACGGATCGCCGACGCCCACGGCTGGACGGTCACCGTCACTACCGGCGACGACGACGGTGCGCGGTTCGAACTGACGGGAGTCGAATCGGGTAATCGACGAGCCGGCGGCGACGAGGAGTAATCCTTTTGCGGGACCCCTGCACACGTCCGGGTATGAGCAACGAGTGGCCAGTCGATCCTGACGGCGAGGAGGGCAGCGATGGGATGCGCAGGTACGACATGCGGATCATCGCAGACAAGGTCGACGAGGAGGAGGACTTCCCCATGAACCGCGACGAGTTCGTCGCGGAGTACGGCGATTACCCGATCCGGATCAACCACGAGAAGGTCGTCGCACTCAGCGATATCTTCGACTACGTCGAACCCGAGGAGTTCGAGACGATGGTCGACATGCACAAGGCCGTCGGTGCGGCGATGCGCGCCGGAAACTTCTGGACGTACCATCCGAAGGGCGACGACCCCGAGAAGAAACACGCCTGAACCGCAGCTCGCGAGGCGCATCACGAATCTGGATTACGTATCACTTATACGACGGCGTTCGAAAGAGTCGGCTACAGTGACTAACACGCAGGTAACGCTCGTTCAGATCGACAACTACGGGCCGTGGACCGTGACGCCGGAACCCCGGCGGGAAGCGGATCTCCAGACCATGCAGTCCCGGCTGTACGCGGACATCTCGCAGTTCGTCGGTAACCGCGGCGGCTACGTCTTTTTCACTCGCTTCGATAACATGATCGCCGTCACGAACGGCTGCTCGCTCGAGGATCACGCCCTCATGCAGGAGTCGGTCGGCAACCGATACCCCGTGACGCTCAGCCTCGGTGTCGCCACCGGGAGAAGCCCCGTGCAGGCACTGTCCGACGCGACCGAACGCCTGCAAGACGCCGGCAGCGCACAGGACGAAACCCGCCGCGAGTGTCTCGAGGGCCGCGTCATCGGCGACGACCACCGGTCCGACGACGACGTCCAGATCGCCCACTTCGACGTGATCGACGCGACCGGCAACTACACGGACGAACTCAACGCCTTCGACACGTTCATCCGGATCGAACAGGGCTATGCGGAACTCATGCGACACATGCGCTACTCCCACGAGAGCCTCTCTTTCTTCGTCGGCGGCGACAACGTCATCGTCGTCTGTCCGGACCTCGGGACGGCCGAGTACGAGGAAGCGATCAGCCACGTCGAGGAGGCCGTCGACGTCGAGATGCAGGTCGGCGTCGGCCGCGGGCCGAACGCCCACGAGGCGGGCTTCGCGGCGAAACACGCCCTCGAGACCTGCCGAGCGGACGGAACCAGGGTCGAACTCGAGTGGGAGACGGCCTGAGATCCGGAATCACGGAACTTCGGCGCCGGTTCGCTTAAGTGTGGCGGAGGTAGCTTTTAGCCCGTTCGTGTTATCAATTCACACATGGAATCGGAACTGTCCGTCAGAGATGTCCTGACGACCGACTACGTCGGCGTCAGCGAGTCCGACGCCCTCCGCGGAGTCGTGGGACTCATGCGCGACGAACGGACGAGCTGTGCGCTGGTCGTCCGCGGCGCGGACCCAGTTGGCATCGTGACAGAGTGGGACGTGCTCGGCGTCGTCGCCGACGCCCGCGATCCAGCCGACACGACCGTCGGCGACGTGATGACGACGCCGGTCATCACGGTCAGTCCCGATCGGTCGCTCACGGACGTCGCCACCATGATGGCCCGCCAGAACATCCGTAACGTCGTCGTCGAAGACGAGAGCGGTATCGTCGGCCTGGTCACCCAGCGTGACGTCATCGCCGCCGCCGGCTCGTTCCAGGCGACCATGACTCCTGCTCGCTCGACCGACCCGCCGGTCGACAGCGAACGCGGGGTCGCCGAACCGGCGGCCGCCCGTACGACCGAGGAGGGTGACACCCAACTGCTCCCCAACGGGGGCGACGAGTACACCACGCAAGGCGTCTGTGAGGCCTGCGGCTCGCTCGCCGACGCACTCTGGGACGCCAACGGGCAACTGGTCTGTGCTGATTGTCGGACGGTGTGATTGCGGAACCGTCTCCGACGACAGCGCTCCGCGGCAGTCACTGCTCCCTATCTCTCCGATAGAAAGACCTTTCGGGAGGCGCGGTGGAGGGGTCGATAATGATCGAGACCCTCGACGACCTGGACGTCGAAGGGACTACCGTCGGTGTTCGCGTCGACGTCAATAGTCCGATCGACGACGACGGCACGCTCGCGGACGACGCCCGGCTTCGTGCCCACGTCGACACCCTCTCGGAACTGCTCGACCGCGGCGGTCGCGTCGCCGTCCTCGCCCACCAGGGACGACCCGGCGGCGACGATTTTGTCTCGCTCGAGTCCCACGCAGATCGCCTCTCGGAACTGCTCGACCGGCCAGTCGGCTACGTCGATGCGACCTTTACGGCGGCCGCCCGCGAGGCGGTCAGCGGCCTCGCGAACGGCGACTGCGTCGTCCTCGAGAATACGCGCTTCTACAGCGAAGAGTACATGGAATTCGATCCCGAGCGGGCCGCTCGAACGCACCTCGTCGAGGGACTGGAATCCGTCCTCGACGCCTACGTCAACGACGCCTTCGCCGCGGCACACCGGTCGCAACCCTCGCTCGTCGGCCTCCCCACCGTGCTCCCCAGCTACGCCGGCCGCGTCATGGAGTCCGAACTCGACGTGCTGGGCTCTATCGAGGAGACCGGCGAACCCCGCGTCTACGTCCTCGGCGGCGCGAAAGTCCCCGACTCGATCGACGTGGCCTGGTCCGTCCTCGAGAAGGGACTGGCCGATCACGTCCTCACCGCGGGCGTCGTCGGCAACGTCTTCCTCATCGCCGACGGCGTCGACCTGGGCGACGCCAGCTCGGACTTCATCTACGATCAGGGGTACTGGGACGAGATCGACCGCGCCGCCGACCTGCTCGACGCCTACGGGGACCGGATCGCCATCCCGCGGGACGTCGCCGTCGACCGGGGCGACGACCGACACGAACTCGGCATCAACGCCCTGCCGCCCGGGGACGAAGAAGCCGCCATGGACATCGGCGAATCGACGCTGGACTACTACCGGCGCATCCTCGCGGACGCGGAGACGGTCATCCTCAACGGCCCCGCCGGCGTCTTCGAAGACGAGCGCTTCGAGACGGGGACGCGACAGCTCTACAGCGCGGCCACGGACATCCCCACGAGCATCGTCGGCGGCGGCGACACGGCCTCCGCACTGCGCCGGCTCGGGATCGACGGCTTCTCCCACGTCAGCACCGGCGGCGGCGCCGCGCTCCGGATGCTCACCGCCGAATCGCTCCCCGCCGTCACTGCACTCGAGAATGCCCCCCAACAGCCCGCAGCCGACGATTGAACCCGCCTCCCGCGACGACCTCGAGACTCTCGCCGATCTGTGGGTCCGACTCGCTCGAGACCAGCGGCGATACGACTCGGCCGTCCGTCCCGACGCGAACCGCGAGACGATGCGCGAGACGCTCGCGGCCTACCGGGTCACCGACGGCCTGCTCGTCGCCCGCCTCGAGGGCGATATCGTCGGCTTCGCTTCGGTGTCGATCGAGCGGGGCTCGCTCGAGCTCGATACCACTCGCGGCCTCCTCTCGAACATCTACGTCGAACCCGCCTACCGCGGCCGCGGAATCGGAACGGCACTGCTCGAGGCCGCCGAGGAGTCGCTCTCTCGACAGGGGGCCGAGGAACTGCTCCTCGAGGTGATGGCCAACAACGAGTCCGCCCGCCGGTTCTACCGACACAACGGCTACGACGAGTTCCGCGTGACAATGGCGCGTTCCCTCGAGGATCGGGAGGAAAACGATACACACTCAAGGGAGGACGGCTAACCCTCGGCCTGCGCCAGGGGAGCATGGGCGGTTCATGCACTCGACTTGTAATCGAGACTTCGTGGGTTCAAATCCCACCCCTGGCTTGGCGGCGCGAACAAACCCGTGAGCGCCGCCAACACGACGGATTTGACGCAGGGAGTGAAGCGGAGCGGAACGACCATGGTTCAAATCCCACCCCTGGCTTACATCCGGAGGTTCAAATCCGCTACCGACTGGTGGCGGCATTTTCCGACGTTTTGGAGATGTCGATGAGACGAACCTGCGGTTCAAAGTCCGTTCTACCTGTGGCCAGAATGGCGGTGGCAGAGCGTGCGCTCCGCGACCGACGGGTTCGGTCCGTTCTGCGGAGCGCTCGGCTGCACTGAAGACGCCACCGTCGTCATCCACCATTCCGAGCGCGGCGAGTTGTGCGCCTGCGACGGCTGTGCCGAGAGCCACGAGGTGGTTCGTGATGTCTGAGGAGACGGACGTCCGCCCGGAGGACGCCCTCGAGGTTGCACAGCGAGCGCTCGAAAGGATCGACGAACTCGCGGGCTGCGTCGTGGAGCTCGAAGCGCTCCTCGAGGACTCGGCCGGCGCGGCGATTGACCACGACGATCGCGACGGCGTTGAGCAGCGGCGAGAGGATCTGATCGGACTGACGTATGACCGTGTCCAGAGACTTCGATTTCGGAGTGAGAACGATGCACAACTTCGCCAGCTTGATCACCCAGCCAGTCCTAGAAGCGTGCCAGCATCCCAATTTACGGGATCGCTGGTCGCGTACCACGCTCCTGGCCCCGAAGAGTGAAGGTCAAGTGAAACTCCTGTCGGGAGGGGCCGGTATGCCGTACACCATTCTACTGGAAATAGCTATTGGCCGCACAACATGTTCTGAGTGTATCGTTCGGTTTTCAGTCGGCCAGGGAACCGATCGCCCAGTCACACAGTTCGAGAACGCTGCGCGAAGCAAAGGGAGAGATGACACGTGGCGACCGGCTACGTGTGGCCAAACTCGACAACGGGCATAACGGCTATTGTGTCGAGAATCCCGTCGGCGTCACGTACTGCGGGGAGGCGTTCGACCCGAGGTCGTCGAGCGCGAGCGCTACGCGATCGATCGCGGTCACGATACCCGCATAACACTCTCCGCAGTAACTGTTCGAAGGTCGATTCGCGGACAGTCCACGGCACAGTTCAGGGAGAGGTGTCACGATGAGTGTCTTCGGAGACACCTGCGAACGCAGGTACAACGTCCTCGAGCACGACGACGTCCACGTCCGTTATTCAGAGGACCACCAGAACTAGCCACCGACGTCGGGCTTCAACGGGGCCGTCTGTTTCCGATACAGTGTCTGATAAGCCGTGCCTCTGCCTTTTGGAGATGGGTCGAGGCAGTACTCGTTGCACAGTCGAGAATCTCGGCTACGTCTGCGACACTCCCGGTCCGAGGATACTCATAGAACCCGACCTCAACCGCCGCTCGAAGCGCCTCACGCTGCCGGCCCGTGAGATCGACAGCAGGGACGCCTGGGCGAGCATCGTACTCGCCGACCTCGGACACCTCTGCAGTGATTTCGTCGGGCAACCTGTCAAGAATTCCTGCTAGATCGTCGGGCTCGCCGACGACGTCGAAGTCTACCCTCCCGTTGGGCCGATAGGCGAGTGGTGGCACAACAACCACTGACGGCTGTTGGAATGCTGTCCGGAAGCGCTTGAAGATCGCCTTCTCGCGCTCCCGAACGTATGCGTAGAAAGAGCTGTCGTCAACGGGTGTAATATTGTAGTCGACCGTCCCCTCGGCACCAGCGATATGTTGCTTGTATCGTTCACGGTCGCCGATAAGATAAAATAACGTGTAGATGACGTCGCCCTCACCCAGCAAGTTCCACGTGATCAGCCAACTGCGCTCGAGAGTCGCAGAATCCGTCAGGAACCGCTGCATCGGATGCTGGACCGCCCGCTCATACTGCAGCGACAGATGAAGGTATTTCATGGCTAGTGCAGCGGCCGCCTCGCTTTTAAATGCACTAGAACATCCGACAACGACTGCATACGATTTGAGCCCCAAACCGCTACTGATGGCAGGCGTAGAAACGCTCACGGACACAGATGCATCGTTACGTAATGCACACGGGCTCGAGTCCACCGCCCGCGAAATTAACGACTTGCAGTTACACGTCGTGGCCGCGGGCGACCCCGACGATCCACTGGTCGTCCTCCTGCACGGCCATCCCGATTTCTGGTACGGCTGGCGCGACCAGATCGGTCCGCTCGTTGACGCCGGCTTCCGTGTGGTCGTTCCGGATCAGCGGGGCTGTAATCTGAGCGACGCTCCCGATGGTATCGATGCTTATCGGCTCTCGACTCTCGCAACAGACATCTGCGAGCTGATCCATAGCGAGGGGCAGGAGTCGGCCCACGTCGTTGGGCACGACTTTGGTGGTTTTGTCGCCTGGCATCTCGCTCTCCGGCACCCATCCATCGTCGATCACCTCGGTATCTTGAACGTCCCCCATCCGACGGTCTATCGAAAGACCCTCCGCTCAAGTCCCCAGCAGATCATCCGGAGCTGGTACGTGTGGTTCTATCAGATTCCGACGCTCCCCGAATGGCTTTTGCGTCGGAACGACATGGACAACATGGTCGATTCCCTCGAAATCACGTCAAACGAGGGGACGTTCGACGACGAAACGATCGAGCGCTACAAGACGGCTTGGCGATACACCGGCATCGAACCGAGGATCAACTGGTATCGTGGGTTCCGTCGGTCAGACAGCCCTCCGCGGGACACTGTCACCCAGCCAACGCTGATTTGCTGGGGCAACGATGACATCGCTCTTCGCCCCTCGATGGCCGAAGAGAGCGTCGACTACTGCGACGACGGGCAGCTCCGGATGTTCCCCGATGCGTCACACTGGGTCCATCACGAGCGTGAAGAAGTGACTGAAGAATTGATCCGGCACCTCGCGTAGAACTCGCTGTAGCTGTCTCCGAGATCCGCAGATCTTCGTCCGAGTACTCGAAACGATCACTATGGTATCATATCCGCCTGCCGGTGTCTCCTCTCTGTTCAGTACGCCGTTTCTGGCGGCTATCGGAGAGAACGATGGCTTCTCCAGTACCGACTCCATCTGTACCGTCCACCGATAGTTCCCGAAAAACAGCGTCCTCTCTATTCGCTCGAGTTTACCAGCGTAGACGCCCCAGCTGATGTCGCCTTCGGCGCTCGTATCGAGGTCCTAGCTCTCGATGAACTCTTCACCGGCCTCGAGCTCGAACAGCCGGCGATCGCGACCAGAGCACTAGCGGCAAGCAGTTCGCGACGTTTCATGTCTATAGATTATGTTATCTTAGAAAGTATTAAGATACTACAGTTAGAAATATGCCATGTCGACATGGACGATAATAACCCGACTGCATTGACCCGACGTACCGCGATAAAGTCAGTTGGTACTGCCAGTATAGCCGGTCTGGGAATTACTCTTGGCACTGGGAGCGCTGCAGCCACACCAAGTGGCCCAGAGATCAGAGTCACCACCCAAAGTTCTGGATCGTACGTCATCTCGACCGACGCTTCCAATGTCGAAGCAGGTGGAAGCGCCACTCGAGACAACATTCAGAACACATACCCCGGTCGAAATTTCCATGGTGATATTGAAGGGGACGAGACGCACATCTTTTACACCGACTCTGCAGTAATCCAAAAGGCACACCTCCAAGATAGCGTGTTCGTCGATGTCTATAATACAGGTGACGAAAACGGTAGTGGGGCACTCACTGTTGAGGCGAGGGATACGGAATATCATTTCTATGCAACAGGTGATGTAGTCGCCAACGGTGATGCTGGCGAGATCAATAACGGGAATGCAACCGCTGTCGTCGATGGGACAGCTACTCACGACTACTTCGCGTCCGGCGAAATTGGCGCACTTACTTCCATCCCACGCTCGTCGACTGCAAACGTGACGTTCACCTACGACATCTAACTGACTCCATTTCCCATTTCAGTTTTCGAGCACGTCGACGGCCGCGGCAGGCTCGACAGTGTGCTCGATGAGGAGTAACGGACAACTGCCACATCCACTTGGCGAGTTCGAGATTGACTTGCTTTTGATGGACAGTAGCGAATAGCTCAATCGTCGACCCCCCTGAGGTTGACAGAGTATTGAGGGTCGACGGAAATCGATTTGTGTGAGCGATCTGTAATTCCGCTCAGAGTCGGGATTCCGGCATGGTTTCAGACGAACCCTTGTGGGGTTGAAGCACCAACGTCGTACTCGAGACTGGCCTCGTCGCTTGAGCAGCCGGCGATCGCGACCAGAGCACTGGCGGCAAGCAGTTCGCGACGTTTCATGTCTATAGATCACGCGATTCAGTGGTAAGCGTGAAGACAGTTCAAAAATGATTTACGATCCGATATATTGGTTAGGGTCTCGACTAGAAATACATTTATGCATGTGTCATGGGTATGAATTATGGCAAGCGATGAGTCAGGTATAGTTGAAGACATTATTTTAGCTATTGGTTTTTGTTTATTTTTTATTATACCTTCAATTTCTGCAGGTAGGAACAGTTCGTATGCAGCACTTGTGGGACTGTCCGCTGGCGTGGGTATAATTTTGAAAGGTGAATTTAGCAGTGGAGTGTCTGTCGTTCCAGAAAAACGACTGGCTATATTTGGGGAAGGACTTTTGTTGGCTGCGTGGACGATGTTTATTGCTAGCGTATGGAGCACACCACGCCTCGGGGTGGCCGTCGGGATCGTAGTCATGAGTATTATACAACTCGTTGGACCATCGTACTTCGAGATTTGTGCCGCCGTGAGACGGGAGGCTGCTGATCGAGAGGGCGGACGTGACATCGACGACCGGGAAGGCAAGAGCGAGCAGTCTGCATCCGGTGCGGACTCAGGCCCTCAGACCTCCCGTTTCAGTCCCGACAATCTGGGGCGAACGTTTTTACTGCTGTTCGGCGCGAGTGCAGCGGTATTTTATCTGTCGGTGATTGTGTTTGTGGGATACGTTTGGCAAAGTCCTCCAGAGGCGACGACGGGGATTCATCCGGTCGTCCTGGTCCCTGTAATCTCGTGGGCTGGGATGGTCCTGTCGCTTGCTGGGTACAGTCTGTGCTCCATCCGAAAAATCCGCCGAATGCGTCGGAACGGGGGCCGGTCACCCACTCGGAATCCGGTAACGAAACTCCTCTATCTGTTGGCGTTGGTAAACTCCAACGGTCAGGAACTGTCCACGTACGACAGGCGGGCTCGCCGGACCACGCTTTCGGTTCTCTTCGGACTGTTCTTCCTCATGATCCCAGTAGCTATTTTGTACGGAGAGCCTGGTTACTAATATTCACGCGTGCACTTCCGTCGATGCACGCGGCCTCGCGGACATCTGTTTTCGAGACGCCTGTACCAAGCGCGGCTCACTTCGTCGACGAAGTCATCCTCGGCGTCCTGGACGAACTGGCGGAGGGAAACTGATATCTCCCGGTCCTGTTTCACGTTCTCGCGCGTGTAGACCCTGGCACGCCAGAGGCGTCACTGTCGGCGTAGGGCGGCTCCAGATCGAGATCGCCGCCGACGTCGCTACCCTCGAGTGGCGTATCCGCCGCCGGTCCGAACGATGGCTCGTCGCTCTCCTCCTGGTCGTCTTCGAGCCCCGATCGGTCGGCGGCTACGACCGCGAAGAGTACGAGTGCCGCAGCGGCGAGTGGCGTTGCGTCGGTCGCGAGATTGTCGCCCATGTCGATCTCGAGACCGGCGACGGCGTCCCGATTCGCGAGTAGAATTCGTTCAGGATTTGGGACGCTCCCTTCACGAATTGGTACTGGCATGCTCCGGCACGGACGCCTTCCGGGTACCAGTCTCCGTTCTATTTGGCCCCGGCTCCAATGAGTTCCTGCACTTCATAACCAGCTGTGCCGACGGGGCCATCGGACGCGACCCCCATCGGGTCGTGTTATTTTTGAATACATATCCGGTTTAGAATTGCGCCTGAAAATGCCAACAGTGTCGTGATCGGCGAGTAGAGCGATCTGGCTCTGCTTAAACTCTTACCGGGCGATAGGTTCTGCTCTATGATGATCAGTACAGGCTACCCAGATACCGGTTCGCCCAAAGCTAGTAGGCATCAAACTGTCTACCGACCCAGGAGTGAGATGAAGCATACGCGTAACTGCGTGTCTGAACCTAACTATCGACCCCGCCTATGCTACACAGTAACAAGAACTATTTCAGACGCAGGAGCGTGGGCCACCTATGACGGACACCAGTCTGGACGAGGTTGATCGGGCCATCCTCCGGGCACTTCAAGAGGACGCACGACACCACACGAACGCCGAGATCAGCGAGCGGGTGGACGTCTCCGCAACCACCGTCGGCAAGCGCATTGCCGCGCTCGAAGAACAGGGGGTTATCCAGGGCTATCGAACGGAAATCGACTACGAGGTGGCTGGCTACCCGCTGCTTGTCCTGTTTATCTGTACGGCCCCGATTGCCGACCGCGAACGCCTACTCCGGGAGACATTCGACTTTGATGGGGTCGTGAACGTCCGCGAGTTAATGACCGGAGTGAATAACGTCCACATCCTCGTCGCTGGCACAGCCACCGACGAGATCACGCGGATCGCCCACCAAATCGATGAACTGGGATTCAACGTGAACGACGAGATCCTGCTGCGCAACGAGTACAACGAGCCGTCGGCCCACTTTGAGCCCGGTGTCGCCGACGAGTGACCGGTCACGCGAGCCACCAGCTTCAGAATCGGTCATCGAGGGCATTTATTGCGTGCGTTTCCATCGGTACGCCAGGATCGTTCGCGTTTGGGGTTTGTTACGATGGAATCGAAGGAACAAATTCCAATGTTCTTATAGTGAAACAAAGCGTGGAGGTAGCTGTGAATCATATGCCCGTTGTATCACCCGTGCAAACGAAGTTGCCGAGCATCGCTATCGTCGAATCCGTGGCTGCCCACGAAGGCGTCGATCCCGTAGACCTTGAGGTGCCACTGTACGACGTAATTGATCCTGACGCGCTGGACACCCTCCTCCAGGGAGCGAGCAAGGATGAACCCACCGAGCCGCTCGAGATCGAATTTACCTACGTCGGCTACGACGTGACCGTGACCCGTGACGGCGCCGTCCACGTTACCGAATCTGGATAACCGTTACGTATGCCTGTGGTCGCATCATACAAACTGGAGTGTACCGACTGCTCCTTTCAAACAATCGTCGTCGGCGAGTACGAGACGGTCCTGGTCAAGGTCGAAGCCCACCAGGAAAACACAGGCCGGACCGCTTGACCACTTCGTGAACGACCACTGCCGACGGTGAGGAACCGACCCTGGCCAAGTTGGGGGGACCCGCATCGATAGGCTGGATTTTCTTCTGAGTGACTCCCTCGGAACAGGAACTGGCAGCTCTCTGTCGAACAATATCAACGCTGACGCTACGAAGCTAACTCCGTGCGAGATACGTACCCTGTACTGTATTCAGCAAGGTTAGTTCAGCAAGGTTAGATACGCAGATCTACTGAACGGCTGTTTCACTCTCAGTTGCATTTAGAAGGGTTCAACAAAGCCAGTTATTTCGAAACGACGCCCATTACGGCTTTTATACTACCAATCGAAATAGTCAGGTATGATTGACTCTCGGTGGGTCTTTGACGACGCATATCCGACCGAGATCCTCCATCGCTACGAAGAGCTCAACGGCCTCTCGCGGTTGCTCAAACCCGCAACGATCGGCCATCGGGCAGACGATGTCCTGATCTACGGTCCCTCGGGCGTGGGGAAGACCGCGACCGCCCGGCGAATGCTTCGCGATCTCCGCCAGCGGGCCAAGGTCAGTTCGGCGCTGATCGAATGCTCAAGCAAGACGGGCAACGAAATCCTCCACGAAGCGATCGAGAAGTAGCCCACGGGTCCGGTCGTCCACAGAAACTAGCCGCGGGCGGAACTCGTCGCGACGCTCGAGAAGATCGTCACCGAGCCGTTGATCGTCGTCCTCGACGAGGCTGATATCATCCCCGACCTCGAGGTTCTTGAAGGTCCATTCTCGGTCGAGCTCCGCCGGCCCGGCCTTCACGATCGCGCGCCGGCAAGATCGTCTCCGATCCCGACGGCGGTGAACAATGGTGACCCAGGAGTATGCCGACGCTCGCCACGCCGACGAGTCACTCGACGAGGGTGTGGCCAACGACGTCGCCTTCCGAAAGCTCACCTACGGGCTTGCTGGCGACGATATCGACCCGACCGAGTGTGGCCCCGTCGAGGCAGCCCAGGCGTCGTCGAACTCAGTGACACGGTAACCAAGATGAGACGGGCAGCGGAGTGCTACCGGGACGTCGCTCGAAAGACTGCGGCGAAGCGAGAACGGGTGGTAGTCTGGCTAGTGACTTCGTTGTGGTGCGATATCGGGAGTTGGCGAGGACCGTCCGTCTCGGAGCGGCAGATCGTGCCGTGCAACGACCAAATTCAGTTCCTCGCCATGTGAGGCGTGTCTCCCTCTTGCCATTGCTTGCAGGGTTTCCTGTACTTCCTCTTGTGGCCTCAGGACGAGGGAGACGTAATGAATTCGAATCGAGTACCACGATCCTCACTTTCGGTGACTTGGATCGACCAACCGTGACCGTCGACGATTTGACTGACGATGGCGAGACCGAATCCGGTCCCGCTCTCACTCGTGGTGTGACCGAACTCGAAAATGCCCTGTCTGTCGCCGTCAGGAATTCCAGGACCGTCATCTTCGACGAAGAATCCATGCGCACACGTTTCAGCTCGCACGTGGACGGCTGGTCCACAGTGCTCGATTGCATTACGAAAGAGATTTTCGAGCAAGCGGAGGAGCCGGTCCTCGTCGGCGACGATCGATCGATCACTAGCTACGGATAGCGACGCATCGGCAGTATCGACGTTTTTCCACGCCTGTTTGACAGCGCGCGTAAAATCGATCGGTTCGGTATCAGTGATCACGTCTCCGTCGCGGGCCAAAAGGAGTACATCACCGAGTATCGATTCGATTCGATCGTGTGCTATTTCGATATCGTCGTGGAACTCACACTCGACGCGTTCGCTGGCCGCCTCGAGGTAGCCTTGCGCGACAGCCAGAGGGTTACGCAAGTCATGACTGAGGATGCCCGCAAATCGGTCCAGCTGTTCGTTTTTCTGGCGTAGCTCTCGCTCGCGCCTTTTGCGTTCTGTGATGTCACGGGTGTTTAATACGAACCCGTCGACGAATGGCTCGCCAAGCAGGTTTCTACCGATGGTTTCGACTTCACGCCACGCGCCGTCAGCGTCACGAAGCCTGTATTCTTCACGCCGGATTGAGTCCTGTTGTGTGAGGGACTCTCGGAACACGTCTTTGATTCGGGTTCGGTCTTCGGGATGCACATATTCGAGGTAGAACTGCCCAGTGAGGTCCGATTGATCATACCCCAGGACGGTCGATACTGACGGACTCTGATAATGTACGATTCCGTTTCTATCAACCATGGTGATGAGGTCCGACGCGTTCTCGATGTACGCCTGATACCGCTGTTCGACGGCGTGTTGGCTTGTGACATCGCGTAAAAGAAGCAGCCGAAAATGTCCTTCACCTGAGAGTGGCTGGACCTGTACGTCGAATAATCGTCGCCCGTCTCCGCTATCCACGGAAATTTCGTTATGATCTGTTGATGAGTCCGCACGAATTATCGACGCAACGTCCGGAAGCACCGTGGTAACGTTACGGCCGATTACGGACCGGGGACCGTCTCTTGAGACCATTTTACGAACTGCTTCGTTAGCGTCTCGGATTCGGTCGGTGTCGTCAATGACGAGGAACCCATCGCGCATGTTTTCGACAACCGCAGTACGGGCGACTGGTTGAATATCCAGCAAGTGGTGCCGATAGACCGTAACTGCGTATACAAGCCCCGAGACGACGAACGCGACCGGCGTAAAATCGATCCCTTCGATCGGTCCCAGTTCGAGAAACCACACAATGTTCGCAAAAATCGGAACGAGAATCGCGATCAACACCGCGATAGCCTGGACTTTGTAGACTCGTCGGGAGTTGTAGGCCATCCTCAGCAAAAACCCGGCGGCGACGATCAGGAGGCTGTACAAGTACAGAACGTGAATGAGCCCGATCGGGCCGAACGAACGATCTAGTACGATGAGTCCTGAAACGGAGACGGTTTCGGCGGACTGGGTGTACAGATTTTGATACCGGGTCACCAACAATACGAAAGCGAAAATAGGTTCAATTGCCACCAGAAGCAGGGTTCTGCGGGAAAGCCATTTTTCATAGCCAGTGTACGCGATAGCGAACGAGAATATAGACACCACTACCAGTACAGAGCCAATCCATGCTACCGTAAACCAGGCCAGCTTCGTTTGCAACGAAACACTCAATACCTGTATTGCGTATGCACCCGACCAGAGCGCAGATCCGACGTTGAGGCCGACAAACGCTCTGACGCTGGGCTCACGCAACGAATCTGGCTTTGCGACGATCGTATAGGTGGCTATTCCGCTGGCGATGAGCGTCGACAGGAAGAGAATCCAGATGTATGGAATTACTTCGGGAATATATTGTAAATTCATAATACGTTGCCCAGCGCTTAATTATTCTCGTGGTGCCATACCCGTTTTGGCCAGATTCATCAGGAATGTGATTTGATCACGGTTATTCTGAATCCAGCGAAGACGACTATCGATTGAGTTATTTCACGCATTCAGGAATTCCGAGCTTTTGGGATTCTCTCTTTCCTAGAATATAAATTCTCGAATACGACGCCGATCGAACTGCGAAGAACGTCGACGTTCGATCGGCGTCAAAACCGGAATACAGAGCAACAGAGCGAACTCGCCCGTGACCGAGTCCTCGAGCGAAAGCGTGGACGAGTTCGATGGGGCCGTCAGCGGTCTACCACAGTCCGAGCCGATGACCCACTGCGATGAACGCAAACAGCAGCAACGCTAACAGCAGCAGTGCCGACACTTCGGGGGATTTGATCGCCTGCAGCATGTTCGCGGACCAGACGGTTCCCGCCTGGCTCCGACCGGTCGTCCAGTTCCTCCCCTCACTGTTTGCCATGGTATGTCATAGAATGGCGATCACTAAAAGATGTTCATAGTCGCAGTATCATGTTCTCGATGACAGTACGTGACCTAATAGCACGGTCGTTCGACACGATTTCGCTCGAGTCGGCGTTCCGGTATCGCAAGCGTCCTCTCTCACCCGCCGTGGAATCGGAGGCTGCGCGCTTTTCGGAGCGGCGTGTGCGGAACAGCCGGCCGGCAACCGAGGGCGGCCGTGGGGCACCGATCCGATCGCGGGAGTCCTAGTCGGTCCGCGTCCTGTCCGCGACCCGCGCCTCGCTGGTCACGGCGTCGACGTGGACGTGAACGGGTCCGGTGTCGGTCTCGAGCGGGACGATCCAGGAGGCGCTGGTCCGGTGGGGGTCCTCGCGGACGCTGACCCGCTCGTACCCCTCGTTCTCGGCCGTCCGTCGGGCGATCCGTGCCGCCTCGTCGGCGTCCTCGATCCGGAGCTCGTCCGTCAGCCGGACGGTCACGACCGGCACGTCCGCCATCCGGACGACCCGTTCGGTGACGCTACCGACCAGCACCCGGTCGAGCCCGGTTCGGCCCTGTGTTCCCATGACGATCATGTCGATCCCGTGGTCGTCCGCGTACGCGAGGATCTCCTCGTGAGGAACGCCCCGTTCGACCGCAGTGACGGTGTCGACGCCCTCTCGCGTCGCTTCGGTCTCGACGCGCTCGACCGCCCGTTCGGCGGCCGGGATCGCTTCGTCCGTCTGGAGCGTCCCGAGCGGTCCCTCGGGGACGACCGACAGCGCGTGAATCGTCGCGTCGAACCGACTCGCGATCGTCACCCCGTGGTTGATCGACCGGCGAGTTCCGTCGCTCCCGTCCGTCGGGATGAGGACGTCCTGGTACATGACACGCGAAATTGGGGATGCGGCCGTAAATACCTTCGAATCCGTCTCCAGCACGGACCGTCGCCACATCGCCTCGAGCGCGGCCCAGTGGTTGAGTGACCGACAGGAATATATATCTTAGCTAACGAGTATGAAATATGTCCGGACGATATCGACGCGGGCTGGCGGTCGTCGACGCCAGCCTCGGCGTGTTTCGGGACCGCCCCCGTCTCGCGATTCTCCCGCTCTCGAGCCTCGTACTCGTCGGGTGCGCGTACGCGGCGATCGGCGTGGCGATACTGCACTACGGGCTCGTGGAGGCGGTGTTCACGAACAGAATCGTCAAGTACGGCGTCATGTTCGCCGGGCTCGCCGTCTCCTCCGGCGTCGGCGTTTTCTTCAACGCCGCGGTGGTCCACTGTGCGGCCGGACACTTCGCCGGCGAGGAGGTGACGGTCGGCGACGGGCTGGCCGCCGCGTGGCGCGCTCGCAGCCGGATCGCGAAGTGGGCGCTCCTGTCTGCGACCGTCGGCACCGTCCTCTACATCGCCGAGGATAACGTCCCCGGAGTCGGAACGATCACCCGCTCGATCCTCGAACTGACCTGGGGGCTCCTGACGTTTTTCGCGGTTCCGGTGATCGTCACGGATCGCACCGACGCGCTCCGGTCGGACCTGCGACGGAGCGGCACCGCCTTTTCCCGGACGTGGGGTGAGAGCGTCAGTGCGACGTTCGGTATCGGGCTGGCGCTGTTGCCGGCGACGCTCGCCGGGATCTTCCTCCTCGGGGTTGCGTACCTCTCGATGACGGGCGTTGCCGCGACCCTCACTGGTGTGATCGGTGGACTGCTTCTGGTCGCGACGATCGTCATCGCCCAGGTTCTCGGCATGGTCGTTCGGACCGCACTCTACCGGTACGCGACCACCGGCGAGCGAGTCGGTCCACTCGAGGAGCTCGAGCCGGACGCGATCCTCTCCGAGTAACGCGTTCGCGCGAGTGTGTGTCGAACGTCGAGTGAAACTCGTCCGTCCTCAGCGCCGCTTATCGCTGGTAAGGAAAGTCGGCCCTCTCGCCGAACGATGTAAATCTTTTTTACGATACACGCAAACGTACCGCACGGACTATGACAAATCTTGTCACTAATCTTGCGGCTGCCGTGGAGGAACACGGTGATAACACCGCAATCGGATTTCAGGGCTCCGAAACGAGCTACGACGAGTTCTGGGGACAGACGGGGGCGTTCGCGACCGCGCTCGAGGAACGGGGACTCGGCGCGGGCGACCGGGTCGCGCTCTATCTGCCGAACGTGCCGCCGTTCCTGATCGCCTTCCACGGGACGCTTCGCGCCGGCGGAGTCGTCGTCCCGATGAATCCACAGTACAAGGCGAGAGAGATCGGGCACCTGCTCGGCGACAGCGAGGCGAAAGTCGTCGTCGCGCTGGCGGACCTCGTCCCCTTCGTCACGGAGGTGCAGGACGAGACCAGCGTCGAGCACGTGGTCAGCATCGGCGGCGACGCGGAGGGTGCAACCCCGCTCGAGGAGTTCCTCGAGCCGGGCGATCCCGAGGTCACCGCTCGCGACGACGACGACGTCGCGGTGCAGCCGTACACCTCGGGAACGACCGGGCAGCCGAAGGGCGTTCAGCTCACCCACGACAACCTCGCGTCGAACGCAAACGCGGCGTCGAAGCTCATTCCCGACGGGATTCGACCTGACGACAGGACCCTCGGCGTGTTGCCGCTGTTTCACATCTACGGGATGACCGTCGTGATGAACACGTCGCTGTTCAACGGCGCCGCGTACTACCCGATGGCCGCGTGGGACGCACAGGAGGCCGTCTCCCTCATCGAGGACGAGGAGCTGACGATCTTGCACGGCGTGCCGGCGATGTACAACGACATCATCAACCAGCCCGACGCCGAGGAGTTCGACATGTCGTCGCTGCGGCTCTGTGGCGTCGGCGGCTCCGGGATCCCCGTCGAGGTCCTGCGCCGGTTCGAAGAGCTCTACGAGCCGAAGATCTACGAGGGGTACGGGCTCACCGAGACCAGTCCGATCACCCACTTCAACAGCCCGCTCGAGGGCCGCCGGGTCGGCAGCGTGGGGAAGACAGTCCCGGGCGTCGACTCGAAGGTCGTCGACGAGGACTTCGAGGAGGTGCCACCGGTCGAGGAGGGGCCGATCGACGAGGAGAACGCCGACCTCCGCGAGATCACCGGCGAGATCGTCGTCGCCGGGCGGAACGTGATGAAAGGCTACTACGGCCTGCCCGACGCCAACGAGGAGGTGTTCACCGAGGAGGGTGGCCGCCGCTGGTTCCACACCGGCGATATCGGCTACAGGGACGAAGACGGCTTCTTCTACGTCGTCGACCGCGAGAAACACATGATCGTCACCGGCGGCTACAACGTCTATCCGCGCGAGGTCGAGGAGCTCCTCTTCGAGCATCCCGACGTCGCCGACGCCGCGGTGGCCGGCATCCCCGACGAACGCCGCGGGGAGACCGTCAAGGCGTTCATCGTCCGAACGCCGGATGCCGACGTCACCGAGGACGAGATCAAGGAGTACTGCCTGACCAACCTCGCGGAGTACAAACACCCGCGCGAGGTCGAATTCGTCGACGAACTGCCCCGGACCACGACCGGGAAAGTGCAGAAGTTCAAGCTCCGCGAACAGGAGGGAGGTGAATAATGACACTTGGTGACGACGTCCTCCTCGAGATCGAAGACGAGGGGGTCGCGACGATTACGCTCAACCAGCCGGACCGACGAAACCCCCTCTCGGAGGGGATCAGTGCGGGACTCACCGAGGCGTTCGACGAGATCGAAGACAGCGACGCCCGCTGCGTGATCGTCGAGGGATCGGGCGGGTCGTTCTCGGCCGGCGGCGACATCGAGGCGATGATCGAGGGAATCGAAAACGAGGTCCCCGCAGACGAACGGGTCCGCACGCTCGAGCGGTCGACGAACGAACTGATGCGGCGGCTGATCGACTTCCCGGTGCCGACGGTCGCGGCCATCGACGGCCCCGCCGTCGGTGCCGGTGCGAACCTGGCGCTGGCCTGTGACATGCAACTCGCCACCGAGGACGCCGTCTTCGGCTTCGTCTTCCGGCAGGTCGGCCTGAGCGTCGACGCCGGCACCTCCTACCTGCTCCCCCGGGTCGTCGGGGAAAACGTCGCGAAGGAACTCGTCCTCACGGGCGACATCATCGGCGCGGATCGCGCCCACGACCTCGGGCTGGTCAACCACGTCTACGCCGCCGACGAGTTCGACGAGCAACTCGAAGCGTTCGTCGACAAGATCGTCTCCGGCCCGCCGATCGCGCTCCGTCACGCCAACCGCCTCCTCGGCGAGGGCCTCGAGAAGTCACTCGGACAGGCCCTGACCGACGAGGCGACGGCGCAGGGACTCGTCTTCGAGACCGCGGACCACGAAGAGGGCGTCAGCGCCTTCTTCGAGGACCGCGATCCCGAGTACGAAGGACGGTAGGCCGGTCACCGCCGGTGCCGACGTGAGTTGCCGTCTGCTGCCGGTGGCCGGACTAACCGGATGGTCCGTGATCACCGAAAACGGTATGACGGTTCGGTCACGGCGTCGCTCCACACGGTTTCGGATCGACTCGTCTCCGGAATTATTTCCGTTCCTCCATTGAGGTATGTTCCCATGTCGCCGTTCCCATCCCGTGCCCCGATACGGTCACCAACCGGAATTGCAGTCGGTCTCCTGTGGCTAGTGGGCACCGGATACGGTATCGTTAGCGCCGGTTCTATCCTCGTCTTTTCGATTCTCCCGATCGCCCTCGTCGTCGCTCTCGCTTCCCTGTCTCTCTGTTATCGACTGGTCGTCGCAATCGAACACATCGCCGACGAATCGAGCGAAAGCCACTCGGCGCGGCGCAACAGCGGAGTCCCTACAGCGGCGCGACGTGAATCGGGCTCGTGGCGACGATCAGCCACGTCACGAGCAGTCCGGTCAGAACGCCACCGGTCAGCGACGAGTCGGTCAGCCGCGTGGTGGCCGTCGCGACGACGGTCGCGACCACGAGGGTCCCCGTCGCGGTAATCGCCGTGATCGCCAGCGGACCTGCACTCGGAACGGGCATCCCGTAGCCGAGGAACAGCGGTACGTACTGGACGGCGAGGAAGACGACAAGTCCGCCGCAGGTGACTGCGAGTGCTCGGCCGAGCGCTCGAGGGAGCGATTTCGAGCCGCCGACGCCGACGCCGACGACGCTCTCGAGGCCGGCGGCGAAGGCGACGGCAGCGGCCGTGATCGGGAGGACGTACACCGCAAGCGAGATCCATCGGAGGGCCGACAGCGGACTGAACCCGATCATCCAGGCGTCGAGCGCACCGCCGGCGACGGCGTCAGCGACGGCTGCGATGGCGTACAGTGCACCACTACCAGCGACGGCTGCCAGCAGTGCACGACCCGCTGTGGATCGGTCCGGACGGAGCGCCCGAAGCGACGCCCGATCGACGCCGCCGTGTCGCCAGCGAACGATGCCGGCGGCGAGCGCGATGGTGCCGGCGATCCAGAGGACGTAGCCGTGCGTGAGTTGCTGGTGGGTCAGCCGAGTCGTCGGAACGACGACGGTTCCGATCGCGTACAGCGGGTAGATCGTCAGCGCAGGAAGCGCCGAGAGGCCGAGGGTCGTGGACCGGGCGACCCTGCTTTCGGCGTCGCGATCGGCTCGAGTCGCCCGACCAGCCGTATCGCCCGTCCGACGCCAGACGAGTGCGGTTACTCCGACCCCGACGACGAGGCCGCCGAGGAGCGCGAGCGCGTGGCCGATCGAGGCCCAGTACCAGCGCTGGTCGTCGACGGAGGGCTCCTCGGCACCGCCGGTCGTGCGTTCGATCCACTCGACGGTGTCCCCGACCGCCGTCGTCGACCGGTGCATTCCGCTGTGGATCGTCGGCGGTGCGGTGTACGTTCGTGCGGTGCCGTCCTCGATCGAACCGTAGGTCGTCCCCGGTTCGATCGCCGAGGCGGTCGGGAACGCACCCGCCATTTTGTCGCCCTCGTTGACGTCGCCCGGCACCGACTCGTTCCACATGGCTGGACTGAACTCGTCGTAGGGCGCGTAGACGACGGCCATGTTCCGTGGGAACGTCTCGTTCGCCCCCGGTGCGCCCGAGAACCCCCACGTCGAACCGATCAGCGTGAGCGACTGATAGCCGTCCGGATGGGCCTCGGCGGCCGCCAGCGAGGCGAAGCCGCCCATGGAGTGTCCTGCCAGTGCGACCCGACTCTCGTCGACCGTCTCGAGCGAGCGCGTGTACTCGAGGCTCGCGGGGCCGCCCCAGCCGTCCGCGAACGCCGGCGGGTCGGAGCCGCCGTGGCCGGGCTGGTCGACCGTGACGGCGACGTAGCCCCGATCGGCGAGTTCGGTCGCGAAACTGGACATCGTCCCGCGATGACCGGTATAGCCGTGGATCAACAGCGCCGCGGGTGCGGGATCGTCCGGACTCGCACCGACGGGCTCGTAGACGGTCGCCGACAGCTCGAGCCCCGACTCGGTCTCGATGGTCGTCTCGCGGACGTCGACGTCGCCACTGCTGGTGGTCGCCCAGTTGCCGACTCCCGTTCCCCCGACGACGAGCAACAGACCGACGACGATCGCGACCAGTAGTCGTCGCGTCCCGATTCCCCCGCTCCCCGATCGGAGACGTCCGGAACTCCCGGCCCCGTCCGGATCGGCGTCGATCGATTCGCGCGTATTCGACTCGCTCATCGTGTATGAAACGTGAGACGTGACATACGAATGTATCGAATCAGCGCCCGAAATAAACGCTGTTCGGAGAACGCGGGTTTACTGACTGGTGTCGAGAGACGGTGCAGCCTCGAGTGGCGAACGCAATCACGGGCTGAACGGATTCGCAGTCTTCACTTCGACGACGGGAGCGAGACGGGTACGGATGGGCCGCACGGCTGGTCCGTTTCCGGTCGTGGAGAAAGACCGTCTCGAATCCGTCGCAGAGAGGGATGGTCTCGGGCCGGTTTACTCGGATGGCACTGACCCGGTCCCGATCGGCACGAGCGACGACACTCGCGCGTTCTCCTTTATTTTGAGCCCGCCATCGGCGACCGTCAGCGGGATCAACGGCAGGTGATCTCGGACCTGCATCGAGGGATGTGAGCCACCGCGGGCCAGCAACTCGTTGCGCGGCTGGAGCTGTGCCGGTTCCGCGAGGTCGGTGAGGAACTCGTTGTGCTGGATCACGTACTGGCCGCCGTCGAGGTGCCACCAGCCGAACTCGTCGTGCGGATGCTCGAGTTCCGTCGGGATCGGCTCGAGGTCGGCGTCCGCGAGTTCGTCGCCGCCGAAGTCGAGACGGCCGGGGGCGGCCACCTCGTAGACGGCGCTGACCGTCAGATCGATCCCGTGGTCGGAGATCTGTATCGGTTCGTACACCAGGTTGTCGACGGAATCGGCGAGGGGATGGTCGGCGGACATATCGAGTGGTACGACGGTTCCGAGCGTCAAAAAGGATACTGTCACACCGTCGCGAGTATCGAAAGGTATCGACCGCTCGAAGCGGGTCGAGGACGATCGCGTTTCGCTCGAGCCTCACCATTCCAATCGAATTGGCAGGATTAAAATCGCAGTCTAGCGAGCGCTGCTGCGTTTGTTGGTGCAACTGTACGATCCATCCACCGACGGCCCCTCGAACGTCCTCGGGAAGAAGTATTCCCTGGCCAATTCCTTGTTTTCTAACACGAAAAGGATCCACTTGATAAGAAACAACGATGTGGAGAACAGAGAAGCGTCATGAAAGCCCCCAATTTTCGCCAGAGTACATCCAAACGGTTACTAGTTCAACGGTGCTCCTTAGCTCAGATGAACTAACAGATTTGCTACTTCTCAAACGTCTATTGGCTAAGTATCTCCTAAGCTGAGTGAGGAATATTTATTACCCATATAGTTTAAATATATCTATGGTGAAGCAATAAGATGGCTGGCTACCAGATATCTAAGGAAACGAAGAAATTGCTCGAAAATTTACTTTTTGGAGCTAGCGGCATCGTGTTTACTTTTCTGATTGTCGGGGATATAATGGAGTACGTGGCCCTTATTTCTGATCGCTATCCGATGGTCCTTACAGGATCGTTGTTCGCTGTTTTCTCATTTTATTTTTTTGAGATTACAAAATGGGGATCAAAAATCGATAAGCGATTCCGAAAGTCGATGATTTTTACGGCGGTTACATTAGTTATATTGTTTATATCCGTGGCTTATATCGTGATAAGTACAGAAGTTGTTACCCGCTCCTCGGTCGTCGTCTTCCTGATTGGGTATTCCCTAATGTTACCGATAATATCGTTGGTCGCTTATTTACGGTGAACCCGGGCCATACGATGAATCTGGGCCGCAGACCTCGTGCTCCACGAGCTCCGACGAGTCACAGAGATTACAATTCTCTTCATCTGCTACCTGCCAAATCCATACTCCTCCCTCTGCTAAACAAAGTATGACCCCAGCCCATCCACCACTTATTACGGCCAGTCCACAGCCACCATAAGCAAGTCCAATTGATGCGACGCAACTCCAATTAACATTATTACACTCTTCTGAAATATACTCTACACAATTTTCTCCATCAAGCGAGTCCTGGGTACTGATGTCAGATTTTGATGATATCTCCCTCGTATTTCCATCCGCATCGCCAATGCTCAACGCTGACTCCGTAACTTTTCCGTTATTCTCAAACAGGCGTGTTTGTGTCTTCGCCGTATCATCAAGAATAGTTAACACACATCCGGGGGCAGAATTACTTTCTTTATTGTTCCATGTTAAGAAGATGGACGAACTGTTTTCCGAATGCCGGTTCTTTTTCAGCCGGGAGTAATTGACTGTCACAACTCGGTATTGGTTTTTCCCGGCGTCCGTTTTATTAGACTCGCTAACCTGAAATACGCTCCCTGTCTCCAATTCAGGATAGATCGGTTCATCGATATTGTCCTGTAACCGCTGAGCCTCTTCAGAAAAAATCACATCAAAAAGAATGTTTCGTTTTTTATGACCCTCTATTTTTTCTACGGTGCGATTTTTTTCGATTGCTGTCGCTCCTCCGGACAGACCTACAATTGACAAGCCTGCTAGACTAGCCGATCGGAGAACGTTTCTTCTGTTCAACGACCTTCTCTTACCTTTTTCTTTCATCTTCACACAATAGTTAAAGCACCAACTATATATAACTTTCTGGGTGGAAACCACAAAGAATTAGTGGGCATTCTGATATTGGTGCCACTGATGTCGGCTTCATCCACCAGGTCAAACCCTATAGCATCCGCCTCTCACCGCCTGTAAAGCCGTTGTGATGATAGGGCCAGCGTATGTCTCGGCTCGAGATCGAATGACTATCGGCCACCTGTCGCATCCATCGTGTTCTGCAGCGATCCGTCTCCGGACAACGACACGCTGTTTTCGGCCAACGGTAAGCGAATCCACCCTATAGGGGCGGGTTTCCGCGCTGTACTGCTATGAGAGTTCGGCCCGTTCGAACCGCCAGTAGCCGATCGCGATCGGGATGATTGCCCAAGCGAGCAACATCGCAAACCCGAACAGGTCGGGGCCGTGAACGCTGGCGACCGTTCCGTTCGCAGCGTTTTCGACGAGTTCCGCCATGTTGTATCGCGAACCGTCAAACACGTGAACGGGGTTGAGTCGGGTCGCGTAGAGATACCACGTCGGCCCGTCGGCAGTCACGATATGATCTAACCCCTGCGTGCTCGCGCTCCCGGTGAACAAGAGCGCGAAAATCGGAAGCACGGTCGCTTCCCAGAGCGCCAGAAACAGGACGAACAACCCGACGATAGCGGCGACCGCTCGAGTCTCGCTCGAAACGCTGCTCGAGATGCCGACGGTCATCCCGGTCCACGCGAACCCGTAGAGGAACAGGAGGGCCGCCGCGCCGACCAGTTCGTACGGATTGACGTTCTCGAGTCGCACGAACGAGAGGGCGATCAACGTGACGACCGTGACCGACATGATGACCAGAAAGACGACCATTCGGCCGAGGTACTTGCCGAATACCACGTCGCGACGCCGTCCCGGAAGGCCGAGCAGAATGCGTATTCGCCCCGACGTGCGCTCGCCGACGATCGACTTGTAGCCGAGAACGATCGCGACGAACGGAACGAACATCCCGAACGGATTGATCGCATACAGTATCGGGTTGTTCTCCGCTCGCTCGAGCAACGCTCCCGAGTCGTTCCACGCGAGCACGAGCACGAGCACCATGAGGGAGACGGCACCCCACAGGAGCCGGGATCGACTGGCGTCGGAGATATCCTTGCGCGCGATGGTTCCCATCTTGGTCATGCGTACTCACCCTCGGCGGTGTACTCGCTGAACAGGTCTTCGAGCGATCGGTTCTCGACGTCGATGTCGGTGACTGTGGCTCCGGCGTCCTCGACGCGATCGATAATCGTGGCCTTCATGCTCGGGTCCGAGCAGGAGATCCGGAGCGTTCCGTTGCCGCGTTCGACGCCGGTGACGCCGTCGAGATCGATCAGTCCGGGATCCGCGGGGACCGCATCGACCGACAGAACGAGCAGCGACTCCGCGCCGACGGACTCGTTCAACTCGTCGACCGTCCCCACCTTGCGGAGTTCGCCGTCGTCGATGATCCCGATACGGTCGCAGACCGACTCGACCTGCCCGAGAATGTGACTCGAGAAGAAGACGGCGGTTCCACTGTCGGACTCCTCGCGAACGATCCGTCGAAGCTCCCGTGCACCGTTGGGATCGAGCCCGGAGGACGGTTCGTCGAGGATGAGCACGGACGGGTCACCGACCAGCGCCATCCCGATCGCGAGCCGCTGACGCATCCCCGTCGAGAAGCCCGAGACCGGTTTCTCGCCGTCGGTAGCGAGTCCGACCCGGTCGAGGATACGATCGGGATCGTCGTCGCTTTCGTGCATCTCGACGGCGAACTCGACGTGTTGTCGCCCGGTGAGCCTGTCGTAGAGCTGATAGCCTTCCGGGAGGACGCCGATTCGCTGTCGGATCGCCTGCGGATCTCGTTGCGTGTCGTACCCGAGGATCGAGGCCCGCCCGGCCGTCGGACGGATGAAATCGAGGAGCATATTGATCGTGGTCGACTTTCCGGCGCCGTTCGATCCCAGGAACCCGAAGACCTCACCCTCCTCGACGGTGAGATCGAATTCGTGGACGGCCGTGACCTCTCCGAACCGTTTCGTCAATCCGTGCGTTTCGATCGCAGCCATAGGCGAATCCACTCTCCCAACCCGTTTAATTTCTATTATCCATAAGTATTGGTTTTACGCGTCGCCAGCGGCACACGGACGAGTGAACGAGGGTGAGATCGGATCGGCGCGTCCGCAGAAGCGGTAGCACTACTGTGCTCACGGTCGAACGGTCGCGCATGGCCGACGTGCTATCAGACGACATCGACCGGTTCGTCCTGGCGATGACACCGGACCCGGACGAGACGCTGATCGAGATGGACGAGTACGCCGCCGCGGAGGGATTCCCCCACGTGGGCGCGGACGTCGGGTCCGCGTTACGGCTGTTCGCTCGCATGACCGACGCCGAACGGATCTTCGAGTTCGGATCGGGCTACGGCTACTCCGCCTACTGGCTCGCCGAGGCCCTCCCCGAGGAGGGCGAGATCGTCCTCACGGAGGTCGACGAGGACGAACTCGAGCTCGCCCGCGAGTACATGGCCGCGGGCGGCTACGACGGACTCGCGCGATACGAACTCGGCGACGCGATGGAGACGATCGACCGCTACGACGGGCCGTTCGACCTCGTGCTGATCGACCATCAGAAAGAGCGCTATGCGGACGCGTTCGAGGCCGTCCGTCCGACCGTTCCCGTCGGGGGCGTCGTCGTCGCCGACAACGCGATCACGGCCAGCGCCGTCGAATTCGACGACCTGCTCGAGTGGATCGACGGCGACTCGCCGGTCGAGACCAACGAACACACGCGGGGCGTCATCGACTACCTCGAGACCGTTCGGGCCGACTCGGCCTTCGAGACGATGGTCCTCCCGCTCGGCGAAGGGATCGCGGTCAGTTATCGCGTCGAGTAGTCGGAGGCCTCACCGTCGAGAACCTGTTCGTCGGCCGGTGCCGGGGAGCCGTACTCCCGGAACCCGAGAAAGATCGTCGTCGCGGCGGCGGCGAGCAGGGTCGCCCACGTCACTGCGGTGAGCGCGACGACCGTCACGGCGGCGGGACCCGGTGCGACCGAACCGATCGTCTCGAGGCCGATGGCGTGACCGGCGGCGATCACGAGGAACGAGATCCACAGTCCGAGCGCCGTGTGAGCGAGCCGCTGGCGCGAAACGGACTGGGCGTAGCGGGCGACCCCGTAGACGCCGGCGATGGCGAGTGCGGTCGCTCCGAGGTGTAGTTCGACCCCGTCGACGGTGTTCGCGACGCCGGCGACGGCGAAGCAGGCGAGCGAGGCGGCGAGCAGGGATCCGTCCGAACCGCGTATTGTCGGAATCACGTCGTGCACCGCTTTGACGGGTTGAGTAGGCCGTCGGTTATATAGCTGTTGGGTGATCGCAGTCGGCTCGAGTGCTCGCGCGTCGACCCGCAGGCCGATCCCCTCGAGTCGGCCGGCCTCGGCCCGCGCGCCGAGACGGCGACCGGCGGCTACGTCGCCGCCGCTGCGGCCGGCAGGGCAACCGTGAACGTCGATCCCTCGCCGGGTTCGGAGTCGACGCGGATCTCGCCGCCGTGGCGCTCGACGATCCGGTGACAGAGCGCGAGCCCGATCCCCGTGCCGGCGTGGTCCTCGCGGCTGTGGAGTCGCTGGAACACCTGAAAGATCCGGTTCTGGTTCTCGGGATCGATGCCGATTCCGTCGTCCCGAACCGCGATCTCCCAATCACGGCCCGTCCGCTCGGCGCTGACGCGAACGCGCGGTGGCTCGTCGCCGCTGTACTCGATCGCGTTCGCGAGCAGGTTCTGGAACACCTGTCGGAGTTGGCTCGCGTCGCCGGCGACCCGCGGGAGCGACTCCACCGTGATCTCGGCGTCGCTCTCGTCGATCGTAAACTGGAGGTCGGCGCGGACGTCGTCGAGAATCTCCTCGAGGTCGACGGGCTCGAGTGGGTCGCCCTGCGTTTCGACGCGGGAGTACTCGAGCAGGCCGTCGATCATCTCGCGCATGCGCTCGGCACCGTCGACGGCGAAGTCGATGAACTCCCGGCCGTCCGCGTCGAGATCGTCGGCGTAGCGGTTGTCGATCAACTGGAGGTAGCTCGTGACCATCCGGAGCGGTTCCTGCAGATCGTGGGAGGCGGCGTAGGCGAACTGCTCTAACCGCTCGTTGGATTCCTCGAGCCTGCGCTGGCGCTCCTTGCGTTCGGTGACGTCGCGGACGACGCCGATCCGTTCGCGCCCGGCACCGTCGGACGTGACCGAGGTCACCGTCGCCTCTATCGGGCGCTGCTCGCCGGATTTCGTCTCGATTTCGGTCTCTATCGTCGGCTCGTCGCTCTCGTCGACGGCGACCTTCTGGGCGAGTTCCATCACCGGTTCCTCGACGACGAGCGAGGCGTGGCTCCCGAGCAACTCGTCGCGGTCGTATCCGGTGAGGGCCACGTACGCATCGTTGACCATCGTGAACCGGCTGTCCTCGTCGAGCACGTAGATGCCGTCCTCGATGGTTTCGATGATCCGTTCGTACTGCTCGAGTTGTCGCTCGCGTTGCTTCCGATCGGAGATATCCCGGAAGTAGACCGACAGTCCCGTCTCGGAGGGATAGGCCTGTATCTCCATCCAGATGTCGAGCGAGCCTGAGTAGCGCTCCCACAAGACGGGGTTCTGGGTCTCCATCGCCTCGTGATAGCGGTCGGCGAGATCGGAGCGCGCGCCGCTGGGGAACGTCTCCCAGATGTCTTCGCCGACGAGGGCCGTCGCGTCGTATCCCAGCAGCTCCGCGGCACGGTCGTTGACGTGCGTGAACCGCCACTCGTCGTCGAGCGCGTAGAACGCGTCGGAGACGCGACCGAGAATCTCGCTCAGTTCGGTCTCGAGTTCGTGTTTCTGCCGCTCGAGCCGACGTTCCTGTTCTTTGAGCGCCGTGACGTCCTCGCCGGCCGAGACGACCCGCTCGAGCGAGCCGTCGGGGCCGAACACGGGGACGGCGGTGACGGAGAACCACGTCCGCTCGCCTGACGGCCCCTCGATCGCGAACGTCTCGTCGCGGACCGCCTCGCCGGTCGCCCTGACGCGTGCCGAGGGGCCGTTCTCGGGGTCGATCGGTTCGCCGTCGGCGTCGACGACGTTCCGCTCGGCGAGCAACTCGGTCTCACCGAGCGGCTCGCGGTCGCCCAACCCGGTCGCCGCCTGTACGTATCGGTTCGCCAACAGGGTCTCGCCGTCGGCGTCCTCGACGGAAATCGCGACTGGAACGGTCTGGAGGAGCTTCTCCGTCTGGGTCCGTTCGCGCTCGAGGTTGCGCTCGTGGTGGATCCGATCGAAGGTCGCCTCCAGACTCGAGGCGACGACCTTCGCGAGCGAGAGATCGCCCTCGTCGAACGTATCGCGCTCCTCGGAGCCGATGATGACGACGCCGTGATCGCCAATCGGCAGGCAGATCTCGCTTCGGATCGGCGTCTCCGGGTTGTAGACGTCCTGCTCGGCCGTGACGTCGTCGGAGATCACCGGGTCGCCGGACTCGAACACGCGCCACGCGATTCCCTCGCCTTCCCCGAACGTCGGGACTTCGTCGAACAGGGCCGCGGCCGGCTCCGAGCAGGCGGCCGGTTCGAGCGCGGCCGCCTCCGGCTCGTGGAGATAGACGCCGTTGATCTCGAGGTCGAGGATATCGAGGAGGTCGCGACAGGCCTGCTCGGCGACCGCTTCGCGCGTACTGGTCCCGAGCCACTCGCGAACGGCTTCGTTCAACCGGCGGAGCTGGTACGCGCGTCGGCGCTGGTCGGTCACGTCGTAGTAGAGCTCGATCCGACCGCCCGCGTACGGCCCTGACTCGATCGGTTTGCTCCGGTGTTCGAGCCACCGTTCCTCGCGGGTTTCCCCCGGCGTCACGCGAAGTTCGAACCGCTCCGAGTCGCTATTCGTTTCGTAGGTCTCGGTGACGATGTCGGCGAACCGATCCGAATCCGCGACTCGATGGCGGATCGTTTCGTCGATCAATCGGGTCTTGTCTCGACCGATCACGGCCGTCGCGTCGAGCCCGAAGTAGCGCTCGATAGCGTCGTTTATCCAGACGACGTCGAACTCGTCGTCGAGGACGAAGACGCCGACGTCGGCCTCTTCGAGCACTGTCGTGATCGGTTCGAGCGACGGGTAGGGGTCCGACTCGAGCGCCGCCGGCGTCCGCGAGTCGGCGTCCAGTTCGCGGACGATACCGATCGAGCCCCGTCGGCCGTCGACGGCCGGGACCGTTCCGAACCGCAGTTCGCAGGGAATCGTGCCACCGGTGGCCGTCCGAATCGGGCTCTCGACCGACGTGACGCCGCCCGGCGAGTCCCCGTCGAGCGCCTCGACGCCGGTCTCACCGAGCAGCAGCGAGACGTGTTCGCCGTAAAGCGCTTCACGGGTAAAGCCCGTCAGCTCGAGGAGCGTCTCGTCGATGGCGACGATCCGATCGTCGCCGTCCAGCTGGAACACGCCGCCCGAAACCGTCCCGACGAGCGTCTGGTACCACTCGAGCGCCGCCCGGTCGTCGTCGCCACACCATGGGGCTGGCTCCGGCGGTTCCACCCGTTCGGTCATTAGGAGAAGGAAGCCGTTCCGACGGATAAGTCCAGCGCCGCTGCCCGTCTCGAGCGTGTCTCGCGGACGAGCGGGTGCGCTAGTCGTCCCCGCCGTCGGTCAGAACGCGCTCTTCGGGCGTCGGTCGACCCGGGTGGAGGCCGTACCAGGCGACGCCGTAGAGGACCGTCATCGCCACCGCACAGCAGACCGTCGCGCCGGCGACGGCCTCGAGCGCGAGGCCGGCGATCGGCCCGGCGAACGCGTCGCCGACGGCTGCAGCCGACTCGCTCGCGGGGGCGTTCGCCAGCGCGTACGGGACGAACGTCGCGAACGCGAGCAGCCACCAGTGTTTCGCGGTGCGCCGGAGCCGTGCCGTGCTGTACTCTCTTGCGGTGCTCGTAACGCCGGCGACGCCGAGCGCGACGAGCAAGAGCGCCGGCACCGTTCGAAGCGGGGAGTCAAAACCGATATTAACCGCAACGCCGGCGGCGACGATCGCGACGGAGCCGACGAGGCGTGGAATCGAGGGGCGGGGCCCTGTCCGAGGCATTCTGAGGCCCGGTAGTAACGCATTGTACAAAACTCTCGCGAACTGCCGGTCCCGGCCGAAGCGCGAATCGATCGCCGGTCGGTCACGGCGCGACAACAAAGGACGTATTACCGGTGCCCGCAAGTCGAACGTGAGAACGATGAGGGAACGCGATCGAGTCGATCCCGTGACTGCCCTCCGACGGCGCGCGCCCGCCGCAGCCGACCGAGCGAAACGTCTCGCATCGCGGGTGCCCGGCGTCGGAACTGGACGGCGACTGGGACGACTCTGGCAGCGACACGTCCGGGAGCGTCCCGACCAGTATCAGATCACGATCTCCTTTCCGACGGCACCCGATCGGCCGATGGTCGGCGAGATCCACGGCTGGATCGAGGACCTCGAGTACGCCGTCGAGGGACGCCTCGACGTCTACGCTCGACGGGGGAGCGTCGCGGTCGAGACCGACCGAATCTCGGCCGCGCTGTTCGACGAGGACGAGTTCGACGCGCTCTGCGAGCGAATCGAGGACGGCTACGGCGGCTCGCACTCGATTGCGCACCTGAAAAAGTGGCGGCGGACCGACGGTCGGCTCGTGAGAGCCCACGTGATCGTCCCGGTCAAGCCGCTGTTTCCGCGCGCCGAAACCGACGATCGAACGGCAAATCGAGCCGCAGCCGAAATCGACGCCGACTGATCCGCACGCGATCGGCGTCGACCTCGAGCGCGATCTCGATCAGCGAACGCGGGATCAGTCGTCGTCGCTCGGTCCGGGACCGGGCTCGGAGCCGCGCTCGCGATCGGTGCTCGGGCTGCTCCCGGTGCGGTCGCTGCTTCGAGACTGGCGGCCGGCAGCCTCGCTCTCGCTCGGGCCGACCTCGCTCGTCCGGCTCATCCAGCGGTCGATGTTCTCGGAGACGTAGTCCTTGCCGCCCCAGCCGAAGGCGACGCCCGCGCCGATGGCGATGGCTGCGCCGAGTCCCCACGCGAGCGCTCGCGCGAACACGTAGAGGATGCCGACGTCGATCCCCATCGTGTCGAGGCCGATGACGATCGCCGTGAAGTAGAGGAACATCCGCGCGCCGTTAGCGAACCAGGAGGTGTACGCGGTCTCGGTCGCCGCGCGAGTCCGTTCGATGGCGTCGCCGATGAAGTCGGCGACCACGAACCCGAACGTGATGACGAGCAGCCCCGCGATGAACGCCGGCAGGTACGAGACCGCCGTCGAGATCCACTGCGACAGCGTCGCGATCGCGAGCGCGTTCGCGGCCGCGAGGATCGCGAGACCGTAGACGAACCACTTCGCTAGCGAACCGAAGGCGCTCGAGACCGCCCGTTCAGTGCCGCCGAGTATCCGCCCGAGCGGCGTCTCGAGGACCATTCGGTCGAGTTCGACGCCGTCGGCGATCCGCCGAACGACGCCGGCGGCCAGCCGACCGATGATCCAGCCGATAAAGAGGATCACCAGCGCGCCGATGATTCGTGGGAGGAACGTCACTAGCTGTGCGATCGGATCCTGTAGCCACTCGGGAACCTGTGCTTGAGCGGGGTACGGTGGTATCATGAACGACCGCACGTTGGTCTCGTCGGTCCTTTGTAATTGAGTGCATATCTATGAGTAACGAAACGAACCTGTCTCGAGCGAACGCGCCGCGATGATTGAAGTGTCCGTTACGGGGAATTGCGCGGCGACCGTACCGTGACGGATCGATACGGGTTTCGACGGGACCGGCGATAACCGAAGCGGACCGAGCGCCGGACGACCCCCGAGCAGTCCCCGGATAAACGAGTATTGCGACCGGGAACGAACGCGGGATCGCTGCGGCCGATAGCCGACACCGAACGCCGGCCGCCACCGGTCGGCCGAACGTGTCCAGTTTCACTCATGGGACGCGCCCGCCGCGTCGAACGCGGGCCGGGCGCTCGGACTCGGTCGCGGATGTGCTCGACGCGAACTGCGAGCGAACGAGCGACGGTCACCCCGGTTCGTGGGCTGAATATGAAAGCAGTTCGATGAATACGCCCCGAGCGAGCCGAATTCGGTAACACGGGATTACCGAGCGCCCCTCGTCGACGATGAGACGCGTCCGTGTGACCACGGCTCCGCCCGTAGCCGGGGTTCGAGCCGAGTCCGGGTCTCGAACCGCCGAGAGCCGCTGGTGGGAGTTCGGACGCTACGCTATTGGTGGTCCGCACACGAGAGGGTATTATGTATCTCGCCGACGAGGCGTGGCCGGACCTCGAGTCGTACTTCGAATCGGAATCGCTCGCGCTGGTCCCGCTCGGATCGACGGAACAGCACGGACCGCACCTGCCGGAGGCGACCGACCACCTGATCGCCGAGGCGTTCGCGCGCGAGGCCGCCGACCGAACGGGCTATCTCTGCACGCCGACCGTAACGATCGGCGTCAGCGGCCACCACCGACAGTTCCACGGAACGATGTGGGTCGAGCCGCCGGTGTTCAGGGAGTACGTCGCGTCGCTGACGCGGAACCTCACGTCGCACGGCATCGATCGGGTGATCTACGTCAACGCCCACGGCGGGAACGTCCCGCACCTGCGGGAGGTCGGGGCGCGACTCAGGCAGGAGGAGGTCGCCTACGCGATCGAGTGGATGTGGAACGATTCGATCCCGGACCTCGTCGACGACCTGTTCGAGCAGAACGGCCCCCACGGCGGGCCGAAGGAGACCTCGATGATCCAGTACCTCGAGCCGGCGCTGGTCCACGACGACCGCGTCCGGGACGCAAGAGACGGCGGGGTCCCGAGCGTCGACGCGGCCGAGACCGTCAAGCACGGTTCGCGGACGTTCTACGACGCGGCGGACAATACCGAGAACGGCGTTCTGGGCGATCAGACGGACGCGTCGGCGGAGAAAGGCGAACGGCTGTTCGAGGCGGCGACCGACCAGCTCGTCCAGCTGTGTGAGTGGCTCGACGAGCAGCCGTTCGAGGATCTGCTTCCGAAAGACCACGTCTAGACCGCCGTCGCGGCCGGATTACCGCCTCGAGATGGGACGGGATCGGACGAGGTCGTCGCGGCCGTTCGTCGGCCTCGAGCCGCGTCCGCGGCCGTCCAGCATGATAATCCTTAATAGTATCACCACCCGTGTTATTATATGGCAGTCGTCAGCGTCTCGATGCCGGACGAACTCCTCGAGCGACTCGATCAGTTCGCCGAGGAGCACGGCTACACCGGTCGAAGCGAAGTCGTCAGGGAAGCCTCCCGAAACCTCCTCGGGGAGTTCGAGGACACCCGACTCGAGGACCGGGATCTGATGGGAATCGTCACCGTCCTCTTCGATTACGAGACCACGAGCGTCGAGGAACGGATGATGCACCTGCGCCACGAACACGAGGACCTCGTTGCGTCGAACTTTCACAGTCACGTCGGCGACCACTACTGCATGGAGCTGTTCGTCCTCGAGGGCGAACTCGAGGACATCTCGGCGTTCGTCGGCAAGATCCGAGCGACCAAGGACGCGCTGACCGTCGACTACTCCGTGATCCCGGTCGATAGCTTCGACCCCCTCGCGCAGGGGTAGTGGAACTGGGACGGTCGGGATCACGGAGACAGTATAGTTTTACTGTTCCCCTCTCGAATGGAGTGGTATGTCATACCGGAAGGTCAACTACGAGGCGGTCGAGCAGGTCTCGAGTGCGATGCACTTTCTCAGCGACCCGCTCGAGACCGAACAGGTCGGAGTAACGGTGGCCCGCTGCGATCCGGGCTGGAACAGCAAACCGCACGACCACACCGAGAACGCACACGAGGAGGTGTACGTCCTGATCGAGGGGGAAGCCACGGTCGTCGTCGACGACGAACCGGTGGCCATGGAGACCGGCGACGCGCTGTGGATCCCGCCCGACTCGACGCGCCAGATCCGCAACGGCGACCGCGAGAGCGCGTTCGTCCTCGTGAGCGCGCCGAGTATCGCGGACGACGACGGCGACGGCGACGAGTGGCTCCTCTCCGGGTTCGCGGGATAGCGGGTGCGAGGGGACTGCTCGAGGGGAGTTCGCCGGCGACCGGCGACAAGTTGTCGGCGATCAACGGACGGCGACCGACGGACGGCGGGACGATTTAGTGAGCCGACGTGGACGGTTTCCGCAGGTGAGTCCCGATTTACTCGAAACACCACGCGGCCGTCTCGCTCGTCGTCGCCGGGGTTCTGACCGCGCTGCTCCCGCCGATAGCCGTGTTCGGCACTCCGGTCCCCGCCGCGCTCGTCGTCGCGTACGGCACCGCGGTCGGCGTCTTCATCGATCTCGATCACTTCCTCATCGCCCGATTCAAGACGGGACACTGGGACGCCGTCCGGTTCTGTCTCTCCCATCCCGCCACAGCGGTCGGCGACCAGTCGGCGATCTTCGAGCCCGGCGACGTCGGCGTCCTCTCGCGGCTGCTGAGCCACGTCGTGATCGGCGGCGTCGCCGTTCCGGTGCTCGCGGCGCTCAGCGTTCCCCTCGCGATCGTGACCGGTGCGGTGCTCTACGCCCACCTCCTGGCTGATCTCGTCTGGGACATCGCCCTGCTCGAGAAGCAGGCCGACGCGGCCGACTCGGTGGACGACCTCGTGCGGACGGTTCGGTAGCACCCGGCGAGACCGAACCCGAGCGACGCGTGGCCGTCTCGGGTTGCACTGTTCGCCCCCGGCTATTTGCGGCGAGCGGCCGTTCGATCGGACATGGAGCTACTCGACGATAGCATCGTCCCGGAGCACGCACGTGACGTCAAGGCCGAGGCCCGCGAGTTCGCTCGCGAACACATCGAACCGAACGCACAGGAGTACTTCCAGTCCGGGGAGTATCCCGAGCAGATCCTCGAGGCCGGCCGTGACGCCGACCTCGTGGCCCAGGATATTCCGGCGGAGTGGGGCGGTCGAGGACTGGATCTGGCGCAGCTCCTCGCGATCACGGAGGAGTTCTATCGGGCTGACGCCGGGATCGCGCTGACGCTCCAGCTGGCGAGTTTCGGCTGCGAGATCACCTACGAGCACGGTTCCGACGAGCAGTGCGAACGGTACATCCGGCCGGTCGCGGAGGGAGAGCAGCGCTCCGGACTCGCCGTGTCGGAACCGGACACCGGCAGCGACCTCGCGGGGATGCAGACGACGGCCGAGAAGGACGGCGACGAGTACGTCATCAACGGCGAGAAGTACTGGATCGGTAACGGCGTCGAGGCGGACTGGGTGACCGTCTACGCGCGCACCGGCGACGACGAGGACAACCGCTACGGCAACCACTCGATGTTCATCGTGCCGACCGATACCGACGGCTACGACGCCGAACACATCCCCGAGAAGATGGCGATGCGTGCCTCGAAACAGGCCCACATCGAGTTCGACGACTGCCGAGTGCCAGCCGAGAATCTGATCGGCTCGGAGGGGGACGGCTTCATGCTGCTCGCGGACTTCTTCAACCACGGTCGCGTCGCCGTCGCCGGCCACGGCCTCGGCATCGCCGCGGCCGCGATCGAGGAGGCCTGGGCGTTCACTCACGACCGCGAGGAGTTCGGACGGACGATCAGCGAGTTCCAGTCGGTTCAGCACGGCCTCGCGGACATGCTGGTCGAGTTCGAGAGCGCTCGGACGCTCACCTGGCGCGCCCGCGAGAAGGTCGCGACCGAGGACAACGCGGGCTACTGGGCGGCGATGGCGAAGACGAAGGCGACCGAGACGGCCGTCGACGTCGCGGAGCAGGGGATGCAGTTCCACGGCGGCCGCTCGATCCTGGACGAGCGCCGGATCGCGCGCGTCTACCGCGACGCCCGAATCCCGGTCATCTACGAGGGTGCGAACGAAATCCAGCGCAACCTGATATACGGCCAGGCACCCTGAGTCGCCGACTCGCCGCCGGTCGAGGACCAGTTCGTCGCTTCCTCGAGGTGCCGCCGGCCCGAGACGGACCCAGTTGGCCGTCGACGTTCCGTCGCCGTCCGTGACTCTTCGGAAACGATCGCACTGCGGACCGATTGGTCGAAAGAACAATCCCGTTCGACAACATTCGTACTGGCAGACCCGCGACCGTCGTGAGAGAGATGCATTCAGCCAGACCCACACCGCTATGAGCCGGCCACGCGTGCTCTGCGTGAGCAGCGATCGCTCGACGCGAGCGACGATCACGCTGTCGTTGACGGACGCGCCCGTCGACGTCATCATCGCGCCGCGATTCGTCGACGCGGTCGACCGGATCAATCACGAGCCGATCGACGCGGTCGTCATCGATTCGAGAACGATCGCGAACGCCGCGGCGCTCGTCGACGCGGTCGACGCCGAGACGCCGACGATCGTCTACCAGGAGACGGACGGCGATACCGGCGCCGTCCTGACTCGAGTCAACGGTCACACGGACGACGCCGAGTCAGCGACGGAGCTGGCGAACACGATCACCGAGCATATCGCGGCGGGAACGAGCGCCGAACTGCCGACCGCGCTCGACTCGGATACCGACCGGAACGTCGCCGCGGTCCGCGACCTCCCCGACGACCTCGAGCGGCTCGTGAGCCGGGTGCGGAGCCGTCTGGTCGACGCTACCTCACCGCTTACCGTCGAACGAGCCCTCCGCGAGGAGTTGACGGCCGGCGACCGGTTCGCGTTCGCCTGGGTCGGTGAGTACGACCGCGGTGAGCGCGCGATCATCCCGTGGCTGTCCGACCCCGACGTGATAGAGTGGCCGCTCCAGCGAACCTTCGGGATCGGCGGCGGTGAGTACCCGCTGCTCGAGCGAGCGATGCGAACCCGAGACCTGCAGTACCGACGGTACGACCGGGACGATAGCGACGCCGTCCCGTTCGGCGGTCGCGCCGTCGAGCGCGGTGCCCGGTCGGTCGCGGTCGCGCCCCTCGCCGCGAACGGCGAACTGTACGGCGTGGCCGTCGTCTACGCGACGGACCCGATCGCCGAGCGCGAACGGGACGCGATCAGGGCGATCGTCGCGGCCGCGTCCCACGTCCTCGAGACGATCGCCCTCCGTGGCCGACTCGAACAGCAAGAACGGACGTTGCATCGGTACGAGCGCCTCGTCGAGACGGCGGGTGACGGAATGTACGTGCTCGACGACGCGGGTCACCTCATGACCGTCAACGACGCCCTCGTCGAGATGACCGGCTTCAGCCGCGAGGGGCTGCTCGGCGAACACGCGTCGATTCTGTTCGACCGCGAGGACGTCGAAGCCGGCACGGACATCATTCGATCGCTCCTCCAGCGCGGCGGGGGGACGGACACGCTCGAACTGAATCTCGAGACGAAAGCCGGCGGGACGATCCCCTGCGAAGCCCAGATCGCCGTCCTCGTCCCAGACGGGGAGTTTTTCGGCTCGGTCGGCGTGCTGCGGGACGTCACCGAACGGAAACGCCGCGAACGGAAACTCCGCGAACGCAACGAGCGACTCGACGCCTTCGCTCGGATCGTCAGTCACGACCTCCGGAACCCGCTCGGCGTCGCCCAGGGCTACCTCGAACTCCTCGAGGAGACCAACGACACCGAGTACGCCGAGAAAATCCACGACGGACTCGACCGGATGGAGTCGATCATCGAGGACGTACTGGCCATCGCCCGCGACGGCGACTGGGCGGCCGAAACCGAGCCCGTCGACCTCGAGTCGCTCGCTCGGGAGGCCTGGGATCACGTTTCGACCGGCAGCGTGACGCTCTCCATCCCGGCGACGACGACGCTGGATGCCGATCGCTCGCGGCTCCTGCGGCTCCTCGAGAACTGCTTCCGCAACAGCCTCGAGCACGGCGTCACGACCGAGTCCGTTCGGGTCGGCCCGCTCGAAACGACGGAGAACGGCGCGAGCAGTCGAGGATTCTACATCGAGGACGACGGAGAGGGGCTTTCCGAAGAGCTCAGAGAGCAGGTCTTCGATCGGTCGGTCTCGTCGTCGACGGAAGGGCTGGGAATCGGGCTGTGGATCGTCAGAGAAGTCGCTACCGGACACGGATGGTCGGTCGTCGCGACCGAAAGCGACACGGGAGGGGCACGCTTCGAGTTCGAAACCGAGGCTCAGTTCTCCGACTGAAGGTCCTGGAACGCGCCGACGAAATCGTCGTGAGAGGACATGCTCGAGACCGTCTCGTCGACCCGCCGCTCGAGGTCGTCGATGTGGTTGCGGAGCTCCTGATACTCCTCGTTGTCCGCGAGTTCACGATCGGCCTTTTCGGACTCCAGAAGCGCCTTCTTCGAGACGAGCGCGTAGTACTCCTGAATGTCGGACTCGTAGTCGGATCGGCCGGCGACGTCGTCGACCATCTCGGCGAGTTCGTCCCTCGAGACCGGCTTGACGAGGTAGTCGTCGAAGCCCATCTCGATGATGTCGAAGTCCGGATCCACCGCCGTCACCATGACGACCCGGGAATCGTACCCTCGCTCGCGGATCTGTTCGAGGACTTCGTCGCCGGAGAGCCCCGGCATCCGCCGGTCCAGCAGTACGACTTCGACGGAGTCGGTCATCTTCTCGAGCGCTTCCTCCCCGTCGTATGCCGTCTCGACGGCCCATTCCCCTTGGAGCCACGCGGCGAACAGGTCCGCGAGGCGAGCCTCGTCGTCGACGACGAGTACCTCGAGCCCGTCACTCATCGGGTAACCCCTCCATTCTCTTCATCGATTACAGCCACGCGTCACCAATGGTACCTATGGGTCATAAATCTCGCGACCAAATATAATATTTCGGTAACGTGCGGCGATGAAACACGAACATATATCCAGTATTGATTGTAGAACGGAACGCGGCGTGGTACTTCGTCGCATCGATCTTCCACCGACTGTCGGACTCGAACGCCGGCTCCGTTCCGAACGGGTCGCTTCGCTCGTCTTTCGACGGGCGCTTACTTTCCTTCGAACGCCGGCTCCTCGTCTCCCATGAAGGCCGTGATACCCTCCATCAGATCGTCGGTCGCCATCAGGTGGCCGAACGCGGATGCTTCGTACTCGAGACCCGCCTCCGTGTCGTCGCGGCCGGCCAGCATCGCGCGTTTGGTGAACCGCTGGGCGATCGGCGGACCGCCGGCGAGGTCGGTCGCCAGTTCGAGGGCGCGATCCTCGAGGTCGTCGTTGTCGACGAGTTCGTTGACGAAGCCGTAGTCGACCATCGTCTCGGCGTCGTAGCGCTCGGCGGTGAGGATAATTTCCTTCGCGCGCCCCTCACCGACGATGTGTTTGAGCCGCTGCGTCCCGCCCCAGCCGGGAATGAGTCCGAGGTCGAGTTCGGGCTGGCCGAACTCGGAGCGCTCGCTCGCGACCCGCAGGTCGGCACAGGTCGCCAGTTCCATCCCGCCGCCGAGACAGAAGCCGTCGATCCCGGCGACCACGGGCATGTCACAGGCCTCGAGTTGGCCGAACGTCGACTGGCCGAGCCGCGAGAGCTCCTGTCCCTCGAGCGGGTCCGCCCCGCTGCCGGCCATGCTCTGGACGTCGGCACCGGCCGAGAACGCCTTCTCGCCTTCGCCGGTGATCAGCAGCGCGCGAACCTCGTCGTCGTCCTCGAGCCGGTCGACCGCCGCCGACAGCTCCTCGAGCAGGTCGTCACTGATCGTGTTCATCCGGTGTGGTCGGTCGATGACGACGTGACCGACCATGTCGCCGGGTCGCTCGATGCGGATCGTCTCGAAGTCGACCGCGTCCGACGCCTCGTCGGCGTCGTAGAACCCGCCCTCGTCGGCCCGCTCCGCGAGGTAGTCTGCGGGCGCGTAGCGCTCGTGGCCGGTCTCCTCGTAGGCCTCCTCGAGCGCCTCGTGCAGCGTCGCGAGGCCGTAGTCGTCGACCAGTTTGACCGGGCCGTCGGGGAAGCCGGCCCCGAGCTTGACCGCCTCGTCGATCGATTCCGGCGGGGCGACGTCGCCGCCGATCAGCTTCGCGGCCTCGTTGGCCATCGTCGCGAGCAGTCGTTCCTTGACGAACTCGGACTGCTGGTCGGTGGGAATCTGGACGCCGTCGCCGTCCTCGTAATCGTAGAAGCCCTTGCCGGTCTTCTTCCCGAGCTCCTCGTTCTCGACCTTCTGCTCGAGCAGCGGGGCCGGCTCGTAGGCACCACCGAGCACCTCGTTCATGTACTCGAGGACGTGATAGCTGACGTCGTTACCGACCTGGTCGCCGAGTTCGAAGCTCCCCATCGGTAGCCCCATATCGTATTTCGTCGTCGAGTCGACCTCGGCGATCGTCGCCTCGTCGTCGCTGACGAGCCACGCGGCCTCGTTCATCAGCGGCACGAGGATTCGGTTGACGATGAAGCCGGGCGAGTCCTTGTGGACTCTCACCGGTGCCTTGTCGAGGTCCTCGGCGAGCGCTTCCGTGACTGCGAGCGTCTCTTCCGCGCTTTCCGCACCCGAAATCACCTCGACGAGGGGCATCCGGACCGGCGGGTTGAAAAAGTGCATCCCGCAGAACTGCTCGGGGCGTTCGGTCACGTCCGCGAGTTCGGTGATCGAGAGGCTCGAGGTGTTCGTCGCGAAGATCGTCCGATCGGGGGCGTACTCCTCGAGTTCGCCGTAAACGTCCTTCTTGATCTCCATCTGCTCCGGGACCGCCTCGATGACGAAGTCGGCGTCGCCGACGGCTTCTTCCATATCGACCAGCGGCGTCACGCGGTCCAGGGCGGCGTCGGCTGCTTCCTGAGTGAGCTGGTCGTTTTCGGCGAGTTTGTTCAGCGACCACTCGATCTGCTCGTAGCCGTTCTGGACGAACTCGTCCTTGATATCGCGCATATTCACGTCGTAGCCCGCCATTGCGGCGACCTCTGCGATACCGTGGCCCATGTTTCCTGCACCCAGAACTGCGATGGTGTTGATATCCTCCAAGTCCATGCCCAAAAATCCTATTTGCACCCGTTTCAACGTTTCCCTCTCCCGTATCAAAAACTGTAGTTCTGTTTACTCTCGGTTACAAAGTTCTTTACCGCTTCGATAGTAACGGACGTTCATGGAATTCGGACTCAGCGAAGAACAACAGCAGATCCGCCAGGAGGTCCGCCGATTTGCCGAAAACGAGATCGAGCCGAACGCCGAAAAGTACGACACCGAGGAGAAATTCCCCCACGAGGTCGTCGACAAGGCCGCGGAGATGGGCCTGGTCGGTTCCACGATCCCCATCGAGTACGGCGGAGCCGGCTACTCGACGCTCGAGTCGGTCATCATCGCCGAGGAACTGTTCTCGTACGACCCGGGCATCGCGCTCTCGATCATGGCCTGTTCGTTCGGGACCGAGGCCATCCGCGAGTTCGGGACAGAAGACCAGAAGGAGCGCTTCCTAGAGCCCGTCGCGACCGGCGAGAAGATCTCGGGCGCGGCGATTTCCGAACCCGACACCGGTTCGGACGTCTCCTCCGTTTCGACCCGCGCCGAGAAGGACGGCGACGAGTGGGTGATCAACGGCAACAAGATGTGGATCACCAACGGCAGCGTCGGCGACTTCTTCGTCGCGCTCTGTAAGACCAACCCCGACGCCGAGAGCCGCTACGACGGCTTCAGTCAGATCGTCGTCGAGGCCGACCGCGACGGCTTCAGCGCGGACAAGATCACCGGCAAGCTCGGTATCCGCGCCTCCGACACCGCCGAACTCATCTTCGACGATGTCCGCGTCCCCGAGGAGAACCTCATCGGCGACGAGGACGCCGCCTTCCTCCAGCAGATGCACTTCTTCGACGCCACCCGGACCGGCGTCGCCGCACAGGGACTCGGCATCGCGAAGGGCGCACTCGAGGCCGCCCTCGAGTACGCCGAGGACCGCGAGCAGTTCGGCCAGTCCATCTCGGAGTTCCAGGCGATCCAGCACAAGCTCGCGGAGATGGCCACCGAGACCGAGGCCGCGCGCAACCTGACCTACAAGGCCGCCTGGAACGTCGACCAGGGCAACGACATCACCAAGCTCGCCTCGATGGCCAAGGAGTACGCCTCCCGGGTCGCCGTCGAGGTCTCCAACGAGGCCGTCCAGATCCACGGCGGGGCCGGCTACGTCAACGACTTCCCCGTCGAGCGGTTCTACCGCGACTCCAAGATCACCCAGATCTACGAGGGGACCACCGAGATCCAGAAGAACGTCATCGCCCGCGAGCTGCTGAACGACTGACGAGCGAAATTTTCCACTTCGGTCGCGGCTTCGCCGCTCCCTCGGCAAAATTTTCGACAGAGCGCCGCGCGCTCTGTTGGACTGGGCGATTCCGTCGGCATCGCTTGCAGTCGGCGCGAAGCGCCGCGCTCTCGACCATCGTCTTTTCGCTACGGTATTCTCAGACGACCACGATCACGAGCGACAGCGCGACGAAGACCACGTGCGCGAAGACGTGACCGATCATGGCGGCCTCGAGACTCCGCTGCCAGAACAGCCAGCCGAACGCGAGCCCGCCGATGGCGTTGCCGGCGACGATCCACGCCACGACGTCAGCGCTGAGACCGCCGTAGAGACTCGCCGCGGCCGGCAGGTGGCCGATCCCGAAGACGACCGCCGCGACGACGACCGCCGTTGCCATCAGTCGCGCGGAGGGGGCGTCCGTCCCGCGGCCCACTGTCCGCCAGAGACCGAACGCGACGAGCGACATGACTCCCCAGCGCAGGAGCAGTTCTTCGGTCAGCCCGCCGTAGAGAAACCGGACCGGAACGCTCGCGAGGACCGCGCCGACGGTCGCGTCGCTCCCACCCGCGCCGGCCGGGGCCGCGGGTGCGAAGACGGCCTCCGCGAGGACGATCGCGACCCCCGCCGCAGCGCCGAGTCCGGCCGCGATCGGTAGTTCGGCTCGCAGTCGCGACCCGATCGGTGTTCCCGCGGACACGCGCTCGAGGAGGTGCGAGCGGAGACCGAGCCGCGGTGCCGTATACAGTCCGACGAGTACCGCGATGGCCAGCAGGATCGACGACTGCACCAGGGCCGCGGCAACGAGGATCGCGGTCGGCACGTCCGGTGCCTCCGGCAGGGTCTCGAGTTGCGAGGGCGTCGTGGCCGCTAGCGCGATGATACCGAGGAAGCCGACTGCGAACAGGACGCCGAACCGTCGACCGGTGATCCCCAGCGAACTCGCCCCGTCCGACTCCCGGTTCTCGTGTGCGTGAGTGTCCACGGTACAGAATGTACTCTCGAAACGATAAAGGCTGCTTCGCGGTCGGAACCGTCCCGAGGAACGAGACGAGAGCGAGAAACCCCTTTGTCGCGTCGCACCCTTCCTCTCGGTATGAGAGAGTTCGTCTTCGCCCTCGAGTACGAACCCGGGCACAACAGAGTGGCGGACGTCCTCGCCGACCACCCCGACGCCCGGGTCCGCTCGCTGTCGCTGCACGCCACCGACGAGCGCCTCTGGCGAGTCGACCACGCCACGGGCACGCCGGCGGCCCTCGTGGACATCGAGGACGTCTTCCTCAACAGCGACTACTACGCCGACTGCCTCGCGACCGAGGACTGCGGCGCGACCCAGACCACGCGGGTCCTCGACCGCACCGACGACACGCTCGTTCTCTACTCCGACTGGGAACGCACCGCCGACTGCGCCTCCGTCCCCCACATCGCCCGCGACCACCTTGGCGACGGCCTGCTGTTCGAGACGCGTCACGAGGGACGCCACTACACGTGGCGCATCGTCCACTCCGGCGAGGGCGATGCGGCGGCGTTCTTCGACGACCTCGAGGCGGCGGTCGGCGACTGCGCCCGGATGGAGATGCTCCGGACGGCGGACGCCGCATCGACGGGGAACGCGAAGGGAGCGGGAAGCGGACTCTCCACCGAACAGGAGGCTGCGCTCCGGGCCGCCGTCGAACACGGCTACTACGAGTCGCCTCGCGAGGTCGACGTCGGCGAACTCGCCGAGCACCTCGACGTCCCCCGGTCGACGCTCACCTATCGGCTCCGCCGGGCCGAAGAACGCCTGGCCAAGGGGTACGTCGCGGGTGAGCAACTGGCCGACGGGCCGTCGACGCCGCTCTAGCGATTCCGCGGTCGTTGGAATATTCCAACGAAGGCTTATCGAACTGACGCCCGTACCTTCGGGGTGATGACTGACGACTCGAGCGCGACGACACGGTCGAGCGGGGGCGGGCAGCGACGGGAGCTGACCGCCCAACTCACCGTCCCCGAGATGGACTGTCCGTCCTGTGCGGGCAAGGTCGACAAGAGCCTCCAGCGCGTCGACGGGATCGTCGACACGACCCTGCAGCCGACCACCGGGACGGCCAGCGTCACGTACGACCCCGACCGTGCCAGCGAGGCCGACGTGGTCGCGGCGATCGAAGGTGCCGGCTACGAGGTCGTCGGGGGGAGAGACGGCGACGACGAGACGAACGAGTCGGAGCCGGGCTCGGGCGGTGTGGACGTCGCACCGCCGTCCGAGGTCTGGACGAGTCCCCGCGCGAAGAAGACGTGGCTCGGCGCGGTGTTCGTCACCCTCGGACTGTTCGTCGAGTTCCTCCTGACGGGCGGGAACGTCGCGGTGGCGAGCGTCCTCGAGTATCCGCTCCACGTCGCGGATCTCCTCTTCCTCGGGGCGACCGCCGTCAGCGGCGTCCCCGTCGTCCGGAGCGGCTACTACTCCGCGAAGAACCGGAGCCTCGACATCGACCTCTTGATGGGGACGGCGATCATCGCCGCGACCGGCATCGGCTACTTCGTCGAGGCCGCCACGCTGGCCGTCCTGTTCAGCGTCGCCGAACTGCTCGAGGACTACGCCATGGACAGGGCGCGGGACTCCCTGCGCGAACTGATGGAGCTTTCCCCGGACGAGGCCACAGTTGTACGCGACGGCGAGGAGGTGACCGTCGACGCGGACGACGTGGCGGTCGGCGAGACCGTCGTCGTTCGACCCGGGGACAAGATCCCGCTCGACGGCACGGTCCGCGAGGGCGAGAGCGCGGTCGACGAATCGCCGATCACCGGCGAGAGCGTCCCAGTCGACAAGTCGACTGGTGACGAGGTGTACGCCGGTGCCATCAACGAGGATGGCTACCTCGAGGTCGAGGTCACCTCGACGGCGGGCGACTCGACGCTCTCGCGGATCATCGAGATGGTACAGGGTGCACAGGCCGAGCAGACCGAGACCGAGCAGTTCGTCGACCGGTTCGCGGGCTACTACACGCCGGTCGTGGTGGTGTTCGCGATTCTGACCGCCGCCGTTCCGCCGCTGGTCATCGGCGATCCCGTCACCGCGGGCGTCGCCGGCTACGAACTCGCGTTCGCCGGTGACTGGGGGACGTGGTTCGTTCGCGGCCTCACGTTGCTGGTGATCGCCTGTCCGTGCGCGTTCGTCATCTCGACGCCCGTCTCCGTGGTTTCGGGCGTCACCAGCGCCGCGAAGAACGGCGTCCTGATCAAGGGCGGCAACTACCTCGAGGCGATGGGCGAGGTCGACGCCGTCGCCATCGACAAGACCGGCACGCTCACGAAGGGCGAACTCGCCGTTACCGACGTCGTCCCGGTCGGCGAGACCGACGAGGTGACGCTGCTTCGCCGTGCCGCCGGACTCGAGCGGCGGAGCGAGCATCCCATCGCCGCGGCGATCCTCGCCCGCGCCGAGGAAGCGGGTGCGAGCGAGGTGCCCGAGCCGACGGGGTTCGAGAGCCTGACCGGCAAGGGAATTCGTGGGGAGATCGACGGCGAAACGTACTACGTGGGCAAGCCCGCGCTGTTCGAGGAGCTCGGCTTCGACCTCTCGCGAGCTCGCTCGTCGGACCCGCGCTCCGACGGCGGTGCTGTACCCGAGGGCGAAATCGGAACCGCGGACCGAGCGTTGGCCGGTGACACCCTCGCCACGCTCGAACGGGAGGGCAAGACGGTCGTCCTCGTCGGGACGGCGACGGAACTGCTGGGTGCTATCGCGATCGCAGACGAGGTGCGCCCCGCCTCGAGGCGGGCGGTCGAGCGCCTGCACGAACTCGGCGTGAAGCGCGTCGTAATGTTGACCGGCGACAACGAGGGGACGGCGCGGGCGATCGCCGAGCAGGTCGGCGTCGACGAGTACCGCGCCGAACTCCTGCCCGACGAGAAGGTCGCGGCCGTCGAGGAACTGCAGGCGGCGGACGGCGAGGTCGCGATGGTCGGCGACGGCATCAACGATGCGCCCGCGCTCGCGACCGCCGAGGTGGGCATCGCGATGGGTGCGGCCGGCACCGACACCGCCCTCGAGACGGCGGACATCGCGTTGATGGGCGACGACGTCGGGAAGCTGCCGTACCTCTACGAGTTGTCACACACGGCCAACGGCGTCATCCGGCAGAACGTCTGGGCGAGCCTCGCCGTGAAGGCCCTGCTCGCGCTCGGCGTGCCTCTGGGGCTGGTGAGCGTCGCACTGGCAGTCGTGGTCGGCGACATGGGGATGAGCCTCGGCGTGACCGGCAACGCAATGCGGCTCGCGAACGTTCACCCCGAACTCTCCGCGGACCCCGAGAGCGGGGGAGGCGGTCGGTAACGTCGGGTCGTCCGTCCGACCGGGACGCAGTGAAGACGGGCGCGGCCCCGCCGGTGCGTTCGGGAGCGCGACAGCAATGGCGGGGGCCTCTCTCGACGGCCGAACCGATCGGTCGCGTCGGGTTCCGGTGACAGTCTGCGACGGTTGAAAGACAGGTGTACGAGCCGACCGATAGTCACACTGCTTGAGGCGGCTGAGAAGCCGAATATGGCCTCCATTAGCCCAGAGGATCACTTTCTGCATCGTTCGGGGCGAGAGCTAAACCCGGCCGTCGATTACATCCACTCGATGACAAAAACACCACCGAACGGCAGCGACACGACGGCCGACGACCGCCGAACGACGACCCGCGATCCGTCGACTGCCGGCATCGAGAACCGCCTCGAGACCGAGGGCGATCCCGAATCGGGCGGCGGCCTCGAGTACGAGGTCGTGACGACGCCGGTGCTCGTCGTCGGGGCGGGCGCGGCGGGCGCTCGCGTCGCGATCGAACTCGCCGAATCGGGCCTCGAGCCGCTCGTAATCGGCAAGCGCGAGCACGGCGACGCGCACACGACGTGGGCGGCCGGCGGCGTCAACGCCGCGCTCGGGTCGCTCGATCCCGACGACGACTGGACCGTCCACGCGGCGGATACGCTCAACGAGGGGCACCACCTGAACGACCCCGACGCCGTCGAACTGACGGCGCGGGAGATGCCCGACCGTATCCGCGAACTCGTCGAGTGGGGGATGTCCTTCGATCGAACGGCCGACGGCGACATCAATCAGCGCTACTTCGGCGCACAGTCCTATCGCCGCACCTGCTTCGTCGGCGACCGGACCGGGGAAGCCATGCTCGAGACCCTGATCGGACGCGCTCGCGACCTCGAGATTCCCTACCGCGAGAACGTGATGATCACGCGGCTGCTCTCGGACGGGGAACGCGTCGACGGCGCCGTGGGCTTCGACATGGAGACCGGTGATGGACTGCTGTTCCGGACGAACCACGTCGTGCTCGCGGCAGGCGGATTCTCCGCGCTCTATCACCGCCACTCCTCGCGCGACGACGAGAACAACGGTGACGGACAGGCGCTGGCGCTCGAAGCGGGTGCGCGGCTGCTGGACCTCGAGTTCGTCCAGTTCCACCCCACGGGGATGGTCGGCGAGCGCTACGGCGAGGAGTGGGACGGGCGGCTGGTCACCGAAGCGGTCCGCGGTGAAGGCGGCCGGCTCTACAACGCGGAGGGCGAGCGGTTCATGGAACGGTACTCCCCCGATCAGATGGAACTCGACGCCCGCGACGTCGTCGCCCGGGCCATCGCCCGGGAAGTCCGCGAGGGGCGGGGTACCGACGACGGCGGCGTCTATCTCGACATCTCCCACCGGGACGCCGAGTACGTTCGCGAGCGGCTGCCGTCGATGGTCGAGCGCTTCGAGTCCCTCGGCGTCGACATCACCGCGGAGCCGATGACGGTCGCGCCGACGGCCCACTACACGATGGGCGGCGTCGACATCGACTTCCGGACCGGCGAGACTGGCGTCGACGGTCTCTACGCCGTCGGCGAGACGGTCGCGGGCGTTCACGGTGCGAACCGCCTCGGTGGGAACTCGCTGGCCGAAACCGTCGCGATCGGCAAACTCGTGGGGGACCACGTCGCGAGCGCAGTCGCCGTCGGTGACGACGATCCCACCGTGACCGACGGCCAGCGGGCGATGGCCGAACGGGAGTTTCGAGCGCTCGCCGACCTCGCCGCGTCGGACGGGACGGTTCCGCCGACCCGAATCCTCGAGGCGCTCGGCGATCTGCTGTGGGACCACGCCGGTATCCTCCGTGACGAACCGGGACTCCGGGACGGGCTGGCGACGCTCGCGGAACTCCGGGAACGAACTGCCGATCTCCGCGTCGACGGCGGGCTCACCTCGAAGTCGTTCGAGTACGCCGTGGACCTCTCGGCGAGCCTCACCGTCGCCGAGGCGATGCTCCGGGCGGCCCTCGAGCGAACCGAGTCCCGCGGCGCTCACTACCGAACGGACTACCCCGAGACGGACGCCGACTGGCGGGTGAACCTCGTTCTCTCCGCCGGCACGGAGGGGCTCTCGATCACCCGTCGCGGCGTGGCCGAACCCAGCCCGGCCGTTCGGGAGGCACTCGAGGAAGGGTACGAACTCGATTACCACCACCTCGAGTGAGCGCCTCCCCTGGGACCGAGACGCATATGCGTTCTCGGCCCCCTACTCTCGCCACCGTCGCGTATGAACGAAGAGGCACACGCCGTCCTCCGGCAAGACCCCGTGATGGCCGCGCTCGTCGACCGACACGACCCCTACGTCGAACCGGACTGGGACGAGTACGAACGGCTCTGCATTTCGATCATCAACCAGCAGCTTTCGACGGCCAGCGCGGCGGCCGTCCGAGAGCGCGTGTTCGACCTCCTCGACGGGGACGTGACACCGGCGTCCGTCCTGAACGCGGACGAGGCCGCGCTCCGCGAGGCAGGGCTCTCCCGGAGCAAGGTCGAGTACGTTCGAAACGCCGCGCGCGCCTTCCGGGAGAACGACTACACGCGATCGGGGCTCGCCCCGTACTCCGACGACGAGGTCGTCGACCGCCTCACCGAAATCAAAGGAATCGGCGCGTGGACCGCGCGCATGTACCTCCTGTTCGTCCTCGAGCGACCCGACGTGCTCCCGCTCGGCGATCTCGCCGTTCGTCGCGGGATCGAGCACCTGTACGGTGACGGGGCGGAGTTGACCCGCGCGGAGATGCGGGAGATCGCCGACCCGTGGCGTCCCTATCGGAGCGTCGCGACCCGGTACATCTGGGCCGAATACGAGTCCGAGTGAGCCCGTGTGCCGTCGGTCGTCGCTGCTCGAACGGCGGCGAAGTCTCGGCTGCAGACGTGCCGGCGACCGCCGCGCAGTAACACGATACTACGGCACCACCCGGGTCGTGAAACAGTACGCGACCGACCGGCAACGACGGATTACACCCCGGCCACTGCCGGCCGAAAGAGGGGTCTCGAGAAACGAGACACTGTGCCGATGGGATGGTCCCACCGACTGAAGTGCAGATCGGTCCCAGTGTGGTAGCGAGATGGCAAACGACACATCCTCGACCGACACCGACGAACCCGATCAGCGCCACATGACCACCGATCCCCAGCGCATCAGGGAGTGGGCCGAGGCCCGCGACGCGGTCCCGGTCAGAATACGAGACAGCGAGGACCACGGCCACTCCTTCGCCCACCGCGACGAGATGGGCGACGAGCACGAGGAGTACACGTGGGACGAGTTCGAGAAGCGGTTCGAAGACGACGACCTCGTGTTCGTCTACCACGAGGAGGAGCCCACCGGCGAGGGGCTGGGCTTTTTCGAGATCGTCGAGCGCGACCGGGCCTTCGAGCGCGCCGACCTCGGCCGTGACGAACTCGAGGACTCGCTGCGACGCGGTGAGACGGTGACGACGGAGATCGTCGAGACGCAGGTCGTCGAGACGGAGGTCGTCGAACGGGACACGATCGAGAGCAAAGTGGTCGACACGGAACTGGTCGAGCGCGAGGTCGTCGACTCCGAACTGCTCACTCGCGACGTCGTCGAGACCGAGTTCGTCGACGAGGACCGCATCGAGGTGATCGTCGACGAGACGCGACTCGACACCATCGAGGAGATCGAACGCTACATCGTCGAGAGCCGGGTCGTCGACATCGACATCGAACAGGATCAGGAGATGGAAAGCGACGTCGTCGAGACGAACGTCGAACTCGAGAGCGTCCAGCGATCGATCCTCGATAGCGACGTCGTCCGGTCGAGCGTGGCGACCGACGACGTGATCGAGCGAGAGGTCATCCAGAGCCAGCGCACCGAGGGCGACACCGTTCAGAGCGAGCTCATCGAGCGGCGGACCGTCGAAGAAGAACTGGAGGAACGCCTCCGGATGGTCTACGTGCTCGAGGAGTCCGAGCTGGTCGATTCCGAGGTGGTCGGCAGCGAGATGATCGAGGGCGAGATTATCGACGTCGAGGAGTACGGAGCCGTGGAGACCGCCGGGATGGAGACCGAAGCCGGCGGAACGATGAGCGGCGAAGCGACGGCGAGTACCGGGTCCGAGGCCGACATGGACGCGACCGGCCCCGCCATCGAACTCTCCCCCCACGATCAGGGGAAAGACGTCGTCGACGAGTCGGGCCAGCAGATCGGCATGGTCGCCGAAGTCGAGGGACAGACGGCGTACATCGATCCGGAGCCCGGGCTGACGGACCGGCTCAAGGCGCGTCTGAACTGGGGCGGCCACGGCGATGACGACTATCCGGTCGAGTCATCGCAGATAGAAGAGATCACGGACGACGAGGTCGTTATTCGGGGCCAATAACGCGAGCAACCGGTTAGGCGAGGGCCCGATCGGGCGATAATCGGTCCCGGCGAACGCGGGCCTCGTCGCTAGTCCGGCCACGCCGCGTCCTCGAGCGCGTTACTCGAGATCGAAGCGATCGAGCGTCATCACTTTGCTCCACGCGTCCACGAAGTCACGCACGAACTGCTCCTCAGCGTCGTCGGCGCCGTAGACCTCCGCGATGGCGCGAAGCCGGGAGTTCGACCCGAAGATGAGATCCACGCGGGTCCCCGTCCACTCGAGTTCGCCCGTTTCACGGTCGCGCAACTCGTAAATGTCGTGGGCGTCAGAAGGCGCTTCCCACGCCACGATGTCCTGGGCGTCCGCGGCCGCTTCCCACTCGTAGTCCATGTCGAGCAGAGTCACGAAGAAATCGTTGGTCAACGTCTCCGGCTGGTCGGTGAAGACGCCGAGTTCGGACCCCTTGTAGTTCGCGTTCAGCGCGCGCATGCCGCCGACCAGAACCGTCATCTCGTCGGCCGTCAGATTCAGGAGGTCGGCCTTGTCGACCAGCAACTCCTCCGCCGAACGGTCGTGCTCGTCACCGAGGTAGTTACGGAAGCCGTCGGCGTTCGGCTCGAGCGCCTCGAAGGACTCGACGTCGGTTTGTTCCTGCGAGGCGTCGGTACGGCCCGGTTCGAACGGGACCGTCACGTCGTATCCGGCGTCCGCCGCGGCCTTCTCGACGGCTGCGGAACCGCCCAGCACGATCAGGTCGGCCAGCGAGACCCGTTTCCCGTCGGATCGCGAGCTGTTGAAGTCCGCCTGAATCGCTTCGAGGGTCGAAAGCACCGTCTCCAGCTGCTCCGGCTCGTTCACCTCCCAGTTCTTCTGCGGTTCGAGGCGAATGCGGGCCCCGTTCGCTCCGCCGCGCTTGTCGCTGTCGCGGTACGTCGATGCCGATGCCCAGGCGGTCTTGACCAGCTGGGCGATGGACAGATCCGACTCGAGGATCTCCGCTTTGAGTTCGGCGATCTCGTCGTCCTCGATCAGTTCGTGGTCGACGTCGGGGGTGGGGTCCTGCCACAGCATCTCCTCGTCCGGAACCTCCGGACCGAGGAAGCGCTCCGGCGGGCCCATGTCGCGGTGGATCAGCTTGTACCACGCCTTCGCGAACGTTTCCTGGAACTCCCTCGGGTTCTCCTGGAAGCGCTCGAGGATCTCCCGGTAGTCCGGATCGCGCTTCAGGGCGACGTCCGTCGTCAACATCATCACGTCTTCCTTCTCCGACGGGTCCTCGGTGCCCGGTGCGGTACCGTCGAGTTCGCCGTTCTGCGTGGTCCACTGCCACGCACCGCCGGGGCCCTTTTCGGGCCACCACTTGTAGTCGAGCAGGTTGTCGATGTAGCTGGTGTCCCACATGGTCGGCGTGGCGTTCCACGGCCCCTCGATTCCGCTGGTGATCGTGTCGGCCCCGTTGCCGGAGCCGTGGCTGCTCTCCCAGCCGAGCCCTTGCTGGTCGATGGGGGCAGCCTCGGGCTCGGGGCCGACGTGCTCGTCGGGGTCGTCGGCACCGTGGACTTTCCCGAACGTGTGTCCACCCGCGATGAGCGCGGCCGTCTCCTCGTCGTTCATCGCCATCCGGCCGAACGACTCTCGAATTCGTTCCGCCGACCACTCCGGATCGGGCTCACCGTTCGGGCCCTCCGGATTCACGTAGATGAGCCCCATCACCGTAGCGCCGAGCCGTTCCTGGAGGGTATCCTCGTCGTCGAAGCGGTCGGAGGCTTCCCACTCGGTCTCGGGACCCCAGTCGACGGCCTCGTCCGGCTCGTAGGCGTCCTCGCGCCCGCCGGCGAAGCCGTACGTCTCGAATCCCATCGACTCGAGGGCGACGTTCCCGGCCAGGACGATCAGGTCGGCCCACGAGAGGTTGCGGCCGTACTTCTGCTTGACCGGCCAGAGCAGCCGGCGCGCCTTGTCGAGGTTCGCGTTGTCGGGCCAACTGTTGAGGGGCGCGAACCGTTGTGTGCCGCCGGACGCGCCGCCGCGGCCGTCGCTGGTGCGGTACGTGCCGGCGCTGTGCCACGCCATCCGAATGAAAAGCGGCCCGTAGTGACCGTAGTCAGCCGGCCACCACTCCTGTGACGTCGTCATCACGTCTTCGATGTCCGCTTTCACGGCTTCGAAGTCGAGGTCCTCGAACGCCTCGGCGTAGTCGAACTCCTCGCCCATCGGATCGCTCCGGCGAGCGTTCTGATCGAGCGGCTTCAAGTTCAACCGATTCGGCCACCAGTCGTGGGTAGATCCGGTCATCATCGAACGATTGCTACGTTCGCATATTAAGATTTTCTAATCCGATAACGATGTCTTCGCCGGACCCAAACTAATTTTATTCGTTTATGAAGCGTTGTCCGTGATGGGTTCGGACCGTATATTCGGCACCATCGCCGAGAACGATCACTAACTGAGAGCTCCGTCGAGTCCAATTGGACCATCGCCTCGAGGGGTGAGCGTATCGGCTCCCAGCAACGGCCCGATCGGGCCAGCGCTACGGGTTTTCCGGTCGGCCGGCCGGGGTTCGCCGGCGTTGGACGGCTACTCTCGGGTCGACTCGGCCTCGGCGGATGGCGCTTCCACGTCACCGACTCGTGTCTGGACTGCCGTCGCTCAGCGACGGTTCGTACAGGCGACCACACGGGCCAGGCAAGAGCCGATGTTTCGAACGGAACGTTCGTTTGCTAGTTCTCCAAGATAGTTTCGGATAGCGAAAAGGAACCTGTCGGTTGTGTCCCGTTCGAGCGAGCGCTCGGATACGTCGCGATCCTCGACGAGCGATCCGAACCGGACGCGACCGCGTCACCCGAAACCGGCCGGTCGAGAAATCGAGTGCCGTCCCGTCGGCTGGCACTCGAGCGTTCGTCAGTTACTCCTCTTCTTCGGGCGTATCGGCGGCATCGCTGTCGATGCGACGGCTCACGTCGACCTGGTAGTTCTCGAGGATGTCTCGGCCGAGCAGGACGGGGTAGTCCATGTGGCTGCGGTCCTCGACGCTCGCCGTCACGGTGTGCTGGTTGCCGCCGACGCCGACGACGACGTCGACCACGGGACGGCTCTTGGACTGTTTGCTGCTGCCCGACCGGATGCGGGTGATGGACTTGATCGGACCGGCACCGATGTCCGCGGCGAGACTGGTGTCGATGCTCGTCCGGGTCGCACCCGTGTCCGACTTCGCGAGCACCGATTTCGAGCCGCTGGTCCCCGAGAGGACGACCTCCTCGGTGTACCCGATCACCGCCGACTCCGTGTCCTTCGCCACCGTCTCCGCGGGCTGAGCGCTCGGCCGCGAGTCGTCGAGGACGTTCGAGAGATCCCGAACGCGGTCGTCGTCGACCTCGCCGCCAGCGCGCTCGATCGCCAGCTTCGCGATGTACGGTGCCGGGCTCACCTGCGTGGCCTGATAGAGCCCCTTGAACCCCGCCGTCGGGTTGACCTCGAGGACGAACCAGCCCTCGTCGCCCTCGACGAGGTCGACGCCGGCGTAATCGAGGTCGACCACGTCGGCCGCGCGCTGGGCCATCTTGCGGGCTTCGTCGGGGAGATCCCCGGTCGCGTCCTCGACGGACCCGCCGAGCGCGACGTTGGTCCGCCAGTCGTTGTCCGGCGCGTAGCGGTACATCGCGGCGACGACGTCGCCGCCGACGACGTAGACCCGGAGATCGCGGTGTCGAACGTCCTCCTGATCGACGAGTTCCTGCAGGAAGGCGTAGCGGTTGCCGACCTTCGCGTTGATCGGATCGTCGGGCCCGACTTTCCAGGTTCCGCCTCCGTGGGTCCCGATCGCGGTCTTGTACACCGCTTCCTCGCCGTATCGTTCCCGCGCGGCCCGCAATCGGTCGCCGCTGAGCGCGAGCGTGACGTCGGGCGTTCGGACGTCGTTCCCCGAGAGCGCGGCCGCCGTCGACAGCTTGTGGATCGCGGTCAACACCGCACTGGGTTCGTTGAGCGTCGGCACCAGCTGGGAGAACGTGTTTGCGAGCCCGAGCTCCTCGGCCGGCTGTTCGGTGTTCGACAGCAGCATTCGGTTCGCGATCACGTCGACGTCGGGCTCGAGAACGGGACTCCCGTCGCTGACGCTGATCGACGTGTTCTCGGCGCGAAGCCACTCGGTATCGTGTCCGAGATCCTCGACGGCGTTGAGAATCGCCTTGGTTTCCTTGCTCGTATGAAGACTCAATACCCCGACAGTCACGGGATCGGCACCGACCATACGGGCTAGACGCTGAGCCCTCGGATAAGTATTGGCAGTTCATTCAATTCGGGTTGGCGGCCTCACAGGAACCGCTCCGGGCGAGCGACTCAGCCGATGACCGATCGCACCTGCCCCGGATCGACCAGCCCGCTCAGCACCACGAGCACGGCCCAGGTGATCGCCCCGACGGCGATCGCGCCGACCAGCATGAGCAGACTCGAGACAAGCGGCGTGACCAGCAACACCGCCACCGCCATCACGCCCGTGATCCCGCAGATGAGTCCCGTCGTCCGGCCGAGCCGCGCGAGGTTCAGACCCAGTTCGCTGTGGACGACGTAGAGGTTCACCGCGACGTACACCGAGTGGGTCGCGACCGTCGCGATGGCGGCCCCGACGACCCCGATCGTCGGGATCAGCAGGATGTTCAGCCCGAAGTTGGCGATGGCCGTCCCGCCTTTCGCGATGGCCCGTTCTCGAGCGCGGCCGAGGTAGTCGAGGCTGTCGCTGGTGAGGTTCGTGATCGCCTGCAACACGACGAAGCCGGCGAGGACCTGCAAGACGGGGACCGCGGCCGCGTAGTCGCTCCCGAATACCATCGTCAGGAACGGGCCGGCGACGATCGCGAGGCCGGCGGCGGCCGGAACGTAGAGCAACAGGATGTTCGTCAGTGACGTCTGGTAGATCCGTCTCGCCTCCTCGAGCTGGCCGGCGGCCTTCTGTTCGCCGAAGTTCGGCGAGATGGTAAACCCGAGCGACTCGGCGGGTGCGAGCACGAAGTCGGTAATCTGTTTCGAAAGCGTGTAGAACGCGACCGCTGCGGGGTTGAGGAAGAGCCCGACCAGCACGATGTCGATCTGCTTGTCGATGACGTTCGCGCTCTGGGTCGCCGTCAGCGGGACGCTGTACTCGAGCAGTCTGCGCGAGAGGCCGTCCTCGTACTCCTCCGCGGCCTCGTACCGCCTGAAGAAGCCGTAGTAGAGGATTCCGATCCCGATGGCTGCGGCGATCGCGTAGCCGACGATGTACCCGAAGAACGCGCCGAGCGCCCCCAGTCCGGCCAGGACGAACGCCACGGAGAAGAGCAGTCGCCCGGCCCCGCTGACGGCCTGGACGATCGCGCTGTACCCGAGGTGGTTGAACCCCTGCAGCGCCACCTGGGAGAAGGTGCTCATGGAGAAGACGGCGAGGTAGAGGGCACCCGCCGCGAGAAACGGTACCGCGCCCGGCTCACCGAGCGCGAGTGCGATCCGCTCGTGAAAGACGACCAGCACGTACCCGACGAACGCGATCAGGACGATTTTGGCCGTGACCGTCGTCTTGAGGAGGTGGGGCACCTGTCCGGGATCAGTCTCGCGGTACTCGGAGATGTACCGCGCGACGGACCGCGACAGGCCGAGGTCCGCGAACAGCTGGACGATCGTCAACACCCCGATTGCCCAGTACAGCGCGCCGTACCCGTCGGGATCGAGCAGGTACCGCGCCAGAACGAACATTAACAGCGCGCTCGAGAGCATGTAAATCGCGCGCGCGACGAGCGTTGCCTTGAAGCCGTCGACGATGTGGTCCTCCCTGTTCATTCGATTAGCTGGGTGGCGTGAGACACTCGTGACTGCCCGATGCGGAGCGGATAGCGACCAACGTGGTTGCCCCATCGAGGGAGCGACCAATTGTAATGCGGGGGCAACAGACGGAAGGGGGTCGCAACAGGACCGCCGATGGCGGGAAATGCGGCAGCCAGTCCCGACGAGGACGACGTTCGTCCGTGTCGACTAGAAGACGACCGGTAACGGCATGCAAACCCTCGAAATCTCACCGTAAACGGGTGGACGGAGGGCCAAATCGCGACGGATCACGCGCGACTCGATGCGAACCGCCGAGCCGACCCGAGAGCCGACGAGTCGAGAACCGGAGTCAAACCGCCTAGAGGTACGAGGCGTCCCACCGGGTCGCCTTCCGGCGGTTACCGCAGTTGTTACACTCGATCCGCCCCATCGCGTCCATCGCGTTGTCGATCGAATCACAGTTTCCGCAGAACCAAGCGTACCGATCGCGCCGATCCTCGCTCCGGTAGGCCGTGTAAAACGGCGCTCGCGTGCCGCGGGCGGCCTCGCCGTAACTCACGTAGATCGTCTCCCCGTCGACGGTGAGTTCGTCGATCGCCCCCCACTCGCCGTCGTCCTCGAGGTCACTCTCGACGTAGATGTTCTCGGTGAACGTCTCGTCGCCGATCTCGACGTCGCGCTGGCCAGCCTGCTCGAACCCGTGCGCCCGGTAGAACTCGTTGCCTCCCTCGTTGTCCGCGAGCACGAAACACTGGATCGCGTCCGCGCCCGCCTGGAGTAACGCTTCGCGGGTACGGACCAGGAGCCGCACGCCTGTCGCGTCGCCGCGGTGATCAGGATCGACGTGGAGCCAGAGGAGGCGGCCGGTGTTGGCCTGCTGGCCGACCAGTTCGCTCTGGGAGAACCCTGCGATCTCGCCGTCGCGCTCGACGACCAGGAAGCGCGTCCGATCGTCCGCGAGCTCGTCGGCGAACGACTCGCCGTACCACTGCTCGATCGCCTCGTCGATGGTCTCCTCGTCGAGGAACGACGTGTAGGAGGAGTTCAACGAGTCGTGTGCGATCGATCGAATCGCGTCGGCGTCCGAGTCGGTTGCCTCTCGAATTTCCATAGGGTGGTATACCGCAGCCAGATACAAAACGTATGCCCACAGTCCCATATTCTGCTACCCGTTGTTCGAGGGAAACCGCTTTTCTCCGGGAAAAGTGGCACGGAACGGGTCACCCCCTCGAGCCCGCGGACGGGAGAACGGATGTATCGGAGACGCTGACGGACGGAGACTCCCGTCGGAGGCGGTGAAGGGAGAAGATTCACGGTGATGCCGCCGGAGGATTCGATATGAGCGACGACGCGACGACGACGAGCGAACCGCCCGACGGGGCCGATGCGACCGCCGAGGCGTTTACCTATAACGGCGGCCGGGTCGATCCCGGCGAGTCGGCGAACATTCGGTACGGGATCAGCGAAACGTACCTCGGCGACCCCGTCAGGATTCCAGTGACGGTGATCAACGGCGAACAGCCGGGGCCGACGGTCTTCCTCTCGGCGGCCGCACACGGCGACGAACTCAACGGGATCGAGGTCGTTCGGGAGGTTGCCCACGACTGGGATCACTCCGTCCTCCACGGAACGCTGGTCTGTCTGCCCGTGATGAACGTCCCCGGGTTTCTCGCCCAGGAGCGGTACCTGCCGATCTACGACCGTGACCTGAACCGGTCGTTTCCCGGCCGCGAGGGATCGACCAGCGCCAGGCGGATGGCTCACCGGATATACACGAACTTCATCGAACCCTGTGATCTCGGGCTCGACTTTCACACGTCGACGCGCGGGCGAACGAACATGCTCCACGTCCGCGCGAACATGGAGCGGCCGAACGTGGCCCGACTCGCCAACGCGTTCAGTTCCAACGTCATCATCGCGGGCGAGGGTCCCTCGGGGACGCTCCGCCGGGAAGCGACCGAGGATGGGATTCCCACGATCACCATCGAAATGGGCGAAGCCCACAGGTTCCAGCGACGGTTGATCGATCGCGCACTCACCGGAGTCGCGAGCGTCCTCGCCGAGTACGGCTGCCACCGGGAGTCGTCGGTCCACTGGCCCGGCTGGCGGACGATCATCGACGACGACAACGAGAAGACCTGGCTCCGCGCGGACGCCGGCGGCATCGTCGACATGAAACGCGGCCGCGGCGCACTCGTCGAGGAGGGCGAGGTCATCTGTACGATCACGAACCCGTTCAAGGAAGAGGAGGACATCGTCACCGTCGAAGCACCCTTTACCGGACTCATCGTCGGCGTCCTCGAGAACCCCGTCGTCTACCCGGGGAACCCGCTTTGTCACCTCGTCGGCCTCTCACCGGACACGCTCACGGCGCTGGAGCGCGAGCGGACGACGGAGAGTTCGCGGTCCGAACTTCGGCAGAACGACTGACGGGATTCGGGACGCGAATCACGGGTCGATGACCACCGAACCGATTCGGTAGTCCGCCGATAACACCGTTCTACCACCAGAATTGCTGATATGTACTGGAGTACGAAGCGGAGAGATAAAAGTAACTTCTATACCCCCACGGTCAAACGGTCCACATGAGCGCATGAGTCAGTCTTACAATCGCGGTCTCGTCGAGGACTTCGGTCGGTGGAAGGAGTTCTCGGCCGGCATGTGGGCGTGGATCTTCCACAAGTTCACCGGGTGGATGCTGATCGGCTACCTGTTTACCCACATCGCCGTGCTGAGTACCTCTATCGGCGGTGCACAGGGCGATACGACGATGGTCGACGGAGAGGCAGTCAACGTCTACACGGCGACGCTGCAGGGGCTCGAGGGCCTGTTCCTCGTTCGCCTGCTCGAGGTCGGCCTGCTCGCGGTGGCCGTCTTCCACATTCTGAACGGTCTCCGCCTGCTGATGGTCGATCTGGGCGTCGGCCTCGAGGCACAGGACAAGAGTTTCTACGCCTCGCTGATCCTGACGGGCGCGATCACCGTCGCCAGCGTCCCGACCTTCCTGACGGGGGTGGGGATCTGATGGCGGAGCGATACTCCTCGTTTACCCCCGGCGGTACCGGCTGGTTCCTCCAGCGAATCACGGCAGCGTTTCTGGTCGTCGTTCTTGCCTTCCACTTCTTCCTCCTGCACTTCTACAACCACGCGTACGAGGTAACCTTCATGGGCACTCAAGCCCGAATGGAGAACATCGGGTACTTCCTCACGATGGTCCTGTTCCTGATCACGGCCACGTTCCACGGCGTCAACGGCGTCTACAACGCGCTGGTCAATCAGGGCCTCGAGGGAACCCAGAAGAAGGCCGTCCTGGCGGTGCTGGTCATCGCCGGCCTCGCACTCATCGCACAGGGCACCTACGTCGCACTCGCGATGCGGGGGATGATCTAATATGAGTACGCAACAAGCCGAACCCGAGACGCAGGAAGCACCGGAAGATCCGGAGATGAAGGGCGCGGAGTCGCCACAGGAGCGGCGACTCAAGGAGAAAGACGACGGGATGGTCGACGAACGCTCCGAGAAGAAGGCCGAACTCGAGGGGGAGACGGTCCACATCAAGGTGTTCCGCTACGACCCCGAAGTCGAGGGGAAGCAGGAACCCCGCTTCGACGACTTCCACGTCCCCTTCAAGAAGGGGATGACCGTCCTCGACGCGGTCATGTACGCCCGCGACGAGTACGATTCGTCGCTGACGTTCCGTCACTCCTGTCGGCAGGCCGTCTGCGGTTCCGACGCGTTCTTCGTCAACGGACGACAGCGACTCGGCTGCAAGACCCAGATTTCGGAGCTCCAGCAGCCGGTCCGCATCGAGCCCCTGCCCCACCAGGAAGTCGTCAAGGACCTGGTCGTCGACATGGACCACTTCTACGACCAGATGCACACGGTCGAACCCTACTTCCAGGACGAGGACACGCCCGACGTGAGCGACCTGGAGGAGCAGCGCCAGAGCCCCGAGAACCGCGAGAAGATCAAGATGTCCTCGCGGTGTATCTGGTGTGGCGCGTGTATGTCCTCGTGTAACATCGCGGCCGGCGACAACGAGTATCTGGGCCCCGCGGCGATCAACAAGGCCTACAAGTTCGCGATGGACGACCGCGAGGACGAGCAGATCAAAGAGCACCGACTCCGCATTCTCGAGCAGGAACACGGCGTCTGGCGGTGTCAGACCCAGTTCTCCTGTACCGAGGTGTGCCCGAAAGACATTCCGCTCACCGAGCACATTCAGGAGCTCAAGCGGGAAGCAGTCAAGAAGAACCTGAAATTCTGGTAATCCATGTACGAACACGACGTTATCGTGGTCGGCGCCGGCGGCGCCGGCCTCCGGGCCGCGATCGCAGCGCACGAAGCAGGAGCGGACGTGGCGATCGTCTCGAAGCTCCACCCCGTCCGCAGCCACACTGGCGCGGCGGAAGGCGGCATCAACGCCGCCCTCCAGGAGGGTGACGACTGGGAACTCCACGCCTACGACACGATGAAGGGGTCGGACTACCTCGGCGACGCGCCGGCGGTCGAGACCCTCGCCAAGAACGCCCCCGATGAGACGATCACCCTGGAACACTGGGGGATGCCGTTCTCCCGCGAGGAGGACGGGCGGGTCTCCCAGCGGCCGTTCGGCGGGCTCTCGTACCCGCGGACCACCTACGCCGGTGCGGAGACGGGCCACCACCTGCTGCACACGATGTACGAGCAGGTCGTCAAGCGCGGTATCCAGGTCTACGACGAGTGGTACGTGATGAACCTCGCGACCACCGACGAGCCCGATCCGAACGATCGGGAGTGTCACGGCGTCGTCGCCTACGACGTCCAGTCCGGCAAGATCGAGGGCTTCAAGGCCAACGGCGGTGTCGTCCTCGCGACCGGCGGCCCCGGCCAGGCCTTCGATCACACCACGAACGCCGTCTCCTGTACCGGCGACGGCCACGCGATGGCCTACCGTGCCGGCGCGCCGCTCGAGGACATGGAGTTCATCCAGTTCCACCCCACCTCGCTGCCGTCGACGGGCGTTCTCATCTCCGAGGGGGTCCGCGGCGAAGGCGGCATCCTCTACAACAGCGAGGGCGAGCGGTTCATGTTCGAGCACGGCTACGCGAACAACTCCGGCGAACTCGCCTCGCGGGACGTCGTCGCCCGCGCCGAACTCACCGAAGTCAACGAGGGACGGGGCGTCGAGGACGAGTACGTCCACCTCGACATGCGCCATCTCGGCGAGGAGCGCATCATGGACCGCCTCGAGAACATCCTCCACCTCGCGGAGGACTTCGAGGGCGTCGACGGGCTCGTCGAGCCGATGCCGGTCAAGCCCGGGCAGCACTACGCGATGGGCGGGATCGAGGTCGACGAGAACGGACAGACCTGCGTCAACGGCCTCTACGCCGCCGGCGAGTGCGCCTGCGTCTCCGTCCACGGCGGCAACCGCCTCGGCGGAAACGCCCTGCCTGAACTGATCGTCTTCGGGAAGCGCGCCGGACGCCACGCCGCCGGGGACGACCTCGGCGAGCCCGAGATCCGGACCGGCTACGGCGACGACGTCGAGGACGAGACCGAGACCGAACTCCCGGTTGCGCCGGGGGTGGCGGGACTCGACACCACCGGCGGCGTCGCCGCCGACGGTGGGGTTACCGCCGACGCAGAGGGAATCCTCGAGCGAACCGTCGAAACCGCACGCCAGCGCGTCGACCGCCTGATGGACAAAGACGACGGCGTCCAGCACGCCGAGATCCGCGCGAAGCTCCAGCAGGCGATGACCGACTACGTCAACGTCTTCCGGACCGGGGAGGGCGTCAGGAAGTCCCTCGAGATCATCCGCGAGTGCCGCCAAGAGTACCAGGACGTCTACGTCGACGACCCGTCGCGGACGTTCAACACCGATCTCCAGCAGACGATCGAGACGCGGAACCTGATCGACGTCGCCGAGACGATCGCGCTGGGCGCGCTCGTGCGAAACGAGTTCCGCGGTGCCCACTGGCGACAGGAGAATCAGATCCGCGACGACGAGAACTGGCTCAAGCACACGCTCATCTCGTGGGACGACGGCGAACCGTCGATCTTCTACCGGCCGGTCATCCTCGAGGGCGAGAACAAGACCTACGAGCCCAAAGAGCGCAGTTACTGACCGTCGTTCGCGACGGGTTTCGGCCGGCGTCCGCTTCCGTACACCGGTCCGGGAGGATTTATTTACCGCCCCTTCGAGAACTATCTATGGACGAGACTCGGATCGAGACTCGGCTGAACGTCATTATCGCGCTTCTCCTCCTTATTCTCGGGTATCTCGTACTCGGTCCTACTCTCCGCGGTCTGTTGTTCGGGTCCGTTTCGGCCATCCTGACGCCGTTTGCCGTCGCAGTGCTCGGTCCCGTAACCGTCCTGCTAGCGGTGTGGGGGCTCGCGAAGCTCTCGTTGGCGCTCGAGTCGGCCTGAAAACTGACTGGCGGAGATCGTATCCGTCCTTTCAAACCCCGAGTATCTCGAGCAGGTCCACGCCGACGTCGAAGTGCTCGATCAGCTTGTAGCCGACGTAGATCCCGACGATCCCCATGATGCCGGGAAGCTCCGGCGGAGCGGGGATCGGAACGTTGAGAAAGCGAAACAGCGCACCGGTCACTAATCCGGTCAACAGTGCGAGGACGGTGATTTGCGTCGACATTCGTCTGCTACTATTCGAGAGTGCGTCTACAAAAGCGGTCCGTCTGAGTGAGCCGTTCGCGGCGTTCTTGGGACTAGACATCATCCCCCATTGATACGTCAATCGCCTATATCGCGACGTCGCCGCTCTAGCGGTCGACGCACGGTTTCGCCGGAAGTTCGACGAACGACGTCATTCGTATCGACGGTGATGACGCCCGTCTCGCCGGACGTATTTCGACAATCGTTGTAGATGACATTTATTATCGTCGAAATACAGTGGATCGAGTATGAACCAACCGGCGACGACGGATCTCGACGTGTCGATCCCGACCGATCTCGATTCCGCTCGAGCGAAACTCGTGTACCTGTATCTGGCGGCCAGTAACGGCGCGACCGCCGACGACCTCCGTGACGATCTGGCGGTCACGAAGGGGACCGTGCTCTCGATTACCGGCACGCTTCGGGACCGCGGCTATCTCGAGCGGCGCGACGGACGGTACGAACTCGTCTGATCGCGGCGCGGAACCGATCACTGCAAGCCGTCGCGGGGAAGACGCCGCTCGTCCAGGACCGCGCGGGGCGCTCTCGGGTCCCGATCACGCCAGTCGGCAACCGGGCACTCGAGCCGCCGAACGCCGTTTCACTCTGCGACGGCTACGGTAGTGTGGGATTCGTCTCGGGGACTGCGATAGGACGGGAGGCGCTACGTCGGCAGTAACATGATGACCGAGGAGGTGTTGTGGTAGCCGCTCATCTGGCCTCGCTCCATACAGAGCTCCCCGTACGTCTCGAAGCCGCTGAACGGGACGTCCAGCACCTCGCTCATCGCGTCGACCGCATCGTCGAACTCGTCCCCCAGGATGATCGATCGGCACGCGCAATCGTAGACGAATCCGCCGGCAACCTCCCCGGACGCGTTCCGGGCCGCGGCCTCGGCCGTCTCGCGGGCGGACACGATCTGCTCGTCCGGCGGGCTGTGCATCACGCGCAACACCGTTCCCTCGGGGACGCCAACGGGAAACTCGAGCGGCCCCGCTTTCGACCGCGTCAGTCCGGGCCAGCGGATCTTGTATCCGCCGCTGATCGCTCCGTGTCCCTCCTCGATGCCGAACTCGAACTCGGTCAGGAGCTCGAGCAGTTCCTCGCTGTCCCCCTCGATGGCATCGACGTCGATCGTCCGGTCGGTTCCGTCGAGATGGGATTCGACAGCCTCGCGCCAGGCCTCGAACGCAGGTTTCCCGTCGAGCTCGATGACTCGCCCGCCCTCGGATTTCGTCACCGTCATGGGCTCCGAGATCGGCGAGTGTCCGTGACCGACGGTGATCGTTACGGGCTCTTTCGAGGCCACGAGCGCGATGACCACCGAATCGGTCGTGACCGTCTCGTCGTGGAAGACGTGCGTCGCGTTCATCGTCAAATCGTCGCTCGCGGAGCCGCCGACGAAACTGACGTCGTGACCGAGGTCTCGCTGCGTGACGAGCGCGATCTGGTCGCTGATCCCGGCCAGTCCGTCGTGGAGGTTTATCGCAGCGAGGTGGGGATATCCCTCGACCGACGACGGCAGCTCCGCTACCGCTTCGTTTACCGCGTCCGCGGCACCTTCGGAGACCGCCGTTCCGAGTCCCGTGAAGAATTCGATCGTGTCGCTGGCGACCAGCGACACCGCGACGCTGCCGTCCGACACCGTCCGTTCGGTGAACTCACCGGCGGACGTAGCGCCGATCAGTTTCGCCTCGTCGCCGATAACGTCGCGGATTCCGCGGAGCACGTCCTCGTAGTCGTACGCCGGCGAGCAGAAGACCTGACAGAAGTCGACACGATCGGTGTCCATCGCGGTGAACGCCCTCGTCGCGGCTCGGTGTCCGACGAGGAAACTGTCCTCACCCGTCGCCAGTCCGGTCTGGAACTGCGTTGGAAGCGCCGCTGCATCGTCCGTGGTCCCGGACGAGCGCTCCGCCGGTTCGATCGCCGATGCCGATCGTGTGCCGGTCGCGGCTCCGGTATCCGCCGTCCGATCCGCAGACGAGCGCTCGCGCTCGGAGTCGCTCGCCGAGGAGGACGATGACGATAGCTCGGGCCAACTCGACGGCTCCCCGGTCGTCCACGTCGGCATCGAACCGGCGTCGGCTTCCGCGGCCGCATCGGTACGCTCGGCCGACGACAGTCGATCCGTGTCCGGCGGGTCGTGGCGCGCTTTGTACATATCGAGCGTGTCGTGCAGCCAGTTGGCGTTCTCGGAGAGCCGCTTGGCGCTGCTGGAAACGTCGGTGAGCGCGGCCGTCTGCTCTTCCGCCGAGGCGGTGACTTCCTCGGCCAGGTCGGACGTCTGCTCGCTGATCGACGCCGTTTCGTCGACGAGCGCGACAACCTGCTGTGCCGACTCGGCCTGTTGATTCGCGGCCGTGTGGATCTCCTGAACGCCGCGATTGGTCTCCTCGGCGTACTCCGCGATCTCGGCCAGCGCGTCCAGCGCGTTTTCGATCGAGTCGGTATGCACTGCGACCCGTTCTTCGGTCTCTCGAACGGTCTCCGTCGCGACCTCGGTCTGTGCGTGGATGTCCTCGATACGCTTCTCGATGTCGTCGGCCGCCTCTTTGGTCTCCGCCGCGAGTTCCTTGACTTCCTTCGCGACTGCCGCGAATCCGTCTTCGCTTCGGGAGCCACTGGTGTTGCGACTGGCCTCGATATTGGCGTTCAACGCCAGCATGTTCGTCTTGCGAGCGACCTCGCTGATGAACTCGACCAGCTCGTCGATCGCTTCCATCTCCGTCCGGAGTGACTCGATCGCGTCGACCGCTTCCGCCGACCCGTCCTCCATTTCGTTCAGTCCGTCGATCGCCGTTTTCGCGGCCTCCTGCCCCTCTCGACCGGCGTCCGCGGTCCGCTCGGAGAGCGTCGTCACGTCGTTGGAGAGCGCGGCGATCTCTTCGATACTCGAGGAGAGCGTCTCCATTTCGTGCGTGACCGATTGCAGCCGCTCCGACTGGACGGTCGCGCCCTCGGCGATCTCCTGAATCGCATCGCTGATCTGGTCACTCGCTTCGCTGACTTCTTCGGTCCCCGACAGCACTTCGTCGCTCGAGGAGACGACCAGCGCGATGAAATCCTTGAGGTGACGCACGGTCCCCTCGAGTTCGTCCATCATATCGTTGAAGTCGTCCCCAACGTCCAGCGGCGTCTCGTCATCGATCTCGATCCGATGTGCGAGCTGCCCGCCGGCACACAACTGCATCGCCTCCCGAAACTGTTCGGTCTGGGTCTCGATGCGTTCGTTTCGCTGCTCCGTCTCCGCCAGTTCCGCCTCCAGGTCGTCGACCCGTTCGCGCAGCCGCCGGTTCTCCTCGACCTGGTCCTCGAGCGCGGCGTCCAATCCCCGAATCTCACCGTCGGCCACCGTCAACTCGGACGCACCGATCGTCGATTCGATATTCGAAACGGTTTGCTCGAACGCCCGATCGACTCGGGACCCGAGAACCGCACCCGTTCCGCTGACGACCCCCACGCCGACGAGTAGTCCCGGAATACCGGCTACGTAGTCGGCGGCGGTCAGTACAACTGCCGCTCCGAAGAGGACAGCGCCGAACCGTAGCGCGTAGTTCGGCCCGTCTGCCCGTCGTCCGTCATCCATGGTGAGATACTGCGAAAGCCCATACAATACTATGGAGTCGTTAGTGGATTTTATCTTCGAAATACGTGACTACTGTCGGACGTCTCGGGGTTCCGAGTCAGTTTGGACCGGGGAGACGGACCGGCGACCGAGCACAGTGGCTGGCTGCTGTCGGTGGATTTGCCACACTCACAGCGCCGTCTCGAGTCGCACGAGACGAGTCCCACGAGGGGTCCGCGATTCGGTGGAGCGCAGGTCCCACGCCCGTCGGGCATCGCGGGCGATGAGGGTCCGCTCGACGGGGTCGACAGTGGTCCACGCACCGCCCCGCTACAGTTTACAGTTCGATCCGCTCGACCAACTGCTCGTGGTTCTCGTTCGTGTTGAGCGCGACGATCCGGATCTCCTCCTCGAGCCCGGAGTCCTCGAGTTTTGCCTTGAGGAGGTTGTCGACCTGGTAGACGCCGGCGGCGTTGGTCATCGCGATCTCGACCATGACGGGGGTGGTGTCGCCGGACTGGAGCGAGACGCTCTTGATCGCCTGACTCGAGAGGGTGTTGATACCGCGGCCGCCGTACTCGTAGGGGATGCGGGAACGGCCGCTCTCCATGTCGAGGGCGTCGGCGACGCGAATGACGCCGGCTTCGGTGGTCAGCGGCGTCTCGGCAGTGTGGTGGCAGAGGATCGCGTGGAGGACCTCGCCTTTCATTCGGACGGTCTCGGCGACGTCGTAGAACTCCGGGAGAACCCGGTCGAGGATGTCGGCGGCGAGCGGGATCGAGTAGTAGGCGTGGCTATCGCGGTGGACGACGTGGCCCACGTCGTGCAGCGTCGCCGCGAGGGCGATGATGACGGACTCGTCCTCCTCGACCAACCCCTGCTGGCGAGCGCCGTTGAAGTCGACGTCACCGGCCTTGAGCAGGTTGTAGAGACGCAGCGCCCGGTTGCGAACGATTTCGATGTGTTTCGTTCCGTGGTCGTTGTACTGCATCCGGTCGACAGCGTTGACGTTCTGCGCCTCGAGGTAGGTCGTGATCTCCTCGTCGGCTTTGATGAAGTCGAGAACGGTATTCAGCTTCTCGTCGGGAAAGTTGTGGTCGTCGTCGGGAGAGTAGACGCGGGGCGAGTACTCGTCGGCGGCTGAATCGCTCATGAGTGAACGACGACTGCGTCCTAAAAAAGCCCTGCGACGGTACGTGTCGGTCGGCGATCCAGTGTCGGACTACGACAGGTCCTCGACCGCGGCCTCGATCTCGTCGTAGTCGGGTTCGACGCCGGGGTCGTCGCTGACCCACGAGTAGGCGATCCGACCGTCGCCGTCGACGACGAACACGGATCGCTTCGAGACACCGTGGACGCCCAGATCGGCGAAGTCCATCGCGATGCCGTAGTCGTCGGTGACCTCCTTGTTGTAGTCGCTGAGGAGGCCGAACTCGAGATCGTTCTGCTCGCGGAACTCGTTGAGCGTGAACGGCGAGTCCCGGCTCACGCCGTAGACGGTGGCGTCGAGGTCGTTGAAAGCGGCCAGGCGGTCCTGGAACGCACACATCTCGGACGTACAGACGCTGGTGAACGCGCCGGGGAAGAACGCGAGGACGACCGGTGCCTCGTCATCGAGGCGGTCGGAGAGCGTGAACGCCTCGATGTCGCCGTTTGCGAGCGGTGCGGTGAAGTCGGGTGCGGCGTCTCCGGTTGTGACCATCGTGAGACCGTTGTGTGCAAACGGGAAAGACAGTTTCGTTCGCGGAACGATTCCGAACGACGAAATGAGTTGCCTCCGATCCGCGCGACTCGCTGTGAAATCGTATCACATTCGACGGATCTCTGCCTCAAGCGGACTATCGCGGTCTTTTCTTACCTAAGTGGTCCAAAAAGGTTATAATTGGCAGCGGGTAAGCCACGCATAGAGATGGTAGCCGAAATTGCACCGCTGTTCATCCCCGGCGGCATGGGGCCTCCGGAACTCGCCATCATTCTCATCATCGCGATCCTGCTCTTCGGAGCCAACAAGATTCCGAAGCTGGCACGGTCGACCGGTGAGGCCATGGGTGAGTTCCAGAAGGGGCGCGAGAAGGTCGAAACGGAACTCGAAGAAATGCGCGAAACCGGTGACTACGATGGCGACGCCAGCGAGGCAAACCGCAACGAAGACGAGGAGTTCGTCGACACGGAGCCAGTCACCACCGACGAGGAGACGAGCACCGAAACCAACTGAATTTTTTTCGCGCCGGGGCGTGTGGCCTAGCGGATAGGGCAGGAGGTTCCTAACCTTCTGATCGCGGGTTCGAATCCCGTCACGCCCGTTCTGCGAGGAGCGAACGCGACGAGCGAACAGGCACGGAGTTCGAACCCTGCAAGTCGCAGCGCCGAGCGAAGCGAGGCGACCGTCTTGCTTCGGTTCGAATCCCGTCACGCCCGTTCGCCGACTCGCTGCCAGCCCGCTCGAGTCGGGCGGCGACCGCGGAATCCCGAGACCAAAGCGAGCGGTAGCCGGAGCTCGAGGGAGACCCAGCGGTTCCATCTCGCCCGGTCGCGTCCGTATCGCGACCTAGCGAATCGTGCCATGTGAATAATGGGCATGTGACCCGGCCAGCGACGCCAGCGCGGAAGCGTCGTCCGCAGGGGCGTCGTCAGCGGTCCGTACTTCGCTCCCGGTTAGGGTCGCCAAAGCGGGTTAGCGGCTCGAGTTCCTCCTCGGGGACGTCTTCGAAGGCCGCGCGAGCGATGACTCGGCGGTGGACCTCGTCCGCGCCGTCGACGATGCGGAACTGCCGGACGGACTCGTAGAAGTCCGAGAGCGGGAGGTCCTTTCCGATGCCGTTCGCACCGCAACACTGGACGGCCAGGTCGATCGCGTCCTGTGTGACGTTCGCGGTGTACACTTTGCACATCGAGACGGGGACGCGGGCCTCGTCGCCGGCGGCGATTCGGTCGGCGGCGTCCCGGATTGCGGTCCGGGCGACGTGGAGTTCCGTCTCCGCCTGCGCGATCCGGTGACGGAGCGACTGCTTGTCCGAGAGCGTCGAGTCGAACCCCTCGCGCTCGCTCGTGTAGGCCTTCGCGATGTCGAGCGAGCGCTGGGCCATCCCGGAGTAGCGCATACAGTGGGTCAGTCGGGCGGGCCCGAGCCGCTCCTGGGCGTGGGTAAAGCCCTCGTTCAGTTCGCCGAGCAGGTGCTCCTCGGGGACGCGGACGTTCTCGTAGCGAATTTCGGCGTGGGAGGCACCGTGGCTCCCCCCACCCATGTGCGGCACGTCGCGGACGACCTCGACGCCGTCGGCGTCGGCGGGAACGAGAAAGAGCGAACAGCCCTCGTAGGGATGGGCGTCCGGGTCGGTTCGAGCGAGCACGATCAGGAGGTCGGCCTCGACGCCCTGGGTCGTCCACCACTTGTGGCCGTCGATGATCCACTCGTCCCCGTCCCGCTCCGCTCGAGTCCGGATCATCTTCGGGTCCGATCCGGCACCCTGCATCGGCTCGGTCATCGAGAAGCCCGACTTGAGGTCCCCGGCGACCAGCGGCTCGAGGTAGGTCTCCTTCTGCAGGTCGTCGCCGGCCAGTTCGAGGAGGTGCATGTTCCCCTCGTCGGGGGCGTCGACGCGCATCGCGACCTGGCCGAGGAGGCTGCGGCCGGCTTCCTCGAAGGTCGGTAGCGAATCGCGGAAGCTCAGTCCCATCCCGCCGTACTCCTCGGGGATCTGCGGGGCGTAGACGTCGTACTCGCGGGCGGCTTCGCGGAGCTCCGCGACGGTGCCGCTCGAGACGGCCATGCCACCGGCGCGTTCGCGTTCGATCGGCAGGACGACCTCCTCCATCAGGGCGTTGGCACGCTCGGCGACCTCGCGTGCCCGGTCACTGTCATCGTATCGCATACTGGGAATAGCCTGGGTCGATGGCTAAGCCTTGGGAGAACTACCGCGCGGTTGCAACTACCCCCGTGATTTTTGCTGGAGAACGAGTGCGGCCGAACGTGATCGGTTCGGTCGCGTCGAAGAACGGCGACCTACCGCGCCGTCCACCCGCCGTCGGCGGCGAGTACGGCCCCGGTCACGTAGCTGGCGGCCTCGCTCGCGAGGAAGACGACGGGACCGGCGATCTCTTCCGGATCGGCGAACCGCTCGAGCGGCGTGCGGTCGATGATCGACTGCCGGAGTCGATCGTTCCCCTCGAGGGCTTCCGTAAGCTCCGTCGAGACGTAGCCCGGCGCGACGGCGTTGACTCGGACCGACGGTGCCCAGTCGAGGGACATGCTCTTGGTGAGCCCGACCAGCCCGTGTTTCGAGGCGACGTAGGGGTGCTGGCGCGGCAGCCCGACCAGGCCGCCGACGCTGGCGACGTTGATGACCGAGCCGCCGTCGCTTTCCTGGAGGTGGTCCGCCGCGGCGCGGGTGACCTCGTACGCGCCGTTGAGGTTGACGTCGAGCACGCGGTCGAGGCTCTCGGTGGCGACGTCTTCGGGCTGGCCGAGCGCGTCGTCGGGGTTGTAGCCGGCGTTGTTGACGACGACGTCGACGCCGCCGAACTCGTCGGCGGCCCGATCGATGACGTCGTCGACGGCGTCGGCGTCCGTTACGTCCGCGGACACGGCGATCGCGTCGCCGCCCGCGTCCTCGATGGCCGCGGCGACGGCCTCGATTTCCGCTGTCGAGCGGGCGGTCGGAACGACCGCGGCTCCCGCGTCCGCCAGTCCGACGGCGATCGCGCGGCCGATGCCGCGCCCGCCGCCCGTTACCAACGCGACTTGCCCGTCCATATCGAATAGTTCGTTCATCGATCCTCCGTTTCGTCGGCTCCCACGTCAAGCTTTTCGCGCAGTCCTCGCTCGTCGACGTTCCGGTCGCCGTCTCGGGGTATCCGCTCGTCGACGCGGACCGTCCGGGTCGGGGCCCCCGACGGGACGACGGTCGCGAGCACGGCTTCCCCCACGTCTCGAGCGCGATCCACTCGCTGCCCCGCTCGATGACGTCCGCCAGTCGTCCGTAGACCGTGCTCGCCGTGTGACACTGATTGTCACCCACCCGATCATGTCGATCAAAGGTAATTACCACACGAATTGAACGTGACACAACCATAATAATTCTTACATATGCAAGTAACGACTGATCTGCGCTACTCGAATCCATTCCGAGCATCTCGCTTCCGTCCCCGACTTTTTGGATAACATCGGGTAGATGGCTGACATTATATTTATAGTTATATGTATTGAATGATGTGGCGATGCTACGGAGGTTTGTCCCACCTGGCGTCGTCGAAACGGGTCGAAAATTACCGGACATGTCATTATCAGAAATGGTAACCGGCGGATGAATTTTTTGAGGGGTGAGCGTGCGTGTAGGGGCAATGGCTATTGACGAGGCCGACCAATCGGATGCCGGGGACTTTTCTGAGGGGGAGGCGTCCGGCCCTGCGTCGGACGACGACCGGGCTTCCGAGTCCGACCACGGATCGAACTCGGCTGTCCGCGTCGGTGAGTACACGTGGGAAGAGTTCATGGACGAGTACGGGTACAGTGACGAGATCTCCACCCTGTATCCGGACGACACCGAGCTCGCCGGTGGGGACGACCAACTCGGACTCGATACCGACGAAGGCGTCGGCTCGAGGGTTCCGAGCGGGGAGGACTGGGACGAGGTCGAGTTCGATCCAGCGTCGTATCTCGGCCACCACCCGGACGACCTCGCGGACCACGTGTTGCCCACCGCCGGCGACAACGCCGACGTACTCTGGGACGTCTTCCTCGAGCACGTCGACCCGGAGACGACCCCGGTCGTCAAGGACACCTGGTCCTGGGAGCACTACAAGTGGGAGTACTACTACGAGGACGACGGCAGTCGCCCGCGAGACGGGGATGGCGAGATCGTTCGCCACGACGAGGAGGAGGCCCTCGGATTCGACCCCGACACGTTAGAACAGCGACTCGCGGCCGGCAACGATGCTGCCCTGGAGCTCGACGACATCGTCGAAGAACGGACCGTCAACGTCCAGGAGGACCTCGACGAGGACGAGTTCTTCTCGACGGCCGCCGGCAACACCACCGTCTCCAACCGGTACGACCTCGAGAAGGCCGTCCCGTTCGAGAAGAAGACGCACTTCCGCGAGGTCGAGCGCTACTGGGTGAACAAACCCTACGCCTACGTCGTCATCTTCCACTCGGAGAAGGAAAACGAGAAGAAGTACTACATGATCGAGCCGTACCGGAACGAGATCGAGATCGAACTCCAGGAGTTCCTCTCGGGCAAGCTCCGGACGGCGATCAAATACTCCGAGGACGGCATCAAGGAGAAGGCGACCGAAGACGGTCGTCGGACCGTCATCGAGGACGAAACCCGGCGGCTGCTACAGCGGTACGACCTGTTCGAAGCGGCCTCCGGTGAGACGGCGGAAGGGATCCTCGAGACGCTCCGAGGCCTCCTCGACGACGACGAAGAAGCCGAGGTCGAAGACGTCGGTCCGAGTCAACTCGAGGGGATCGAAGTCCGGCCGGAGCCGGCGATCCTCGCGGACGATCCGGACACGTTGAGCGAGTACCAGGTCGAGAAGCTCCTGTACCTCCTCAAGCGGGACTTCATCGGCTACGAGCGTATCGACGGCATCAAACACGACATCAACGTCGAGGACATCTCCACGAACGGCTACAACTCCCCGGTCTTCGTCTATCACTCCGAGTACGAGCAGATCATCACGAACATCTACCACGGCGAGGACGAACTCGACGACTTCGTCGTCAAACTCGCCCAGCGTTCCGGGAAGGGGATCAGCAAGCGGCTCCCGCAGGTCGACGCGACCCTCCCCGACGGCTCCCGTGCACAGCTCACGCTCGGGCAAGAGGTCTCCGATCACGGGACCAACTACACCATCCGTCAGTTCAAGGACGTCCCGTTCACCCCGATCGACCTCATCAACTGGAACACCTTCAGCCTGGACGAGATGGCCTTCCTCTGGCTCGCCATCGAGAACCACAAGAGCCTGATCTTCGCCGGCGGGACCGCGTCCGGGAAGACCACCTCGCTGAACGCCGTCTCCCTGTTTATCCCCTCGAGTGCGAAGATCGTCTCCATCGAGGACACGCGCGAGGTCGAACTGCCGCAGCGAAACTGGATCGCCAGCGTCACTCGCCCCTCCTTCTCCGACGACGAGCAGGGCGACGTCGACGAGTTCGACCTCCTCGAGGCCGCACTCCGGCAGCGGCCCGACTACATCGTGATGGGCGAGATCCGCGGTGAGGAAGGCCGGACGCTGTTCCAGGTCATGTCGACCGGCCACACCACGTACACTACCTTCCACGCCGACTCCGTCGACGAGGTGCTCAAGCGGTTCACGACGGACCCGATCAACGTCTCGAAGACGATGTTCACGGCGCTGGATCTGGTCTCGATTCAGACCCAGACGCGCGTGCAGGGCCGAAAGGTCCGCCGGAACAAGTCGTTGACCGAGATCAACCACTACGAGGCCGAACACGACGAGATCAACGTTCAGGACGTCTACCAGTGGCAGGCCGAAACCGACGAGTACCTCAAGATGGGGGACTCGAACACCTTAGAGGAGATTCAGTTCGACCGCGGGTGGAGCAACGAGAAACTCGAGGAGGAGCTGTTCAAACGGGAGATCATTCTCGCGTATCTGATCAAGAACGAACTGAACACGTACGCGCATGTCGCCGCGACGGTTCAGGCCTTCATCAACGACCCCGACACCATCCTCACGCTCATCGCGAACGGCCAACTCGAGGAGAGCCTCGAGGACCTCCGGGAGATGGAGAGCGTCCTGATCGACGTCGACCAGGAGAAAGAAGAACTCGTTCCCCGTCCCGAGGCGACCAGCGAGACGTACAACCTCTCGATGGATATCCTCGAACGAGCGGAGGAGTCGCTGTTCGAGGAGTATCGTGGCAAGATCCCCAGCGGCCTCGCGAGCGCACTCGGTGATGTCGAAACGGAGGACGCGATCGAGGTCGACCGCGCAGACAGCGAGGAGTTCGAGTTCGGCGGTGACGTCGACGACACCGTCGACGACGACGAGTGGGAGCTCGGCGACGAGTCGACCGAGTTCGCCGTCGAAAGCGGCGACGACGGTGACGGCGACGAACCGGCGTGGTTGAGCGAGGACACCGGCTTCGACATCGATAGCGGAACCGACGGAGCAGCGGACACTGCCGACGCCGCGGCCGGCGGTGCGTCCGCGAGCGACACGACCGCGCTGGACACCGTCGATTCCGAATCGGACCCGAGTACGGCCCCCGAACCGACGACCGGCGGCGACGTCGGCAGTAGCGGCGAGTCGACCGCCTCGAGCGCCACGTCGCAACCGGATGCGACGAGCGCGGCCGACACGTCCGCTGCAACCGAAACGTTGCCGGCCGATCCGGCATCGAAATCCGCCGACGATCGCTCGCCGTCGACGCAGTCGTCGGGCTCGAGCGACGCCGGTGCGGCCGGAGCAGCCGGGACGGCGGCGACCGACTCGACTGTGCTCCCATCGGACGACGCCGAGGACGGGGATCTGGGTGGCCTGTTCGACGACATGGGCGAAACGGTCGACGAGATCGACGACCCCGGTGGTCGGGGGACGAGTGGGACCAACGGGCCGACGGCCGACCGGCAACCGGACACCTCAGGCTTCGATTCGATGTTCCCGGAGGACGACCTCGATTCGATCTTCGATCCGGAATCGTCCAGCGACACCGGGACGAGTAATATGAGCGAGGCACTCGAGGCCGATACCTCGGGGACCGAAGCGGCCGGCGAATCGCAGACCGCAGACGCCGCCGACCGATCGGCGTCCACGGACGGTGACCGGGAGCCGCCGACGATCGAGATCGACGAGAGTGCTGCGGACCCGCCGGACGATTCCGACGACCCAGTGGCTGGAACGGAGCCGGACGACGACCCAGTCGCGGGAGCGGAGCCGGACGACGACCCAGTCGCGGGAGCGGAGCCGGACGACGACCCAGTCGTGGGAGCGGAGCCGGACGACGACCCAGTCGCGGGAGCGGAGCCGGACGACGACCCAGTCGCGGGAGCGGAACCGGACGACGAGCCGGTCGCGGGAGCGGAACCGGACGACGAACCAGTCGCGGGAGCGGAGCCGGACGAGTCCGATGCTGACGACGAGTCGATATTCGGGGACGAATCCGAGTCCATCTTCAGCGACGACGACGAGACGGACGAGGGTGACGACGACGGGTCGCTGTTCGACGATCGCGACTCGAGCGACGACGAGTCGATCTTCAAACGTGACGACGGTGACGAGGAGGCGGAGAGCAATACGAGCATCTTCGATACCGACGAGGACGACGACTCATGAGTCTCCAAACGGACAGTACCGGCGGGTCGGGCATGTCGGCCAGCTCCGACGCGCTCGGCGATCGGTTCTATCCGCTGTACGATCGGCTGTTCGGCGACGACAGCGAGTTCGTCGCCGACGTCGAGACGAAACTCGCCCAGGCGCGGATGACCGACACGGTCGAACTCTACCTCTCGCGGGCGCTGGGTATCGGCTGTATCAGCGGCCTGAGCCTCTGGCTGGTCGGGATGATGCTTGGCTACGGGCTCTTCGCGATCGGTCTCCTCGCGAACGAGCCCCTGATCGGGATCCCCGTCGGCTACGGACTGCTCCTCGATATCATCGAGCTGATTCGCATTCCGGTGGTTATCCTCTTCAGCGGCATCCTGTTCGGGTCGATCGGGTTCGCGATCGGCTTCGGCTCGATGGTCGCGATCCCCTACTCGCGCGCCTCGGCCCGCAAGCGCGAGATCAACATGCTGCTAACCGACTCGGTCTCGTTCATGTACGCCCTGTCGGTCGGGGGCCTGAACCAGCTCGAGATCATCGAGGCGATGGCGCAGGCCGACGACACCTACGGCGAGGTCGCAAACGAGTTCCAGAGCATCGTCAAGGAGACCGAGTACTTCGATATCGACTACAGGACGGCGATTCGAAAGCAGGCCCTCGAGACGCCCAGCGACGATCTTTCGCAGTTCCTGACCGACATGCTCTCGATCGTCAACAGCGGCGGCGACATGGAGAGCTTCCTCGAGGACAAGAAGGAGAAACACATGCGAACCGCGAAACAGGAACAGGAGCTCACCCTCGAGACGCTGGAACTCTTCGGGGAGATGTACATGACGCTGTCGCTGTTCCCGCTGTTGCTGATCATCATCATGGTCGTCATGAAGATGATCCCGGACGCGACCGTGACGAACAACATGCTCTACATGACCGTCTACGGGCTCATTCCGATGATCGGCGCCGGGTTCATCGTCCTCGTCTCGACGGTCAAGCACGACGAACCCGGCGACGGCTACCTCTCGATGCGCGATAACAACCAGCGGACCGAGACCGGCCAGGAGGACGGCCTGTTGAGTCTCGGACTCGTCGAGCAGTTCACGGGCGGTCACAGCGTCTTCGACCGGATCAAGAACCGCGAGGGGACCTACGAGACGATGGAAGTCCTGCGGAAGCCACACATCTTCTTCCGGGACAATCCGTTGATCACCCTCGCGCTGACCGTCCCCATCTCGCTGGTCATCGTCGTCACGGCCATGGTCAACGGGTCGGCACCGACCTCGTGGGACGGCCTCCTCGACAAGCCGATCTGGGGGACGTTCCTCTATATCTACCTGCCGCTGTACATCACCTCGGTCCCGCTGGCGATCTTCCGCGAGTGGAACGTCCGCCACCGAAACAGCGTCGTCAACAAGCTCTCGGAGGACCTCCGCAAGCTCTCGAGTTCGAACGATACCGGGCTGACGCTGCTCGAGTCGCTCAAGGCAGTCTCGGACACGACGAACGGTAAGCTCGCCCGCGAGTTCGAGATGATGCATACGAAGGTCAACTACGGGATGAGCCTGAAGGAGGCGCTCATCGAGTTCAATAACAAGTATCACATCCCGCGGCTTGCCCGGACGACCCGCCTGATAACCGAAGCACAGGAGGCTTCGAATCAGATTTCGGACGTGCTCCGGACGGCCGCACGCGCGAGCGAAAACCACGACGACATCGAACGTGAGCGGAAGTCCAGAACCCGGATGCAGATCGTGATCATCATCATGACGTTCATGACGGTGCTGGCCGTGATCGCGATCCTCAAGACGCAGTTCATCGATACGATGGCCGGCCTCAACGCCGGCGGTGGTGAGACCAGCGGCGGGGCCGCCGGCGGTCCGGCGAGCGGGGCGAACCTCAGCGAGAACATCGACGTCGACATGCTGTCGGTGTTGTTCTTCCACGCGGTGACGCTGCAGGCGATCATCTCCGGATTCATCTGCGGCTACATCCGCGACGCAGACCTGCTGAGTGGGCTGAAATACGCGGTCGGCCTCGCGTCGATCGCACTCATCGGCTGGGTACTGGTGGCCTGATATGAGTCGGAAACGAACTCGCGACCGGCAACGGGGACGACCGCGAGCCCAGCGACCCCGAACGATTTCGGTGTCGCTCCGCGAGCGGGGACAGACCACACAGGACTTCGCCGTCGGTATCAGTATTTTCCTGCTCGCGATCACCTTCGTCTTCGCGTTTCTCCCCTCGGTCGTGACGCCGTTCCATTCGTCCGTCGGCGGAGCGGAGACGGCACAGGCGGATCGGGTCGCGGACTTGATCGTGCACAATACGTCGACGGGGACGGGGAACGAGATCGACTTCACCGGCAGCGACTACGCGGGCGAGGAAGATCTCTCGAAGCACCTGGGGCTTCGGGCGAGCAGCGACGACGACACGGTCTTCGATCACGTGAACGTGAGCGTCGAATACCTCGGTAACGGTACCGTGATCGGCGCCACCGACGACTGGACCGCCGGGGACAGATACGACGACCAGTCCGCAGCCAGTTCGGCACGAATCGTGACGGTCGAAAACGGAGGCGGCAACTGCGATCCCGCCTGCCGACTCGTCGTGAGGGTGTGGTGAGACCATGTCCGGACCAGATACCACACGAACGATCGGAACCGACCGCGGACAGGCGTACACGCTCGAGGGATTCATCGGTGCGATGGTCGTCCTATTGGCCGTCCTCTTTGCGCTCCAGTCGTCAGTGATCGTGCCGACGACGGGCGGGCTGGCCGACCGGTCGGTTCAGGCCCAGATCCAGCAGGAGGCACAGGACGCACTGATCGTCAGCAATCACGACGGAAACCTCTCCGAAACGGTCCGAAACTGGGACGGGGACGGTGGGTTCGAGGGTGCCGCACAACCGCCAGCGCCCGACGAAGACGCCGAGACGTACTCCACGGACCAGTTCGCGAACGAGTCCGAACTCGGCCTCGTTCTGAAAGAACGGTTCGGCGAAAACGGGTGGAACTACAACGTCGAACTCCACCCGGAGACAGGCAAGCGAACGACGCTCGTGTATCAGGGCAGCCCTCCATCCAGTGCGCTGTCGGCGAGTTACACGATCGCGCTCTACGCCAATCAGACCGTGACATCGGAGTGGTCGGACGCGGAACTCCACGAGGTCGACCCCAACCAGCGCACGATCAAGTACGCGAACAGCGGCGATACGCTGCTCTACAACGTCGTCGAAGTTAGGGTGATCCTATGGTGAGCAACGATCGGAATCGCGGGCAGGTGATCCTCATCGGTGCGATCACCCTCGCGTTCATCCTGCTGGGTATCGTCGTCGTCTTCAACGGCGTTCTCTACACGGAGACGCTCTCCTCTGGCGGGACGAGCCAGGGCGCGAGCAACGCCGACGTGGTGGAGTACGAGGTCAACCAGAGCGTCGGCTGCCTGCTCGAGTGGGTCGAGGACGGATCGACTGCGGAGGACGGCTCCTTGGAAACGCTGGCGGAAGAGAACATCTCGGCGCTCAATACGGCCTACCGAGAGACGACGGTTCAGTCGACGCCCGTCGCCGTGACTATCAGCGATGTCGATGCAGCCGCCGACGGCGGCAATTTGGAGAACGCTACCGTGACCATCGAATACGACTCGAATTCGCTCAATTACAGCCAAGAGCGGACGATCGAGGCGCACTGCGCCGGTGATGGGCCGTGATCGAGCGTGGCTCCGACCGAGATCGAGCGATCTCGATCACGGTCACACACGTCCTGACCATCGGTATCACGACGATCCTCATCGCCGTACTGGTGACGAGCGCCGGGACGATGCTCGAGACGGAGACGAACCGCAGCGGCGACGCGGCGCTCGAGACGGTCGGCGAGCGGATCGCCGACGAGGTCGGAAACGTCGACCAGATCGCTGGAGAAAACGACGACGACGTGATGATGACGACCGACCATCCGCGGACCCTCGTGAACTCGCAGTACACCGTCGAACTACGGAAACAGTGTGACGCGCCGTTGCTCGACGGAACGACCGACTGCGTCAGACTGACGGCACGCGATACCGACGCCGTCGCCCACGTTCCGGTCAAGACCGACGCCGACATTCGGAGCAGTTCGGCGTCCGGCGGTCCCATCGAGATCGTCTACGAGAACGGCGAGATCTGGATCAGGGAGGGTGTCCAATGAGACGGACGCGACCCCGGCCAGGACCGGCGACCCAGGGACGACGGCGTGATCGCGCGGTCTCCGACGTGCTCGCGTTCATCCTCGTATTCGCGATCATCCTGAGTTCCGTCGCCATCCTGTCGACGTTTGGCCTGCAAGCGATGACTGACTATCAGGAGAACGAACAGTTACGGAACGCCGAACGGGCGATGGAGGCGCTTACCGTGAACTTCAACGACGTCGTGCGATCCGACGGTATCGACCAGCGCTACGGCGAACTCGCGCTTCGGGAGGGGACGGTCAGGACCAACGATACCGGGACCCAACTCAATATCTCGATCGATGGCGTCGGTGGCGGCGATCCGATCGGCACGACCGGCAGCGGAGAGTTCGACGGCTACGGAAACGGGACGACGGCCGATCTCGGTGAGTTCACGTACACCGCCGAGGGGAGTCAGATTGCGTACGAAGGCGGCGGTCTCGTCCGGAAAGAACAGTCGGCGTCCTGGAGCCGCGTCCTCAAACGGCCACAGCTCCGGTGCAACGACGAGACGGCGGTCGTGTCACTCGTCGTCGTCTCGTCGGACTACGGCTCGATACAGAGCAGCGACGGACTCGGCTTCACGATGTCCGTCGAAAATCGCAGTAGCGCGGTATACACCGGCGCGGATAGCGTGTCGATAGCCGTCGTAGACTCGCCGTACGAGGAGGCCTGGCAGTCGACGCTCGAGAGCGGCGACTGGAGCTGGGACGGATCGACGGACACGGGTACGTGTGACGTCGGCAGCTCCGGACGAGTCGTCGTCACCCTCGTCGAAGTCGATATCGACTACTGACCGGAGCGACCCCCGCGGCCCCGCGTTTACTCCGTCGCGTCCCAGTCACCGGTGAGCATCGCCCGCAATCCGGCTCGAGCGGCCAGCGCCTCGACTCGATCGGCGCGGTCGTCGACGTCGCCTGTGGTACGGAGATAGAGGCCGTTCGAGAGTTGCGCAGATGCGCCCATCGGCGAGCCGTCAGCGTGTACCGGTTCGGCGTTCAGGATCGTTTCGTCGGCGTCGGTCGGGCTCCAGGGCACCTCGATTCCGGAGAGTCCCCGTTCCAGGAGGTATTCGGCCGCCTCCACGAGCGCGCCCTCGGGGGTCGAATGCCCGATCGCACCGATCGAGCCGCGGTCGTTGAAGAACCGGACGACGTATTCGCCGTCCGCGCTGCCGCCGCGACTCCGCTCTTCGTGTTCGCGCTCGTCGTCGGCGTCACCGTCGCCGTCGGCGTCCGGCCGGTCCGATTCGTCGTTCGGCGCGGTGGGGTTCGCCGAACCGTCCGTCTCGGTCGTCTCGGTCGCAGCCGGCCTGTCAGCGCCGGTCGCATCGGGATTCGATTCCGTGTGGTCGCGGTCCGTCGACGTCTCGGCCGCGTCGGACCCGATAGCGTCGTCGCTTCGATCGTCACCGCGCGGCTCGGCCCGCGAGTCCGTATGCCCGGTACTCGTCTGCGGTCCGTCGCCGCCGATCGCCGACTCGTCGAACCGGATCGAAACGTCCCCGGTGGTGGCGGGCCGCTCGGGACCGTCCGCGGTGAACGCGACGACGAGTTTATCGATAAAGCGGTCGGTCGCGGACTCGAACTCGCCGGCGTAGACGTCACCTTGAACAGTGGCGTCCGTCAGGAGGTCGACGATCGAGTCGACGAGCCGCGGTCGTTCGACGGCGAGCTGTCTGGCGACGTGCGTTCGCGTGTGGTGTTCGAGCCGGCGTCCGATCGACGCCCTCGCGTACTCGGTCATCGCCGATTCGGCATTGGCGAGTTCGGAGAGTCTGAACGCCTGATACTCGACGTCCGTCGTTCCCGCGAGCAGGAGATAGTGACGGCCGTTCGTGTAGATCGCCCGGTCGACACCCGTCCAGGCCATCGCACTTCGGAGAGCGTTGGCTCGTGACTCGTCGAGCGACTCCTCGTACCCCTCGACGGCGACGAACAGCGCCGGGACCGAATCGATCCGCGGCACGTACTCGAGGCGGGTCTCGTCGACGAGTCGATCCGTCGCACACGACTCCGCACGGAGCTCCCAGCCGAGGGTCTCGAGGAAGGGTTCCACGAGCCAGGCGCGGGTCTCCCGACGGGTGGTCGGCGGCGAGGAGTCGACCAGCGCCGCAGCACGGGCAAGAAACGACTGGAGGTCGGGCGAAGGCATTCGTGGGCAGTATTCGGCCGACCGTCATGTAACAATTGGTTGCCTTCCAGTCCGCGAACCGGAGCCGTTCGGCTCGCGGGCGAGTACAATGGTCTCGGTGTTCCGTCGGCGGAGTCGGCCGTCGGCGACGCGCTCGCGTCGGCGCGTTACGATTCGGGACTCGAGTTCGTCCGTCGGTCGATCGGTCCGTCCGCCGGGCCCGTGAGTTCACGCTGGTAGATTCGGAGGCGGGCCTCGCGGACGGCGAAGGCGGACTGGAGGTTCGGGGGGATCGTCTCGGCCTTTCCGATGACGAGGTAGCCGTTCGGTCGGAGCGACCGGGCGATCGTCTCGAGCATGGGCTGTTTGTACTCGTTGTCGATGTATATGAACAGATTGCGACAGGTGACGAGGTCGAACCCCGACTTCGGCTCGTCGTTGATCAGGTCGTGGCGCTGAAAGCGAACCTTTCGCCGGATGTGATCGCTGATCCGGTAGGTGCGTCCGTCGACGTCGACGTATCGGTGGTAGTCGTCGAGAAAGGTGAGCTGGTCGTCCAGATCGATGGTGCGCGATTCCTCGTAGACGCCCGCCCGAGCGGTCTCGAGCGCCGGTTTGGAGATGTCAGTCCCGAGGACGTAGACGTTCGACTCGTCGATCTCCGGATCGGCGTGGGCCAGCATCGCCAGCGAGTACGGCTCCCGGCCGTCGGCACACGCGGCGCTCCAGACGCGAACGGTCGTGTTGGTCGCGGACAGCTTGCGAAGGACGGTTCGAATGCCGGCCCAGACGTCGGGGTTGCGAAAGAAGCCCGTGACGTTGATGCTCAGCGCCTCGAGCAGCGCCTCCTGTTCGTCCGGATCGGTCCGCAGCAGTTCGAAGTACGAGGCGTAGGTATCGTTCTGGGTACGGCGCATCCGCGAGGAGACGCGCCGGTCGAGATAGCTGTCGTTGTAGTGGCTCGTCGCGAACGCCAACTCGTCCTCGACGAACGCGAGGAGGTCGTCGAAGGTCTCGTCGTCCCCGTCTCCGACGTCGTCGCGACCGGTCCCGGAATCACCGGTCCCGTTGCCGATCACAGCTCCGTCACTCCGTTGTCGCCGTTGGAGGTTTTCACGGTCAGCGTCCCCGTTCCGGGCGTGAACTCGACGGTTCGACCGTACTCGCCGCCGACGTCTTCGGCCTCGAGCGGAACGCCGAGTTTCTCGAGTTCCGCTTTGGCGGCCTCGATGTTGCGCTGGCCGACGCCGTCACCGAAGCTCTCGAACTCGAACATGTCGCTTCCACCGGCGATCTTCGATTCGACGGTGGTGTAGTTGGCCCCCTGTTCGACCATCCGGCGAAGGAGCGCTCGGATCGCCGTATCGGCGTACTTGCCGGGCTTGCGGTCGCTGTTGTCCGCAGCGTCGCCGTCGGGTAACATGACGTGCGCTAACCCGCCGATCCCCGTGTTCGGATCGTACAGCGCGATCGCGAGACACGAGCCGAGGCCGTAGGACTTGAGCGTATCGTCTCCCTCGGTGACGATCAGTTCGGAGATGCCGACCTGAACCGGCGTCGGTACACCTGGTTCGGTTCCGTAGGTTTTCATGCGTTATCGACTTCCTGGAACTCCGCCGTCGTCGGGGTCTCCTCGATCCGATCGACGTCGAGGTTGTTCAGCGCCCGCTCGAGGTCCGATTCGTCAGGGATCGCGTACACTTCACAGTCGAACTCGCGGCCGTCGGCGACGACGACCGTATCGAAGACGAACGCGAAGTCCTGATTCTCCCCGAGCTGGATGATGACCGGGTCGACGGCCGCCGCGCCGATGTCGTGGATGAACTCCGGCGTCGAGTGGTCGATCGTCGTGTCGAGGACGTTCGCCCAGCCGTCGAGGAACCCGCTGGCCATGATGTTGCCGAGTTCCTTGATCGCGCTCGTTCCCATCTCGCCGAAGCCGTCCTCCTCGACCTCCATGGGTACCATCGCGTCGACGATCTCGTGGGCCGACTCCTCGTCGAAGAGAAAGAGCAGATAGCCACTCGGCATGCCGTCGAACTCGAAGGCGACCCCGACGAGTTTCTCGTTGGCTACCTGCTCGGGAATCGCCTCGAGCGAGACGAAGTTCAGGCGACGGATCTCGACGTTGGTGTCGATCCCCGTCAACGTCGTGGCCGTCTTGGCGACCTCCTCGGCACCGCGCTCGGCCATCCGGTCGAAGCCGTCGAGCTTGTCGTACTCGATACCGTCGCTGGTGCGCAGCCGTTCGAGGAGTTTCGCCATCGACTCGCGTTTCGGAAAGAGGTAGTGGCTGAACCCGACCTCGGTGCCGACGGTCTCGATACGGCTCTGGAAGAGCAAGGCGAGGTCGTCGTCGGCCGGTGCCTCGTCGATCTCGCCGAAGAACGGTTCGGCGGACTCGCCTTCGACGAACTCCGGCGTCGAGACGTCGATGACCGTCTCCAGGACGTCGGCCCAGCCATCGATGAAACCGCTGTTCATGATGTGGCCGACCTCCGTGGTGGCGCTTTCGGTCATCTCGTCGAAGGCGTCGATTTCGCCGACATCGGTCTCGACGTTTGCGTCGGGACCCGCCTCGGCGAGCAGGGTTTCGACGATCCGCAGCGCGTTCTCGCGGTCGAAGACGACGACCGAATACCCCTCGATTCCGCCGGTCAGCTTGACTCGGACGCCGACCTTGTCGGTCGAGTCCTCGAAATCGCGCCGGATCTCCTGACCGCGCATGAAGTTGAGTTTCGTCACACCGACCTGCGTCTCGACGCCCAGCATATGCGTGAGTCGGCCCGCCGCCAGTCCGGCGCCCTCTCGAGCCATCCGGTAGAACGTGCCGAGTGCGTTGACGTCGAGTTTCATGCGGGTTGGACTTCGATGCCGTTGACCATCTCCACGAACTCTTCGAGGTCGGGGAAGGCGTAGATTTCGGCTTCGATCTGGTAGCTGGGAACCGACAGGTCGGAATCGAAGAACAGCGCGAGGTCGTCGCCGCCGAGGCTGGCCGTTCGGGTAACGATGTCACCCGTGGGGGCGTAGACGAGCTGTGGGGCGGCGATATCGATCGCACGTCCGAGCACGTCGGCCCAGCCGTCGATGAAGCCGCTGGCCATCATATTGCCCATCTCCTCGACGGCACTGCGGGCCATCTTCCCGGAGACGTCGCCCATGTCGTCGACGACGTCGCGAAGCATGATCGCCGTGATCTTCTTCGCGCTCGCCTCGGGGAAGAGGATGAGGATGTGCCCGTGCGGTGGGTCCAGGAGCCGAACCCGAACGCCGACCCGCTTCCCGCTGTCGAGCTGTGACTCGATGTCGTCGACGTCGATGAAGTTGGTCTTGGTCACCTCCATCTGGGCGTCCTCGCCGGTCAGCTTACTCATGTTGTCGGCGACGCCGTTCGTCCCGACCTTCGCCATTTCGTTTATGAAGCTCAGCTTTCGTATATCGACCATCATCGTCATAGATTCCTCCGTAGGGTTGAGTGTGTTCGCTCGTTCATAGTGTCGTCACGTCCAGAATGTTGACTACTTCTCCTCGGCCCCGAACCGTTGCGCCGCTCAGTCCCGGAATGTCGCTCATGAAGCCCTCGAAGGGCTTGACGACGACTTCCTGCTGGCCGTGCACGTGATCGCAGTGCAGGGCCACCTCTCGGACATCGTCGCGGATTCGGACGACCATTCCGTCCCCGTTCGCACCGGGAGCCGGCGTCTCGAAGACGTCGGCCAATGGGATCACGGGGTAGTCTCGGTCCTCGCCGGGGAGGACGGACTCACCGCCGGCCGTCTGCATCGCCATGGCGGACTCGATGTCCTGGACGGCTTTGGTCGGGACGCCGAACTCCTCACCGCCGCTCTCGACGAACAGGATCTCGTCGATCGCGACCGTCACGGGGAGTTCCATCGTGACGGTCGTCCCCTCCCCGTCCGTACTGTCGATCGAGACCGTGCCGTCGAGGTCCTGAATCGTACGTTTGACGACGTCCATCCCAACGCCGCGGCCGCTGACGTCGGTCACCTCGTCGGCCGTCGAGAGGCCGGGATGGAAGATGAGGTCGTAGACCTCCTGGTCGGACATCGAATCCGCCGTCGATTCGTCGACGATATCGGCCTCGACGGCTTCGGAACGGAGCCGATCGGGATCGAGCCCATTTCCGTCGTCGTCGACCGTAATCGTCACGCGATCGCGTTCGCGCTCGGCGTGAACTTCGACGGTTCCTTCACGGGGTTTCCCGATCTCTTCACGCCGCTCGGGCGCCTCGATCCCGTGGTCGACTGCGTTTCGAACCAGATGGATCAGCGGGTCGCCGATCCGGTCGAGGATACTCCGGTCGATCTCGACGTCCTCGCCAGTCATCTCGAACGAGACGGTCTTGTCCTGATCACGAGCGATGTCGCGAACGACCCGCGGTAAGCGGTTCGTCACCGTCTGAAGCGGCACCAGCCGGATGTCCATCACCGTCTCCTGAAGGTCCGTCGTCAGATCCGACAGCGCGTCGAGTTCCGTGTCGAGTGCGGACCCGTCCTCCGTGGAGTCGGCCGCGTGTCGCAGTCGAACCCGGCTCGTCACCAGCCCCTCGACGAGGGTCAGCAGCGAGTCGATCTGCTCGACGTCGACGCGGACCGACTGAATTTCGTCCGTTTCGGCGTCGGCGTCCGGTCGGTCGGTCGTGTCCGGAACGTCGATATCCGGAATCTCCATCTCCGGTTCGTTAACGATCCGAACGACGTCCGAATCCGCTTCGTCGCCCGACCCAGCCGCGTCGTCACCGAACGAGCCCGCAGACGGGGCACTCGAGTCCGGGTCCGTCTCGGTGCCCGTGGCCGGCGAATCGAAGCCGGCGTCGGTGGTGTCGAACTCCTCTGTCCCGGCGAACGCCGCCGCGTCGGACTGGGTGTCCAGGGGATCGTCGAACTCGACTTCGAAATCGTCGTCCGCGTCCAGATCGGTCTCGTCCGGATCGACATCGAACTCGTCCAGCGAGTCGTCGTCCTCGAGTTCGAAGTCGTCGGCGTCGTCGAACGGATCCGTCTCGTCGGCCGGCGCGTCGAACTCGTCGTCGAACGCCGCCGCCGGCTCGAAGTCGTCGGCTTCGTCCGTCCCGAACGAGTCGCTCGCCGCACCGTCGTCGGTGTCGGTGTCGTCGTCGGCGACCGTCGTCCGATCCTCGTCCTGGAATTCGTCGGCTTCGTCCGCTTCCGCGAGCGCCGTCGCGTCGTCGGTCTCGAGTTCGGTCGTCTCGTCGGGGACGCCGGACTCCGTCGCGTCGTCCGCGGCCTCGTCGGCATCGTCGTCGGACGGGTCGGACTCGACGGGCACGGCCGCAGCCTCGTCGGCCTCGTCGAGAGACGCAGCATCGGTCGGTTCCGAATCGTCGGCTGACAGTTCGACGGCCTCCCCATCGGTCGCAGCGGGATCGGCCTCGACCGGGTCGTCAGGAACGGCATCGTCGACGGCCACATCGTCGGTCGTCGGCTCGCTATCGTCTCGGGCAACGACGTCGTCTTCGGCGGCGATGTCGTCTTCGTCTTCGACAGCGACGACCTCGTCATCAGCCATCTCGTCACCAGCGTCCTCGTCACTAGCGTCCTCGTCGGCCACTGCCCCAACAGCGCCACTTTCGTCGGATACGTCATCCTCGAGTGCCGCCGTCTCGGCTGCCTCGCCGGTCGACGCTTCGGGCTCCGAGTCGTCGGGTTCGGCGGTCGGCTCGGCCGACGTCGGCTCCCCGGCGGGAGCGCTACCGTCGGCGTCGACAGCGCCGTCAGTTTCCGTCGTCTCGTCGGTCGGTGCCGAATCGACGAGGATGTCGTCGACGTCGCTCTCGGTCGGTTCGCTGCCGCCGAGGAACGAGTCGTCCGCCGCGTCCTCGCCGAGGAGTTCGTCCATGTCGACTTCCTCTTCGTCGTCGAACTCGTCGAACTCGAGCTCCTCGAGTTCGTCCTGGAGCTCGTCGAAGCCGACCATCTCGACCTCCTCTTTGAGTTCGTTGAAGACCGCACCGGCGTCCTCGACGTCCTCCGCGCCGTCGTCGCTCGCCTCGTCGTCGCCCGAGTCACCCGCCTGCTCCCCTTCGTGGGAGTCGGCCGGCGGTTCGCCGGGTTCGGCGTCGAGTTCGTCGACGTCGTTCTCGTCGAGCAGGTCGTCGAACGAGCCGGCCTCGCCCATGTCCTCGAACGCCTCGAGTTCCTCGTCCTCGACGTCCTCGACCATCTCGTCCAAGTCGTCGAACTCGTCGAACTCGTCGAGCAGGTCGTCGACCTCGAGATCCATCGCCTCGTCGGCGGAAATCCCGTCACCGGGTTCGGTGTCATCCGCAGGGTCCGCTGTGGCCCGGTCCGCCTCGTCGGCGTCGAACCGATCGGTGACGTCGACGATTTCGAACTCCTCGACCTCCTCGACCGGCTCGAGACCGGAGGCGATCGCGGCTTCGCCGACTGCGGTACCGAAGACCGCGTCGAAACTGTAACCGTACGCTCCGGCTTTGATCGTCTCGTGGGGCGGGTCGGTCCCCATCAGATCGAAGGCGTCGATCAGGGCGTCGACGACCAGCTTCCCGTTGTTGACGCCGTCGCGTTCTGCGATCGCGAGTCGGGCGAGGTAGACGTCGTGGCCGTCGTCGGCCGGCGGCTCGAAGCGGGCGCACACGTCGTCGATCTCGTCGGACGTGGGCGTCGTAATCCCCGCGGGCTCGTCGGCCGAACTCGCCAGATGCTCTCGCAGCGCCGCGATCGTCGCCGTCGGATCGGTTTCGATTTCGCCGTCGGCGGCGACCTCGTCGATCATCGCCTCCAGCTCGTCGACGGCGTCGAAGATGACGTCCATCAACTCCGCCGACACCTCGATCTCGTCACCGCGGACGGCATCGAGCAGATCCTCGATCGCGTGTGCGAGGTCGCTCGCCGATTCCAGACCCATCGCTCCGCAGTTCCCCTTGAGCGTGTGTGCGATCCGGAAGATGTTCTCCATCGCCTCCTCGTTGCCGGGATCGCGCTCGAGGGTGAGCAAAGCGTTGTTCAGTTCCGTAATCCGTTCTTCGCTCTCCTGAACGAAGTCTGTCAGATAGTCACTCATCGTTCTCACCGTCCGTCGTGAAGGCGTCGACGATCGCGTCGGCGATGCCGCCGGCTGGCGCGACCGTGTCGACACAGCCCGTTTCGATTGCCTGACAGGGGATGCCAAAGACCGGACTCGTCGCCTCGTCCTGTGCGATCGTGTGACCGCCTGCTGTCCTGATCGCCTCGATCCCGGCCGCACCGTCTCGGCCCATGCCAGTCAGGACGACGCCACAGAGCCCGTCGGAGACCCGCTCGGCGGCGCTTTTCATCGTCACGTCGATCGCCGGTCGGACGCCGTGGACTCGATCGCCGTCGTCGAGTCGCAGTCGAAGGGCGTCACCGACGTTGCTCGCCACCTCGAGGTGGGCGTTCCCCGGCGCGACCGCGGCCTCGCCGGGTTTGAGCCGAGCCATATCCGTGGCTTCGCTGACGTCGTACTGGCTCCGCGAATCGAGTCGGTCGGCGAACCGTTCGGTGAAGCCTGGCGGCATGTGCTGGACGACCAGCACCTTCGCCTCGAGATCGGACGGGAGTCGTTCGAACAGTCGTTCGACGATCTTCGGCCCGCCGGTCGACGCACCGAGCACGACCGTCGGCGCGTCCGTGCGGTCGCCGTCGACGGCGACCGGCGTCGCGTCCGCGTCGGTCTCGGAATCGGTTCCGATACCGGGGGCGACGTCCGGGCCGGCCGTCCGCTCGAAATTTACCTGCGCGTCCGCACTGCCTCCGGCGACGGCGTTTCCGGCCGTCGTCCGACGTCCCGTCCCGCTAGCGCGTCCGGATCGAGTCGCGTACGCCGTCGCGGAGGCCCGCGCGAGTGCCACCGAGGAGACGTCGGCTTCGGCGAGGTCGTCGACCTTCTCGACGACCTCGTCCGTGAGGTGTGCGATGTTTCGCGAATCGGAGCCGTCGGGCTTGTGGAGAAAATCCACAGCCCCCCGTTCCAGCGCGTCGAGCGTGGCCTCCGTGCCGCGTTCGGTGTGAACGCTGAGCATGAGAATCGGGGTCGGACTCGTCGCCATAATCCGTTCGACGGCGTCGATACCGCCCATCTCGGGCATTTCGACGTCCATCGTAACGACGTCCGGATCGAACGCAGTGACGGTTTCGACCGCTTCGGAGCCGTTCGCAGCCGTTTCGACCTCGTAGCCGGCGTTGCCGAGCGCGTTGCCGATGACTGTCCGCATGAACTTCGAGTCGTCGACAACGAGTACTCGCGTCATGCAGCAACGACGTCTGAAAGGGCCTTTCTGACGCTGGGTTCCTCGAACGGTTTCGTGACGTAGCCGTCCGCGCCAGCTTTCACGGCGAGTTTCATTTTCTCACGCTGTCCGACACTCGTACACATGATGACGCGGGCGTCCGGATCGATCTTCTTGATCGCTGCGGTCGCCTTGATGCCGTTACACTTCGGCATCACGATGTCCATCATGACGATGTCGGGATCGTGTTCTTTGTACAGTTTAACGGCTTCTGCGCCGTTGGACGCCTCTCCGAGGATGCGGTAATCCTGCTCCAGAATCTGACGCAGTAAGTTCCGCATAAAATGAGAGTCGTCCACGATGAGCACCCCTGTCGACATTCAGTAGTACACCAAACTCTCGTAGAGATACAACTACCATAAATGCTGTCTCTCGATTATCAGACGTGATAAACGTCGAATACGCCCCGGAGAGACCACTCACTGAGCGAGATCCGGAATGGGCTGTTTACGGTAATTCTTACGACTGTCCGGACGCCGACAATAATCTGTCGACATCGACCAGCGCCGTCGCCTCGACGACGATCTCCTGTGGCGATTCGTCGCCGTCGGTTCCGTCGTCCGGTTCGGCAGCATCGTCGGCGTCGTCGGTCGGCTCTATCTCGAACGTGTCACCCACTGACTCGCCGAACCTACTGTCCGTGGCACCGGCCGACGAGAGCGCCGCCGAGCCGCCCGCGCCACTCGTCCCGCCGATCTCGGGTCCAGTCGACACACCGGACGCGTCGTCCGCCGTTCCGTCGGCCACCACGCTCCCGACCTCTACACGCGGTTCACGTTCCTGCGTGACGAGCGCGACGATCAGCGGGTGTTCGAGGACGTCACCCGAGAATTCGCTGGCCTCGACGTCGTCGCCCTCGAGGACGTCGCTCTCCGGAACCGTCTCCACGCCGATCACTTCGTCGACCCGGATCGCGGCCGATTGCTGATCGCTCGGCCGGTCGAGCACGAGCAGCCGTTCCCGCCCCGGTCGTTCCTCAGTTACCGAGAAATGAACGTACGGGTTGATGACGGCGGTGATCTCGCCTCGAAGGTCCATCAGTCCATCGATGGCGGGGGGCGAACGCGGCACTCGCGTTAGCTCCGTCGGCGGATCCGTGATCGTACTGACCGCGTCGACCGGGAGTGCGAGTCGGTGTTCGCCGACACCGACGAAGACGAACTGTACGAGGTTCTCCTCTTCGCCGTCGCCACCGCCCGAATCGCGGGAACGATCCGTTTCGTCGATATCGATTCCGAGAAGCTTTTCCGAGAGGTCCGGGGCCATTGTCCTGTTCGTGTATCAGGTTCCATCAATAAAACGTTGACCCCACCGAGAAAGGATAGCTATCTGAGAGTATCGGGTCCCACGGGGACGACGTTCGGGGAGGCACCTCCCACTCTTCGGCGGGTGTGGGGCCGTCCTCGTCTCCGCATTCGAGACTCGACGACGGTTCCTCGATCCGATAGGTTTATTCGAACGACTTCCATCGATCAGATGGAATGGAATCGGGTTCGAGCCGCGACGGGACGGGTACCGACGAGCGCGTTACCGTAGTCACGTTCGATCTCGAGGAAAAACGCTACTGCGTCAGGGCCGAATCGGTCGTCTCGGTCCTTGGTGTCGCCGGCGACGCGTCCTTCGGGGACGCGACCGACCCGTGGGACGCCGGGACGACGACCGTCGCCGGCGAGCGGGTCAGAGTCGTCGATCTGCCGCGGGCCTTCGGAACGTCGTTTCGAACGGCGACCCGGGTCGACGATCCGCGACTGCTCGTCTTTTCGGCGACCGACGACGACGGGCGCCACTACGGCTGGCTCGTCGACGACGTCGACGTGACACGACCGGTCCGAACCGCCTCGCTCGAGCCCCTGAACGCGAACACGACGCACGTCAAGGGGCGACTCGAGATCGGTGACGAAGCAGTCGTCTGGCTCGACGAACGGGCCATCCACGGCTGACGGACAGGTCGGTCGACGTTCGGTAGAAACGCGCCGGAGGCGGCCGGCTACGGGAACCCCGGCGGCCCGCCGTCCGAATCGTCGTCGATATCGACGTCGAGACCGAACTCCTCACGCTGTTCTCGCAGTCGCTTGATCTGCCGGTAGTAGTACCCGATTCCGATACCGCCGATCAGGACGACCGTTCCGATGAGACCGAGGAACAGCGGAATATCCCGCGTAAGATAGTATCGGAGGGAGATCGTGCTATCCGCGTCGAGGTCGTCCCAGTAGAGGCGTTCCCGGTCGTCGACGACCTCGCGCTCGTAGTCGCCCGGCGAGACGTCGCCGAACAGGAAGTTCGACGTCCGATGATTCTCGGGCCCTCTCACTTCGTAGGAGCCCTCGACGTAGACCGGCAGGCTGAACGTCTTGCGCCCGGCCTCGCCCGAGAACGCGATCGTCCCGTTGCCGTCGGGGACCTGTATCGTCGTCGCCGACTGGCCCTGCTCGACCTCGAGTTCGGATCCCGTGCGCTCGGTACCGTTGGGATACCAGTAGCGGAGGCCGTTGATCTCCAGGGGGTCATCGCTGTAAAGTGTCGACCGATGGAGCGACAACTCCTCGGTGCCGTTGAGGTCGTAGACCGCTCGGAACTCGCCGCCGTCGATCAGGTTCCCGTCTTCGACGGCGATGGTGACGTCGGCGTCGCCGTCGCGCAGGTCGTCGTACTCCCGCTCCCGATCGAGTTGTTCGTCGGAAATCCCGCCGGAGATCGCCGAACAGCCCGCTACCGTCGTGAGCAGTGCGACCGCGATCACTGCGAGAACGAGCCGTCGATTCATGCTAGGGAACGACACAGCGGAGTTCGGCCGGGAGGTACTCGCCGACGCTGGCGAGCAGTCCCGGTGGATCGGTGCTCTCGGTACAGACGACGCTCTGCTCGAGCAGGCCGAGTCGCTCGACGGTCACGTAGTCCTGTGCGTGGCCCGCGCGGTTGAGCGTCGCCCGGACTTCCGCTCGCGTCGCGCTGTTGACGTTGAGTCGGCCGTCGCCGCGGGTCCACTCGTAGAGGCGGTCCCGTTCGGCGTCGGCGAGGCGGGACGGCTCGCTCTCGCCGTCCTCGCCGTCACCGCCGTAGACGAACTGGAGCGGGACGTGCTGGACCAGCCCATACCGTTCGCGGATCTGCGTCGCCGATCCCGGCCCGAGTCCGAGTTCGTCGGTTGGAATCCGGACCGCCTGCCCGGCGTCGAGGACGAACCCGTCATCGTCCCAGGACTCGAGGGTTCCGACGTAGGTCTCGCCGGACTCGAGATCGGGGACGATCTCGCCGAACTCCTCGCGGAGGACGTTCCGAGCCACGGTGGCGTCCTCGCCCTCGATCGTCACGGACGGGAAGTCGTCGTGGCGGACGCCGAGTTCGAACGTGACGTCCAGTTCGCCGATCTCGTTGCCGACCAGCGACCGCAGCGAGTCGAGCGAGCGCTCGCGGGCGTCGCCCTCGACGTACAGTTTGGTTGCGAGTACGACCATCAGGCGTCCGCGTCGATGTTGAGTTCGTCCTCGAGCGAGTCGAGGCGGTCGTCCATCGCGGTGACCAGTCGGTTGTTGTCCATCGATTCCAGCGGCGAGCCACACTCGGGACACTCGAAGTTGAAGTCCATCGCCTCGCCGAACTCGAAGCGGATGGAACAGATCTCACAGAGGTAGAACTCGTGGTTGCGCTCGTACTCCCGTCGCTCTTCGAGCGCCTCGTGGAGCCGGTACATCTCCTCTTCCAGATTCTCCGGAATGTTGTCGTACTCGAAGGTCCAGAGGTAGGTCAGCCACCCCGAATCCTCGTCGCGCAGCCGCCGATACGTGGCGAGATCGTTCTCGTACAGAATGAACAGCGCGCGCCGCACGTCGTTCAACTCGAGGTCGAGTTCCTCGGCGAGCTCTTCGTCGGTCACTTCCCCGTCCGGCGGCGCCGCCGCGACGGGCATCCCCTTGGGACCGACCAGCTCGTGCAAATATTTCTGGATTACCGGGTCCTCGAGCAGGTCCTCAAAAGCCATTACCTACGTGTAACGGCATGGAGCCATTAAAGCTTGTCAAGTGACCCCGCCCGCGGCGCGTGATCCAGTATACTCGTTACTGAGCCCCGAGCAAGTACTGACGGGATACCCTGTCCCCCGGACCGGTCGTTCGGCGTGCGGTGGCGCGCGCTGCCGGATGGCCGAGCGAGTGAAGCAGGTGAGCGAATCGGCTGGAGAAGGTGTAGCGATTCCGTGCCGCCAGGCTGTGCAGGTTGTGCGGGCTTGCAGGCTATTCACCGCAACTGTTTGTGTCGAGGGTGCCTGTCAGCGGCCCGCTCTCGGCCGCCCGAGACGAGCGCCCCTGACGAGTCACCGTCCGAATTCACGGACGTGGTTGCAGCACGTTCAAAAAGAGTATCGGAGCGACGAGTACGGCCAAAACGATACCGACGGCAAAAAGCTCCAGCGGAAGTGCCGAAAAAAGCAGTACGAAAAGGAGACTACTCAGGAGGACGATGATGATATTGAGCCGGACGATGATCTCTTCATCAGCCATTATATCAAACCCAGCCGAACGTCAGTAAAATCTTTCCACTGGAAATCGTTCCACTGGTGACGGTCCCGCCTGCACGTACCGTTCACCAGAAACCCGCCGCAACAGTATCGAAATCCGCCGGCGCTTTCGAGCGCGGTGCTTATGGTGCTGGCTGGGCGTTTTCGAGACAATGACTCCCGACGCTTCTTGCGGTGCCGTTCGGAACGATTCCACCTGCTCGCGGATCCATCGACTCGAGTTCGACGTCCCCTGGCCCCCGAAACACGTCGCCGCCTACCTGCTCGAGGGGCCGGCACCGATCCTGATCGACGCGGGCGCACCGGGCGAGGTCGGCGAGACGGAGCTTCGAGAGGGGCTCGCCGAAACCGATCACGAGCCGAGCGATATCGACCACGTCGTCGTGACGCACATCCACAGCGATCACATCGGCCAGCTGCCCGCCCTCAGAGCGGCCGGCGCGACGGTCCACGCCCCGCGGGCCGCCATCGAGAGACTCGAGGGCGAACTGGAAACGGTCCGCTCAGCCGTCCGAGAGACCGCGATATCGGCGGGGTACCGGGGCGACGATCTCGAGGCGGTGATCGAGGAGGAACTCGAGTCGCGGCGCCGGGACCGACGGCTGGTCGACCGCGAGACCGCCCGTCCCGTCGATCCGGCCGAGCCGTTCTCCGTCGGCGGCCGCGAGTTCACGGTCTTCGAGACGCCGGGTCACGAGATCGACCACCTGTGTTTCGAGACGACGGTCGAGGGGACGGACGTGCTCTTCGCCGGCGACGCACTCGTCGAACCGTTTCGCGCCGGTGCCTTTCAGGTCGGATTCAACGACGGCGCCTACGACGCGGTCGAGGCCTACTACGAGGCCATGGACCGGCTGCACGAGACGACCGCGAGCCGGGTCTTCCCCGGCCACGGCCCCGTCTTCGAGGACCCCCAGCGAGTCGTCGAGACGACGCGGGAACGGCTGGACACGCTGCTCGAGGAGACGCTGACGGCGCTCGAGGCGACCGAACCGGCCGCGCCGCTATCGATCGCCGAGGAGCGCGTCGGAAACGTCCGCTATCACGCGCCGGTGCTCGATACGCTCGGTGCACTGGGGACGCTCGAGAAGCGGGGTCGAGTGGTCCACGAGACCGAAGACGGCGTCCGCTACTACGAGACGGCGTGACCGACGAGCGGGCCGCGCCATCGGGAGCGGAATCGCGGAGACGACGGGGTAGTGAGAGCGTATCCGTCCGTCGCCGTCTCCTCGAGCCGCGTCCCGCTGCTGTGCGTGAGTCGGTCGGCGATACCGGGAAACCGAGGTGCGCAACCGGCATACTGCTGCCACCCCGAAGCGGCGCGCAGTGCGGCGATTCGGCCGGTCGGTGCCGGCGGTTCGGTCGTAAATGCCACTTCCAATACTTCTAAATGGGAGTGCATCCCACTTCCGCCCGGGATGGCTCGCGGCCATCGCCCGGCGTGGCGGAACCACCCTACCACCCACCGCACCACGGAACCATCGTCGCGCCGGTCGCTTCCCACCACCCGCGAGTTCCCACCTCCCGCGAGTGTCGCCGATTATCCGAGCAGTCCGATACCCGCACTGAGCGGCGGCGATTCGATCGAATGCGGAGCGAATCGGCCGGGATCGCCGTTGGTCGGCCCGATCTCGATAGCCCGTCGTACAGCCCCCGAGTACGTCGCCGGCTACTCGTCCTCGAGTTTGTACTTCTGGACCTTCCCGCTCGTCGTCCGCGGGAGTTCCTCGATGAATTCGATCTCGCGAGGGTGTTTGTACTCGGCGACCTCCTCGAGACAGAACGCCTCGAGTTCCTCGGCCGTCACGTCGCTGCCGGGTTCGGCGCCGTCGACCGGAACGACGAACGCCTTCGGCACCTCGTTGCGGCGTTCGTCCGGGATACCGACGACGGCCGCGTCCGCGACGGCCTCGTGCTCTACGAGGAGGTTCTCGAGTTCGCTCGGGTAGACGTTGTAGCCGGCGGTTACGATGACGTGTTTCTTCCGGTCGACGATCTCGTAGTAGTTGTTCCCGTCGCGGCGGGCGACGTCGCCGGTCCGGAAGTAGCCGTGTTCGGTGAAGGCGGCGTCCGTGGCGTCGGGCATGCCGTGGTAGCCGTTCATCACCTGCGGCCCGCGGACGAGGAGTTCACCCTCCTCGCCGGGACCGACTTCCTCGCCCGAGTCGTCGACGATCTTGCAGTCGGTCATCCGGAGCGGCTGGCCGATCGTACCGTGTTGCAGGCCGAACGTCGAGCCGCTCTGGGTGTGGGTCGCGCCGTGGGTCTCGGTGAGGCCGTACCCCTCCGAGATGTCCACACCGGCGGTCTCCTCGAACCGCTCTTGGACCGCCGTCGAGAGCTTCGCCCCGCCCTCCGAGGCCGACTCGAGGCTGCTCAGGTCGTACTCGCCGAAATCGTCGGCCTCGACCATGTCCGCGTACATCGTCGTCACGCCGACGAAGTGGGTGATCTCCTCGTCCTCGATCAGTTGCATGCACTCCCGAGCGTCCCACTCGAGCGCGCTGCGGAAGTAGAGTCGGCCGCCGCCGACCAGCGGCTGCAAGGCGGTGTGAGTGAAGCCGGTGATGTGGTACAGCGGGAGCCACGTGAGGCTCCGGACCGCTTCCGGCTCGACGTCGACGTTGGAGGCGGTCAGCGGCCACAGAAGTTGCGCCCGCGTGTTGCTGTGGGTGAGCTGGACCCCCTTCGGATCGCCGGTCGTTCCCGAGGTGTAGGGCAACAGGGCGACGTCGTCGTCGGCCCGCTCGACCAGCGTCGGCTCGCCCCGGAGTTCCTCGAACGCGTGATCGTCCGGATCTCGGGGCCAGTCCTCGCTCTGGATCGTGATCACCTCGGGATCCATACCGGCGTCCTCGGTTCCCTCGTCGACGACCTCCCGCAACGCCGGGTGGGTGACGATCGCGCCAGCGTCCGTGTCCTCGAGCTGGTAGGCCACCTCGCGGCGCTTGTACTGGGGATTGACCGGCGAGATCACCACGCCGGCTTTGAACGCGCCGATCGCGGCGATCAGATACTGCGGGCAGTTCGGCAGAAAGAGGAGCATGCGGTCGCCGGGCTCGAGGCCGATGTCGTGCAGGCCGCCGGCGAATTCGGCGGTCCAGTCACGGACATCTTCGTGTGTCCAGCGCCGCCCGTGGTGTTCCATCGCCTGTGCGTCCCCGTGGTGGACCGCAGTCTGGTCGAACAGGGTCGCGACGTTTCCCTCTCGTGCGGAACGATCGACGGCGTCGAGGTCCATGTATCGTGATACCGAGAGGCACAATAAAAGGTTTTCCTCGCTTACATCTGCCGTACGAATCGGTCGGTTCCTCGAATCGAATCGCGAGCGGTACGTTTAGTATCGAGCGTGTTGTATCGCCGACAGATGATCTACGAGTCGCTTGCGTGGCTTCGCGACCGAATCGATCCGTCCGATATCGTCGTTACCGTCGGTCTGGCTGTCTTCCTCTTCGTTATGGGGCTCGAGATCAACGCGATCGCGACGGTCTTCGGAATCGTAATCGCCGCGCCGCTCGGCGAGGCCGCTGTCGACAGATTCGATATCGACCCGGCGCTCGCCTGGATCGCCTTGGGCACGTTCGCCGTCGCCGGCGGCATCGTTCAGTTGCGAGAGAGCGGCACCTGGTTCGGCGGCTCGCTGGTCGCGGTCGGCTGCTGGATCTGTCTGGATGGCCTGTACGCGTGGCGCAACGTCGATGCAACCGCTCGCGACGATGACGACATGACGAAAGACGAGGTCCGCCTTGTCAGCCAACACAACCGGTGGTTGCTCGAGGAACTCCGCGAGGCCGATCGGCCGCTCACGAAGGCGGAGATCTGTGACCGGACCGGCCTTTTGGAGGACGACTTCGAGCGGCTGCTCGAGATCCACGGTGATTCGGGACCGATCGAGCGAGTCGGGAACGGGTACGCGATCGACGACGCGGAGATGGGTGCGGGACCGTTCGTCAGAAAGATCCTGCAAACGGTCGGTAGTCGGCTCCTTCGACCGGTTCGACTGTTTCGACCGGCAGGCTGACCGTTCGAAGTTCCTTTGTGCTCGACTAGAGAGAGGTCCGATATGGGGCGGTCCGTCGTCCGTAGCGTGTGGTCCGAACTGGTCGACGATGGGCCGGTACTCGTCTTCTCGGCCGGTCTCGTCCTGTTGTCCGCCGTCCTCGAGATCGGCTGGCCATCGATCGCGACCGTCGGCGGTACCATGATCGCGGTACGGACGCTCGAAGCACTGCGATCGGCCGCCGGCATCCCGCCGTTCGGTTCGGGACTCGTCATCGGCGCAGGTGTCACGGGCTACAGCGCGTCGCTGCTTCGGACCGAGGTTTCGTGGGTGGCCGTCTCGTTCCTCCTCGTCGGCGCGTGGTTCGTTCTCGACGCGTGCTACGAGTGGCGTCGAGGGATCACGCCGCCGGACGGCTCGGCCGAAGAGCTGATCGCGACCACGCTTCACGAATCGTCGATGGCGCTTCCACCCGACCGGATCGCCGATCGAACGGGACTCACGCTCGAGGTGGTCGAGCGAACGCTCGCGGAGCGAGCCGACGACGGCGTCATCGAACGGGTCGGAAACCGTTATACGATTCGCGAACGGACGGCAGCGCCGGTCGACCGTCTCTGGAACGCGCTCCCCCACCATCTCCGGCTGTTTTCGGGGCGATCCTGGCGAGAGTAGCTCCTCATTCGTCGGCGCTCCTCTCGTCCCGTTCGCCGGTATCCGCCGACTCGACCCGTTTACCAGTCTCCGTCGGGACCACCCGTCGGTCGGCGTCCGCCCACTCCCGCTCGAGCTCCCGTCCCTCGAACAGCCGATCGAGAAAGACGGCGAGCCCGGCCACTTCGGAGTGGGGCTGGTTGGTGACGCCGACGTTCCAGTCGGCTGCCTCGTAGACGTCGAACGGAACCTTCTCGGAGCCGACGACGATCAGGAGCGGGTCGCCCTCGCCCGCGTGTGCCGCTCGGATGTCCGACTCCACGTCCTGAACGCGCTCGCCGTACATCGTGAGGTGGACGACCCGCCCTTCCCAGTTGTTGATGATTCCCTGGGGCGAATCGGTGAGTTCGGCCTCGAAGGGACCGCCGAACCGCTCGGTGATGTCCGTGACGGTCTCGAGCGACTGGCCGGCGTTGTCGGGAAAGAGGACGCGGTCGGCACCCAGCGCCCGGGCGGTCAGGCCGACGTGGGTCGTCATCCGATCGTCCCGGCCGGGGCGGTGGCCGAGCCGAAGGACGGCGACCGCGGGATCGTCGTGCATGCTCGAGTGCACTCTCGGGCGGGGTTAGGGGGTTTCGCTTTCCGCCCGGCGAGCGGCACGAATTCACCGACTGTCAGTTCTCCGCCCGCATCCGGCACCGGGATCTCCAGTCCCGCGGGCGGTACGGACGAGAGCTGGCCACCAGCGCCGTCCCGAAGTTGCTGCCGTCGGTTACTCTTCCATCTTGGTCGCCACGCGTCTCTTCGAGGGATCGATCGTTCACTCCGCCGCACTCACGGAACACGTGACGGCTGTGTCCGGGTGCGAACGCCGTTCAGTCCGCACAGCACTCGAGCGATCTGGCTCGGAAACGAGTGCGTGACGAAATTATAAGCGGTTACGTTCCATCGAACACGATATGGAAAAAGTCAACGAGTCGGCCGTCGACTGGCGGGAGTACGACCGCGAGGAAACCGCGTTCCGCCGGAAAGAGCTCTCGAACGCCGTCGACGCGTCGGCCATCGGCTGCAGCCTCTACGAGCTCCCGCCTGGAAAGCGCTCGTGGCCGTACCACTACCACACGGCGAACGAGGAGGCGATCTACGTGCTGGCCGGCGACGGCCAGCTGCAGACGGACGACGGCCTCGAGCCCCTGACGGCCGGCGACTACGTGACGCTGCCGGCCGACGAGCGCGGCGGTCACAGGATCGTCAACGACGGCGAGGAACCGCTCCGATATCTGGCCGTCTCGACGATGAACGAACCGGACGTGACGGTGTACCCGGAGATGGACAAGTTCGGCGTCTTCGTCGGCTCGCCGCCGGGCGGTCGCGACGAACGGCCGCTCGAGGGTTACTACCGCATCGACGACGAGACGGAGTACTGGGACGAGTGAGCCGCCAGCCTCCCGCGGCGATCGGTCTCGGCTGCGAGACGACTGCCGGTCGACCGCTCGAGTGGCGGGCCGCCGCGAGGGGGCGCGGCCGAGGCCGGAGCCGTCGCCGAGGGGACGTCGATGCGGCCGTCGATAGGCTTTTTCCGACACCCTGCGAAACGCTCGCACAATGATCGAATTCGGGAGTCGGGTGGTCGGCCGATGACGGGGGCTCGCGAGTGGCTACGGACCGCTCGCGAGGAGCGGTGGGGGATACTGACCGATCTCGCGTTCGCGGTCGTCTGGGTGACGATCGTCGAGACCGTCGACCACTTTCTCGGGACGCCGACCTGGGTGTACTACATGCTCATGCTCGCGGGGGTCGTCGCGTACTTCGGCTTCATCTGGAACTTCGAACTCGCGATCAGGCGCCAGAACCAGTAGCGTCGAACGCTCGACGGCCGGTTCCGCGAAGGTCGCCGTCGACGAGCTCGTGGAATCGTCTCGCATCCCGCGCCAGCGACATCGCCGCCGCTCCGCGGGGTAGCGTCCCGAAAAAACGCCGCCTCGGTCCGCCGGTCGCCTCAGTCCTCGTCGATGACGAGGACCGGTGCGCGGGTCGACCGGAGCGTCCGTTCGGTGACGCTGCCGAGCAGTGCCCGTCTGACCCCCGAACGACCGTGCGATCCCATCACGACGAGATCGATGCCGTTGTCGTCGACGTAGTTGGCGATCATCGAGTGGGGTCTGCCCGCCGAGACGTGTTCGACGGTGTCGATCCCCCGCTCGGCCGCGCGATCGGTCACGTAGCCGGTAGCGCGTTCGGCGCGCTCCCGCACTTCGTCCATCTCGCCGTACTGGCCCTGCTCGATGCGATCGAGCTGCTCGCCGCCGAGGCTGAGACTCATCGCGTTGGTATCGACCACGTACAGGGCGTGCACCTCGGCCCCGTACTGTTCGGCGAGATCGAGCGCGTGCTCGACCGCCGTCTCGGCCGTCTCGCTACCGTCAGTCGGAATCAGTATTCGTTCGTACATGGGGTTAGTCGTCCGCGGGTTCGCCGCCGTCGGTCACGACGTCTTCGGCGGTCTGTTGCTGGCGCATCGGTTCGGGGCTGTGACACTGCCGGACGACCCGCTTGGTCTCCATGTCCGGCTCGTCAGTCAGCAGCGACACGGTGATCGTGACGATGAAGACGATCGGCAGGGTGATCAGCGCCGAGCCGATAGCCGGCATCCACTGTGCCAGGCCCGCCGACAGCGGGGCCTCGAGCGACGAGACGTAGTTCGGCACGATCTGGTTGATCATCGGGATCGACCAGAGGACCAGCCCGGTGGTCATGCCGGCGAGCGCGCCCTGTCGGTTGGCGTTCTCCCACCACATCCCGATGAAGAACATCGGGAACAGCACGGAGCCGGCGAGCGAGAACGCGTAGCCGACGAGCGCGGCGATCGACGACGCGGGGTCGAGCGCAGCCAGCGTGGTCAGCGCGCCCAGCGCGACGATCGAGAGGCGACCGACGAGGATCTGCTGGCGCTGCGTCGCGTCCTCGTTGATGATGTTGGTGTAGATGTCGTGGCTGATCGCCGAGGAGCCGGCGATGAACAGCCCGGCGACCGTCGCGATGGCCGCCGCGATACCGCCGGCGGCGACCAGTCCGACGAACCACTGCGGGAGCCCCGACAGCTGAGCCGCCAGCACGACGATGACCTCGCTGGCTGCACTGGCCATACCGGGATCACCGTACGTCGCGCGGACGTTCTGGCTGTAGAGGTCGGTCCCGAACGCCGCGAACGCCGGTGCGCTCCAGTACAGGATGCAGATGAAGAACAGCCCCCAGACGGTCGACCAGCGGGCCGTCCGCTCGCTCTCGACCGTGTAGAACCGCACCAGCACGTGGGGGAGCCCGCAGGTCCCGACGATCAGCGAGAACGTGGTCGCGACCCACAAGTAGTAACTCGAGGTGGCGAACGGTTCGGAGAACTCGCTGCCGAGGTCGTCGATCAGCATGCCGTACTCGAGCTGTGGCAGCACCGTCGAGTAACCGTTCACGTACCCGACGACGAACAGGCCGGCCACGAACGCCACGATGAGGATGACGTACTGGACCGCCTGGTTCTTCGTCGCACCCAGCATTCCGGACAGCGTCAGGTAGCCGACGGTGATCGTCATCATGGCGACGACCATCACCTGATAGCCGTCGAGGCCGGGGATGAGGCCGCCGTAGTCGCCGAAGACGTACAGCCCGACGAGCGCCATGCCTTTCGCCTGCCCGATGGCGTAGACGAACCCGATGAGGAACGTCGTCACCGCTGCGATGGCGCGTGCGCCGTCGGAGTTGAAGCGGTCGCCGACGAAGTCCGGCGCCGTGTACTTCCCGAACCGGCGGAGCTGGGCGGCCATGAAGATGAGCAGGATGAAGTAGCCCGTCGTCCAGCCGACGACGAACACCAGCCCGTAGAAGCCGGCCAGCGCGATGGAGGCCGCCATTCCGAGGTAGGAGGCCGCGGACATCCAGTTGGCACCGATCGCCATCCCGTTCTCGAGGTTTCCGATGGAACGGCCGGCGACCCACATGTTCTCGGTGTCGGCGACGCGGAAGACGACCCCGATGGCGAGGAACAGCCCCAGCATCCCGAGGACGAGGATGGACGGCACCAGCTTGAACGAGATATCCAGCGACTCGGGGAGGAGGCTCTCCTGCAGCGGAACGACCGGGAGCCCCGTCATTCGTCGACCCCCCCGTCAGCGGCCGCGGCCTCACCGCCGTGCCCCGTCTCTCCGACGGCTGCGTGATCGATACCGTACTTCTCGTCGAGCGCGTCGCGCTTGCGCGAGTACCAGAACGAGAGGATCAGCGCGCTGGTCGGCGCGCCGAACGCCACCAGGAAGTAGTGGAGCGGGAAGCCAAGAACCGGCATCTGGGTCGTCATCGTGTCGGTCGCCAGGTACGTCATCGTCACCGGGCCCCATACGGCGATGACCCAGATGACGAAGCCCGTCCAGACGATGCGCAGGTGATCGCGCATGAACGGGGTGCTCGGATTCAGCAGGTTCACTTCCGAGCTGAGGTAGTCGGTGTTTCGGTGGGCCTGGCCCGCCTTGCTGGCGACGCCACCGTCAGTCGCGGTCCGTTCGTCGGTCGAGTCGTGAGTGTTATTATCTGGCATATGTGTGCGTAGCGTGTGTCTCAGTCGTGTTTGTGTCGAAAACAATGGGTGTCGGTCAGTCGCTCGTTACCTGGTCTGCGATGTCGTCGACGACCTCGGGGTTGCGAAGCGTCGAGGTGTTGCCGAGTTCGTTCCCGCTCGCGATGTCCTCGAGCAGGCGTCGCATGATCTTGCCCGAGCGCGTCTTGGGCAGTTCCGGCGTGAAGATGATCTCCTCGGGCTTGGCGATCGGCCCGATCGAGTCGAGGACGGCCTCCATGGCCTCCTCCTCGAGTTCGTCTTCCCGGTCTTCGTAGCCGTCTTCGGGGATGGCGTAGACGTAGACCGCCTCGCCTTTGACCTCGTGGTCGCCGCCGACGACGGCGGCTTCGGCGATCCCTTCCACGCCGACCACGGCCGACTCGATCTCCATGGTCCCCAGCCGGTGGCCGGAGACGTTGATCACGTCGTCGACGCGGCCGAGGATGGTGATGTAGCCGTCCTCGTCGATCTTCGCGCCGTCCTCGGGGAAGTAGACCCACTCGTCGGCGTCCTCGTCGGAGTACTCCTGCCAGTACTCCGAGATGAACCGCTCGTCGTTGTTGTACAGCGTGCGGAGCATCCCGGGCCACGGGTTGTTGACCGTGACGTAGCCGGCCTTGCCGGCATCGACCTCCTCACCCTGTGCGTCGACGACGCGGGCGTCGACGCCCGGCAGCGGCGGGCCGGCGGAGCCGGGTTTCATCGTGTTGATTCCCGGCAGCGTCGTGATCATCATGCCTCCGGTCTCGGTCTGCCACCAGGTGTCGACGATGGGGCACTCCTCGTCGCCGATGTGCTTGTAGTACCACTTCCACGCACGCGGGTTGATCGGCTCCCCGACGGTGCCGAGCAGCCGCAGCGAGGACAGGTCGTGGTTTTCCGTGTACTCCGAACCCCACTTCATGAACGCCCGGATGGCCGTCGGCGCGGTGTAGAAGATGTCGACCTCGTTCTTCTCGACGATCTCCCAGAGCCGGTCCTTGTCGGGGTAATCAGGCGTCCCCTCGTACATCACGCTCGTCGTGCCCAGCGCGAGCGGGCCGTAGACGATGTAGGAGTGGCCGGTGATCCAGCCGATGTCGGCCGAACACCAGTAGGTGTCGTCGGCCTCGATGTCCAGCACGGCGCGGCTCGTCCAGGCGGTGTACGCGAGGTAGCCGCCGGTGGTGTGCTTGACCCCCTTCGGCTGGCCGGTCGTCCCCGACGTGTACATCAGGAACAGCATGTCCTCGGCGTCCCGCGAGACCGGCTCGACCGTCGACCCCTCGTGGTCGGCGACCAGCTCGTCGTAGTCGTGCTGGTTGTCCGCGAGCTCGTGGTCCAGGTCGTCGCCCAGTCGGTCGACGACCACGACGTCGGAGACCTCGTGCTCGACGCCCTCGAGGCCCTCGTTGGTCTTCGAGATGTGATCGAGCGCGTCGCCGCGCCGGTAGTAGCCGTCGCAGGTGACGAGGTACTCGCTGTCGGCCGAGTTCATTCGGGTCGCCAGCGCGTCGGCCGAGAAGCCGGCGAAGACCACGCTGTGGGGTGCGCCGATGCGGGCACACGCCAGCATGGCGATCGGCAGCTCCGGAACCATCGGCATGTACAGCGTGACGACGTCGTCCTCCTCGACGCCGAGGTCGCGCAGCGTCGCGGCGAAGTCTTCGACCTCGTCCAGTAGCTCGTCGTAGGTGTACGTACGCGTCTCGCCGAGTTCGCCCTCCCACTCGAGCGCGACGCTGTCGCCGCGACCCTCCTCGACGTGCCGGTCGAGACAGTTGTACGACGCGTTGAGTTCGCCGCCGGTGAACCACTCGTAGAACGGTGCGTCTCCGTCCTCGAGGACGGTATCGTACTCCTCGTCCCACGAGAGAAGATCGGCCGCGCGCTCCCAACACGCCGGCCAGTTCTCCTCGAACTCCTCGTAGATCCCCGGATCGGTGACGTTTGCCTGCTCGACGAACGACTCGGGTGGCTCGAACGCCTCCTGCTCCTCGAGTCGTGCCTCGAGATTGGCATCCTCCTGTGACATGGTACACCCACTCAATCGAGTACCCACATAGTAAAGACGGCCTCTAGTTGTGCAAAATCGACCCGATTATCGGAGGGACAACTAGCATATATTGACTATATTAGGACATGATAGCCGGCCGTGAGCGCCGCACCGACCGGAACGTCGAGGGTATCGATATTTATTACCACCTCAACTGCAGTGAACGGATATCGAACGTGTTCCGGAGGCGACCGGGACGAGCGGACTGTCTAGAGATCTAGTCTCGAGCAGGTCGGACCGAAACGATCGGCCGTGAGTCAGCCGTCCGGATCGTCGAAGAACGTCCGGAGCAACTCGTGTTGGCCCTTCCGCAGGTGATTGTGCAGCGTCGGCGAGGAGACGCCCATCGCGTCGGCGACTTCCTCGGCCGTACTCTCCCGGGGCCAGTCGTAGTAGCCGCCGAAATAGGCCGCCCGGAGCGCGGCCTCCTGGCGGTCGGTCAGCCGGTCCTCGAGGCCCTCGCGGAACTCGCGGGCCGTCTGGACGTCCCGCTCGACCTCGCGTTTCCCGAGCAGTTCGGAGGCGGGAAACGCGGAACGGAGCCCGTCGAGGATCGTCCGGAGGTCGGCGTCGGCGGCGCAGTCGCCGGTGATGGTCGCTGCACCGTCCTCGAAGACCGCCTCGTGAACGGTCACCCCGTACTCGGTCAGCGTGACGATGGGACAAGCGCTCTCGATGACGAACTCGACGCGCCAGCCGTCCGCACCCGTTTCGACCAGCCGACAGTCCTCGATGCCGGACTCCGCGTCGGCGAGTTCGAAGACGTCGGCCGGCGACGCCCCTTCGAGTCGGACGTAGTAGAGCTGCGTCGACTCGTCGATCGGGACCAGCGAGTCGAGTTCGAACCGACAGTCGAGCCGACTCGAGGCGTCGACGAAGAACGACCGGTCGTCGCGACAGGCGATCTCGAGTTCGATCACGCGATCGGACAGCAGGAGGTTCCGCCGGCGGATGGCGGCGATCGCGTACCCGACCTGTCGACCGATCGTCGCGAGCCACGCCCGTTCGTCGTCCGCGAAGGGCATCGAGCGGTCGGTCGCGACCGCGAGCGTGCCGTAGACGGTATCGCCGTACGCGAGGGGAACCTTCGCGACGGCACCCGCGAACGTCTCGTCGCCGTCAACCGTCGCCGTGACGTCGGTTGCGACTGTCACCGGGGCCGGGTCCACGGACCGGTCGTCGGCGTCCGGATCGGCGGACTCGAGGGGGTCCACGGAATCGCCCTCGCGCCACTCGTCGGGGACGACCCGCTCGACGGTGCTGGGATCGATTCCGCTGGACGCGCGCCACTCCTGGCGTCGATCGGAGACCGTTGCGCGGTCGATCCAGGCGAACTCGTAGGCTCGGCCGTCGGTGAGAGCGGTACACGTCGCCGTCTCGACCTCCTCGTGATCGGTCGACTCGAGCAGCGCCGCGGTCACCGCTCGATGCCGTCGGGCGACCGCGTACACACGGTCGAGTTCGTCGCGGCGTTCGCGGACGGCCTCGAGTTCCTCGTGAGCGGCCGTTCCGTCGCGGACGAAGACGGCGAAGCCGCGGTGTCGTCCCTGATCGTCCCGGAGCGGCGAGACGACTTCGGTGGCGCGAAACTGCGAGCCGTCCTTGTGGACGCGCCACCCGTCGGTCTCGCACCCGGATTCGTCGAGGGCTCTCGAGAGCGTTCGCTCCGGAGCGCCGTCCTCGACGGCGTCGTCGGTGTAGAACGCGGAAACGTGCGTGCCGACGATCTCGCCGGCCCGATAGCCGAACATCGCGGCCGCGCTGCGGTTCCAGCGCTCGACGTAGCCGTCCGCGTCGAGTCGAACGAGCGCGTAGCGGTCGCTAGCGGCCAACAGCAGCCGAACGACGCTGTCGTCGCTCACCGCGGGGCCGGACTGCGGGTCGCCGGATCGGGGTCCGGACGGTCCCTCGACGGCGTCGAAGGCGTCGACGATCTCCGCGTCCGTCGGCTCGGGCAGATAGGACTCGAGGGCTTCGAAACTGCGCCAGCCGCCCGCGGTCTTGACGACGCGGGGGTTGACGTCGTGGTCCACGAGGGCGGTGTGGGCGAAGTACTGCCGGAGGTCGCTCGTCGAGGCGTCGGCGAGGCCGGGCTCGTCGAACAGTTCGCTCGCCCGGTCGGCGACGTCCGAGACCAGCATCTGGAGCCGACGGGCGGTAACGGAGAAGATCCGGTCGTCCGTCGAGAGGTCGTTACTGCGGGCGTAGCGCCGGAGCTCCCGCTCGACACGGGTCGGCAGGTACGCGGTCCGACTCCCCCGTTCGTCGTCGGTCGGCACGCGAATCACGTACCGCGGCGGATCGATCCGCACCTGATCGACGTCGTCGATGGTGAGCCGGGTCAGCTCCGCCGGGCGGAGACCGACGTCCCCACAGAGGCGAAGCACCAGCGCCTCGCGGTACGTTTCGGCGGCGTCGAGCAACGACTCGTACTCCCGCCCCGTGAGTGCCGCCCCCGTCGTCCCCTCGAGACCCATGGCGTCTGATTCGCCCTTTCCGGGGATGCGAACATAACTGTGTCGCCTCTCGTCGTGGTTCGCCGGCAATCGACGGCCACAGCCACGGGCGCGGGCCGGAACTCCGTTTCGTGACGCTGGGAAGAGCGAAACGACTACGAGCGACGATCGGGCGGCTCGTCGTCGTCGCCGATCGCGGCCTGGATCTCGCCGACGATCTCCGGGTTGCGTAGCGCGCTCGTATCGCCGAGTTGCTCGCCGTTGGCGACGTCCTCGAGCAGGCGGCGCATGATCTTGCCCGAGCGCGTCTTTGGCAGTTCCGGGGTGAAGATCACTGCCGCGGGCCGGGCGATCGGGCCGATCGTCGACTCGATGCTGTCGTGGATCGTTCGCCGAATCGCCGTGTCGGCGTCCCAGCCGCGCTCCGTGCTCACGTACGCGTAGATTTCGGTGTCGCCGGTCTCGCTCGAACGGCCGACGACGGCGGCCTCGGCGACGCCGTCCACGTCGGCGATCGCGCTTTCGATTTCCATCGTACCCAGTCGGTGGCCGGAGACGTTGATCACATCGTCGACGCGACCGAGGACGGTGATGTAGCCCTCCTCGTCGATTCGGGCTGTGTCGCCGCTGAAGTAGCGCCACGCGTCGGCGTCCGGATCGGAGAACCGCCGCCAGTACTCCGCGACGAACCGCTCGTCGTTGTCGTACAGGGTTCGGGCCATGCCCGGCCACGGCCGCCCGATCGTGAGGTAGCCGGTCTCCCCGGGGTCGACCTCGTCGCCGGCCTCGTCGACGATGCGAGCGTCGATCCCCGGCAGCGGCGGGCCGGCGGAGCCGGGCTTCATGTCGTCGATCCCCGGCAGCGTCGAAATCGTCACCGCACCGGTCTCGGTCTGCCACCAGGTGTCGACGACCGGGCAGTCGCCGCCACCGATGTGTTCCCGATACCAGCTCCAGGGACGGGGGCTGATCGGCTCGCCGACCGTTCCGAGCAGGCGCAGCGAGGAGAGGTCGTGGCGGTCGGGATAGTCGGCGCCCCACTTCATGAACGCGCGGATCGCCGTCGGCGCGGTGTAGAAGACGTCGACAGCGTTCCGGTCGACGATCTCCCAGAGTCGATCTCGGTCGGGGTAATCGGGGGTCCCCTCGTACATCACGCTCGTCGTGCCCAGCGCGAGCGGGCCGTAGACGATGTAGGAGTGGCCGGTGATCCAGCCGATGTCGGCCGCACACCAGTAGGTATCCGCTGGCTTGACGTCGAGGACCGCGTGGCTCGTCCACGCGACGTGCGCGAGGTAGCCACCCGTGGAGTGGACGACGCCTTTCGGCTCGCCGGTCGTCCCCGACGTGTACATCAGGAACAGCATGTCCTCGGCGTCCCGCGAGACGGGTTCGACCGTCTCGCCCGCGAACGCGTCGCGAAGCTCGTGGTAGTCCCACTCGTCCTCCCCGAGGACGTGGGGCAAATCGTCGCCGAGCCGATCGACGACGACGGTTCGAACGTCCTGCTCGAGGCCGATGCGCGCGTTGTCGACCTTGCTCTTCTGGTTGAAGGCGTCGCCCCGCCGGTAGTAGCCGTCGCAGGTGACCAGGTACTCGCTGTCCGCGGCGTCCATCCGCGTCGCGAGCGCGTCCGCGGAGAGGCCGGCGAAGACGACGCTGTGGGGTGCACCGATCCGGGCACAGGCGAGCATCGCGATCGGCAACTCGGGGATCATCGGCAGATAGATCGTCACGACGTCGTCCGGTTCGACGCCGAGATCCCGCAGGGCAGCCGCGAACTCGTTGACTTCGACGTACAGGTCCCGATAGGTGTAGGTCCGCCGCTCGCCCTGCTTGCCCTCCCAGCGGATCGCGGCGTGGTTCTTCCGCCCCGACTCGAGGTGGCGATCCAGACAGTTGAAGGCGGCGTTGAGTCGTCCGTCCGGGAACCAGCGGTAGAAGGGCGCGTCGTCGGCCTCGAGGACGGTGTCGTACGGCTCCTCCCACGAGAGGAGGTCCGCCGCCCGCTCCCAGCAGTCGGGCCAGTTCGCCGCGAACTCGTCGTGAATTCCGGGAGCAGCGACGTTCGCCTGCTCGACGAACGATTCCGGAGGGCTATGGGTGGGGGTGGGCCCAGTGGGCGCGGACGCGTCTCGGTCCAACCCGTTCCGATCGACCATTCTCGTCCGAATCGTGGACGGTCAGGGGAATAAACGTTCCTCCGAACCGCCGCGCCGTGGACGGGTTCGCGGTCCCGTCGCCCGCGGCGTCGGCTCGATCAGAGATCGTCCTGGGTCGAGTCGATATCGGCGATCTCCTCGGGATCGACCTCGTGACCGGGTTCGCGAACGACGTAGACGTCGTACCGGTGGTCGTTCGCGACCGGGCTTCCCACGCTCGACTGGGGCGCGATGACCGAGCCCGCGTTCTCCGAGCCGATGAAGACGACCGAGGCCTCGATCTCGCCGGCGACGCGCCGAATCTCGCGAACGACGTTCGTCGTCGACGTCGCGGTCGGTTCGTCGGAACTGACCCGTTCCGTTCGAACGGTCGCTTCCGGCGCTACCTCCGCCGCGCGGTCCCCGATTCCCGCCGCGATCGCCGCTGCGTCGAACGGCTCACCCTGCGTGATCCAGCCCCGCTCCCGCGCGTAATCGGGGTCGTCCGGGATCACCGTGAGCACGACGACTTCCTCGTCGAGCAGGTCGCCGAACGACGAAGCGCGCTCGAGTGCTTGAACCGCTAGCGTGGAGCCATCGAAGGGGACGAGCAGTGACATACGGTCATGTCACACGACAGCAGAGGTAAATGTTCGCCTCCCGTACCTCGGGCCGCCGCCGAACTGGACCCGAACTGGTGCACCGCCGCCGGTCCGTTCGCGGGGGCTGTCGTTCAGCCGCAGTAGTTGGCCACCGTACTGCGAGGGCATCACCGAGAGCAGTACCCCGACGAACGCGCTGACTGCGGCACACAGCCCCGTTACCGAGACGAGGCCCAAAGCCCGGCCCCTGCGGTTGTGACGACCTCGAGGGGGGCGGGCCGCCTACGCCGTCGATTCGGCCTCGGTGCTTCCGACGACCAACACCGGACGGGCGGCGATCCGAACCACCCGGTCCACGGTACTTCCGAGCAGTGCCCCCTTGAACGACGATCGGCCGCGGGCACCGAGTACGATCGCGCTAACGTCGCGATCGGCCGCATAGTCGAGGATCTCCTCGTGGGGAACCCCGAAGCGGACCGTCGTCTCGACGGCCACGTCGGCCTCGGTCGCCGTCGCCTCGAGGTCCGCGAGCCAGCCCGCCGCCCGCTCCTCGAGGTGTCGCCGGGCCTCCTCGGGGTCGACGATGCCGGTGTCGTACTCGGTCCGTTCGTCGACGACGGCGATCCCGTACAGCGGCGCGTCGAACTGCTCCGCGAGCGCGATCGCGTGGTCGACCGCGGTCCCTGCGGCGTCACTGCCGTCGGTCGCGACCAGAATGGAGTCGTACATGCTCGGCGGTACGGGCCGCCTCGAGAAAGATCTGTGGCTCGCTTGCACGCTCGTTCTCTTGGGGCACCCGCACGCGGTGACGTCCGCCGTGTCACAGCCACCATCGGGAGACCGAGCGACGTAGGCTCGAGACGCGAGCAGGTGGCGGAGCGCGACACCTCGATCCGCCGAACTCGCCACGTCCGTCGGAAGCGGTTTCCGCCCCGACCCGCGGTCGGCTACTCCTCGTCCCGTTCGTCCGCCGCGACACCGCGCGCTGCCGTCGCCTTCACCGAGGCGACGATCGACCGGCCGGGCTCGAGCGACAGCGCGTCGACGCTTCGACGGGTCACCAGCGCCACGAGTTCGGTGCCGCCGTGTTCGTCGCCGCCGTCGAGTTCGATCCCCACGCGAGCGACGGCGTCGCCGGCCTCGAGCCACGAGATCGTTCCCGAAAAGCGGTTGCGAACGCTCGTTCCTTCGGCTCGCGGCACGTCGCTCGGTGCGTGGAGGCTCACGGCGTCGGAGCGAATCGTCACGGACGCGGTCGCGGCGTCGGCCGGAACGACCGCCAGAACCGCACCGACGTCGGTGTCGACGGTCGCGAGTTCGCCGTCCCGATCGACGACCGCTCCCTCGAGTACCGTCTCGTCGACGCGGGCGACCCCCTCGTAGGCCGCGACCAGTCGGTCGAACCGCGCCAGCAAGTCCCCGGCCGTCGCCGTCAGGGAACTGCCGCCCCCGTCGGCCCCGCCACGAGTTCGGTCGACCAGCGGGCCGATCGCCGACTCGAGTTCGACGACCCGCTGCTGAAGGCGGGGATAGGACCGCTCGAGCGCGTCGGCCGCACCCGACAGCGAGCCGCAGTCGGCGATCGCGCGCAACATCTCGACGTCACTGCGGTCGACCGCGACGTCGTCGATCCGCAGGTAGGGGTCGAATCCTTTCTCCATGGGATATCTGTCTCTGGGTCCGGACGATCGGGTCCGCTCGAGTACGCCTACGGGATCAGGCGAAAAGTTCGTTTTCATCGTACAGGAGGTCGCCGCGAACGAACCGCGCGGTCCGTTCGTCGCGCGGGGCCTCGAAGATCCGCTCCGGCGGCCCGACCTCCACCAGTTCGCCCTCGAGCAGAAACGCGACCCGATCGGAGATCCGCTCGGCCTGATGCATGTCGTGCGTCGCGAGCAACACGCCGTGATCGTGCCCTCGGGCGCGTTCGATCGCCCGCTCGAGGATGGCCGTGTTCCGCGGGTCGAGATCCGAGGTCGGCTCGTCGAGCACCAGCAGGTCGGGCTCCGCGGCGAGCGCGCGGGCGAAGGAGACGCGCTGGGCCTCGCCGCCGGACAGCGATTTCGCGTCGCGGTTCCAGGCGTCGCGGAGACCGACCAGTTCGAGGGCCTCGAGCGTCCGCTCGTCGACCGTGAGCGACCCGTGAATCCACCGGTCGGCGAGCCGCTGGAGGAAGTCCCGAAACCGCCGGGGCCACGGCCGGCGAACCCGCTGCCCCACGTCGACGTTACGCGCCACCGACGTCTCGAACAGGCTCGCCTGCTGGAAGACGACGCCGATCCGTCGACGGAGGTCGAGGCGCTCGTCTCGAGAGCGCGCCCACGGATCGATCCCGTCACAGCGGAGGGCTCCGTCGGTCGGCCGCTCGAACAGCGACGCGAGTCGCAACAACGTCGTCTTCCCGGCCCCCGAGGGGCCGATGACCGTCACGACCTCGCCGGAGCCGACGGCGAGCGAGACATCGGTCAGGATCCGCGCGTCGTCGATGCCGTACGTGACGCCGTCGAGCTCGAGGTTCACTGTCGGCTCACCTCCACCGCGATCGGGCGCTGCGGTGTCGGACGAGGGCGGTTCGGAACCGCCACCGTCACCGCCCCCCGAGTCGCATGACGACGCCGTTGACGAACAAGACGAGCACGATCAACACCGCGCCGAGCGCCAGGGCGGTTTCGAACTCGCCGCGCCGCGTCTCGAACGTGATCGCGGTCGTGATGGTCCGGGTCTTCGAAGTCCCGTCTGCGTAGGCGATGTTGCCCCCGACGATGAGGACGGAGCCGACCTCGCTGATCGCCCGTCCGAAGCCGGCGAGGATGCCCGTTATGACCCCGTATCGCGCCTCTTTGAGCGTGACCAGGGCCACGTCGGCGCGGGTTCCGCCGACGCCGTAGGCCGCGTCTCGAACGGCGTCGTCGACGCTCTCGATCGCCGAGAGCGCGACGCCGGTGATCACCGGCGCGGCGAGCACGCACTGCGAGAGGATCATCGCCTCCGGCGTGTAGACGAGGTCCAGCGAACCGAGCGGCCCGTCGTTCGAGATGAGCATCAGGACGAGCAACCCGATGGCGACGCTCGGAAACCCCATTCCCGTGTTGATGACGGCCGTGAGAAAGCGCTTGCCGCGGAAGTCGGCGAAGCCGACGAGGAACGCGAACGGCAGGCTCAGCAGTGTGCTCAGCAGGACGGCGGTCAGGCTGACCGTCAGCGACACCCGGACGATGCTCCGGAGATAGTTCGGTTCGGCGATGAATTCGAGTGTCATCGGTCGTGGTTCCGTTCGCGGTCACCGGCCGGCGATCACTCGTCCGAGGCGTTCGACGAATCGGGTTGCCACCCCTCCGGCACGTACTGCTGGAAGTCCGGGTCCTCCGACAGCGCCTCGGGATAGAACAGCTGCTGGCCGTTCGCCGTGTAGTCAGCGATGAGCTCCTGTCCGTCCGGGCTCGTGAAGAAACCGATGTAGGCCATCGCGAGCTGGTAGTTGACGCCCGAGTGAATCTCGGGGTTGACGGCCATGATCCCGTACGGGTTCGCGAGCAGTTCCGGGCCGCCCTCGATCGGCCCCTGGAGCAGGATCTCGAGGTCGACGGAGTCCTGCCTCGAGAGGAACGTGCCCCGATCGGCGAGCGTGTACGCTTCCGACTCGCTCGCGATCGTCAGCGTGTTGCCCATCCCGCTGCCGGTCTCCTCGTACCACTCGCCGCCGGGCTCGGCCCCGGCTTCGGACCAGATTACCAGTTCCTTGGTGTGGGTCCCCGAATCGTCCCCGCGCGATTTGAACCCCGCCTGCGCGTCCGCGATGGCCTCGAAGGCTGCCGTCGCCTGGTCGGTGTCGCCGACGCCCGCCGGGTCGTCGCTGGGTCCGACGACGACGAAGTCGTTGAACATCAGGTCCCGCCGGTTGACGCCGTAGCCCTCGCGCATGAACTCGTCCTCCTGGGACCGCGCGTGAACGAGAATCACGTCGGCGTTCCCGTCGCGGGCGGACCGAATCGCCTTCCCAGTCCCCTGTGCGTTGGCCGCAACGGGCGTTCCGAACCGCTCCTGAAACGCCTGGTTGAGTTCGTCGAGCAGCCCCGTGTCGTACGTGCTCGTCGTCGTCGCGAGCGCCAGCTCCTCGCCGGCGATCGATCCTTCCTCGCCATCGCCCCCATCCGATCCGAGACAGCCCGCGACGGACGCGGCGATTCCGGCCGCACTCGCCCCGAGCAGCTCTCGGCGTCGATATTCCATATGGGGAACAACGATGGAGTACAGTCGTATAAACGTATCGCTCGAGTAGCTACAAGCGGTTCACGACGCCCGTTCGAGCGCTCGTGGCCGTCGATTCGTAACCGATCCCAGTTACGTGGGGCCGGCTGGACTGGCCGGCCCGGCCGCCCCTACTCGGCCTCCGCTACCGCGACCACGACGTTCTGGACGTACCGCATGCTCGTCGCGATGGCCATGATCCCGTCCATCAGCGTCTGCTGGGTGGCTCCGTCGGGATAGACCCGGTACTCCACTTGCACCGTCTCGGCCTCGCGCAACTGGCACGAGGCGTCGTCCTCGTCGAGAAACGTGTAGAACCCCGGTGTCGCCGCCAGCATCGGCCCGACGTACTCGAGCAACTCGCCGCGTCGCCGGTCGTCGCGGAGCAGATTCCGGGCTCGCTCGGTGTCGAAGCCGCTACGACCGACGATTCGAACCGGCCCGAACTCGTCTTCCTTGATGACGTGGACCGGCAGCTGTGAGAGTTCGACCTGGAAGTTGAACTCGGTGTCCTCGTCGGTGTGGGGAGTCACGTTCCTGATCGCCGTCTCGTCGAGCCAGTGGCGGACCTGGGTCTCGCTGATGTGTTTCGTCATACACGAGCCGTCGGCGAGCGACTGAATAAGGCTTCAGCGGGCGATGGCCAGTTCGCGGTCGCCGCTCCGTTCGCCCTCGAGCTCCGCTCGGCTCGTGCTACCGCGCTCCTCCGGAACGCTATCCGTGCTTGTCGGGCATCGTCGAGTGGCGCACGGGCCCGCGCATGTCCGCCCGCTGGGACGGCGGTGGTGCCATCGTCGAGTGGCGACTCGGACCGCCCGGCGTGCCGCGGTTCCCCCCGTCGAGACCCGATCCGAGAAGGCCCCTGTCTCCGCCCTCGTCCTCGTCGGTCTCCGCCTCCGGCGTCTCGTCACCAGCCGAATCGTCCGCCGCACCGCTACCGGCGCTTCCGGCATGCGCCGACTCGAGTCGCGCTTTCAACTGGGAGATCTCGTCGCCGAACTCCCCGAACGAGTCGCGCATCGCCGATCGGAGTCGGTCCCCGACGTCGTCGGTCGGCTCCGACTCTGTCTCCCCGCGGTCGGCCGTCCCCGACTTGGCCGCCTCGTTCTCGGCGGCGTCCGCGTTGCCCTCGGCGGCCGCCGGTTCGCCGCCATCGTCGTCTCCGTCGGCCGCGCTCGCTGCAGTTTCGGTCGTGGACTCGGCCCGCTCGCCGATCGCCTCCCGGAGGTCGTCGACCGCCCCCTCGAGACTCGCCTCGTCCGTGCGATCGGCGAGCTTCGAGAGCCGGAGCAGTCGATGGAGGTCCTCGACGTTCTCCTGTTCGCCCCGAGCGATGGCCTCCGGGATCGACGCCGGTTCGGTCCCGTCCTCGAGCGTGTCCAACCCGACCGCCGCGAGCAACTCGTCGGAATCGGCCGACTCGAGGATACCGTTCGCCTCGGCCGCGGCCTCGACGAGGCCGGTCTCGCCGTCGGGGCCGTCCTCGGAGAGCATCGACACACTCGATTCGTCGGCTCGGTTCAGTACCTCGCGGACGCGATCCTGTAGTTGTGAGTCGGTCATTGGTGGTTCACCGGTCGTACCGCGCCGTTCTCGTGCTGTTCGCCCCCGTCGAAACGGGACCGCGATGCGGTCGTTACTCGGCTTCCGCCTCCGCTTCGGATTCCGAATCCGAATCGGAATCCCCATCGCCCCCTTCGTCCGTCACCGTCTCGATGATCTCCCCGGTCATCTCCTCCCGGCTGAGGTTCGCCTTCACGCCGACGTCCTTCGCCACCGACTGCAGGTCGCTGTAGGACATCACCCCGAGGAAGTCCTCGAGCGTGTCCTTCCTGAGATCCTCGAGTTCCTCCGTCGACGCCTCGTCCTCGCTCTCGCCGGACGGTTCGGCCGCTTCGGCTTCGCCGGTCGCTCCTTCGGCCGTCTCTTTGGCTTTGTCGGCAGCGTCTTCGGCCGTCTCTTTGGCTTTGCCGGCAGCGCCTTCAGCCGTCTCTTTGGCTTTGCCAGCAGCGCCTTCAGCTGTCTCTTTGGCTTTGCCAGCAGCGCCTTCAGCTGTCTCTTTGGCTTTGCCAGCAGCGTCTTCGGCCGCTTCTTTGGCGTCCGTTTCGTCGCTCTCGACGCCGTCGTCAACCTGTTCTTCCGCTTCACCCGCTGTCTCCTCCGCCTCGGATTCCGCTCGTTCCTCGCCTTCGTCGCCGCCAATCTCCTCTACAAGCCCCTCGACGCTGGTCCCTTCGGTAACGCCTTTGGCCATCGACTCGAGCGAATCGCGGCCCTCGACTTCCGACATCGATTCCCGCAGAGCGTCCCGAATCGCCGTCGAGAGGTCGGCTCGAATCTCGCCGAGGTCGTTCCCGTCTTCGACGCCAGCGGCGATCGTCTCGTGGACCTCTCGGCCGATCGCCGCGCCGACTTCGCGCCCGAACCGTTCGCCGAACTGCCGACCGACTACGGCCCCGACCTCGCCACCGTCGATGTTGTCCTCGATACTCCCGCCACCGAGCATATCGGCGACGTCGAGCTGGTTGCTGACCTCGTTGGCCACCATTCCTTTCAGTCCGGACCCGTCACTCACGGCGACCACCTCGAGTCGGACCGCGGATAGGGAAAGTGTGCTGGATCACGGTGTTATTCCTCGGCTTCGGTCGACTGCTCCGATTCTTCGGCCGCCGATTCCTCGCCCTCCGCGTCCGACTCGGAGTCGCTTTCCGCCTCGGTCCCGTCGTCGCCCTCGCTTTCGTCTTCTCCCGCGGCCTCCGTCCCTTCGTCCCCTTCTTCGGCGGTCTCTTCGTCCCCTTCTTCAGCGGGCTCTTCGTCAGTTTCGTCTTCTTCGGCGGTCTCTTCGTCCCCTTCTTCAGCGGGCTCCTCACTGTCTTCGGCGGGTTCTTCGTCGGGACTGAGCAGTTCGTTGACGACCATGTTCCCGATCGTCCGACCGAGCGATTCGCCGATCGCTCGCCCGAGAATCGCGCCGATCTGTCCGCCCAGCGCTTCGCCGAGCGGCTTGTCCCCGTCGATCTCGTCCTCCCACTGGGTTCCTTCGACCAGTTCGTCGACGTCGACGGTTTCGGTTATCTTCTCGGTATCGATCCGCTCGGTCAGTGAGTCGTCGCTCATGATGATGCCTCCGCCTGTGACGGCTCCGCCTGTTCGCCGGGCTCCTCCTCGCCCTTCGGCTCGAGCCGCTCGACTAGCTGTTCGATCACTTCTCTGACGATCATCGCCACGATCTCCTCGGTGGGGATGCTGGGAACGAGTCCGGACAACTTCTCCTTCAGCCAGCTGCCCGCTCTGGAGATGCGGCCGGGCGACTCGCGTTCCTCGCTCGGTTCCGCTTCGTCGGCCTCCTCGTCCGCTGGCCCCCCTTCGTCGGCGTCCGTCTCACCCTCCGCAGCACCGCCACCGAAGAGGCCGCTGAGCCACTCTCCGGGCTTGCTCAGCAGGTTACTGAGCATCGCTTTGGGTTTGCCAAGCAGGGTGCCGAGCATCTCTTTTGGCTTACCCAGCAGCGACTTTACCGAGTCCAGCATGGCACCGGGACCGTCCAGCAACCCCGTGACTGCGGACAGCAAGTTCCCGAGCAATTTGTTCCCGCCGGGCCGCGCCGAGACGTCGAGCGTGACCGGGTTCAGGTTCACTTCGAGGCCGAGCAGATCGAGGTACAGGCCGTCGAGATCGAGGTGGAGGACGCCGGACGCTTCGTCGTCCTGATAGACGTCTTCGGCGTCTTCGACGTGGTATTCGTCCTCGGCTTCG